>NZ_JBYVMF010000007.1:0-237893 GCF_058145095.1 Pseudomonas sp. MDV22-iso1
TTGGCTTTTAAAAGCAAGATCAAAAGATCGCAGCCTCGTTTCACTCGGCAGCTCCTACACAGTTCCTACACACCGTGGTCGGCAAGGATTCGGAGTGTCAGCAGGTTACCGATCAACCTTATGCCTGGCCGCATACAAACACAGCATCTCCATCGCCAATGTTGCCGCGGCCAGCGATGTGATCTCCGCACTGTCATAAGCCGGGGCCACCTCCACCACGTCCATCCCCACCAGGTTGATGCCGCGCAAACCACCCAGAATTTCCAGCGCCTGCACCGTGCTCAAGCCACCGCACACCGGCGTTCCCGTGCCCGGCGCAAAGGCCGGATCGAGGCAATCGATGTCGAATGTCAGGTACACCGGATGATCGCCCACCCGGGCGCGGATCGCCTCGACGATGGCTTCACAGCCGCGGCGATGCACTTGTCGGGCATCCAGCACTTCAAAGCCCATGTGATCGTCGTTCGTGGTGCGCAAACCAATCTGCACCGAGCGCGACGGATCGACCAGGCCTTCCTTGGCGGCGTGCCAGAACATGGTGCCGTGGTCGACGCGCTTGCCCTCCTCGTCTGGCCAGGTGTCGCTGTGGGCGTCGAAGTGAATTAACGACAGCGGCCCATGTTTGCGGGCATGGGCCTTGAGCAGCGGATAGGTGATGAAGTGATCGCCCCCAAACGTCAGCATCGCGCTGCCGGACTCGAGAATATGGTTGGCATGCGCCTCGATGCTTCCCGGTACCGAGTGCGGTGAACCGTAATCGAAGTCGCAATCGCCGAAGTCGACCACCGCCAAATGATCGAACGGATCGAAGGTCCACGGCCAGTGACGCTCCCAGGCAATCCCGGCAGAGGCAGCACGAATGCCGCGCGGTCCGAAACGCGCACCGGGACGATTACTGGTGGCGGTGTCGAAAGGCACACCGCTCACGGCCACGTCGACACCGCGCAAATCGCGGCTGTAGCGACGACGCATGAAACTGGTGATGCCGGCGTAGGTACTTTCTGCAGCAGTGCCATAAAGACTGTCGCGAGTCATGGCCTGATCGTTTTGCACGGGGGCGTCCATTTAAAGCTCCTTATTATTGGCGGCTACGGAAAGTGGTCCACAAGCGGGTGCGCTGACGCATGTCTTTGAGGCTCATGGTCCGGTCGGCGTACAGCCGGTCACGGACATCCGCTGGTGGGTAGATATCAGGGTCGTTGCGCACCGCTTCATCCACCAATGGCGTCGCTGCCTGGTTGGCGGTGGCGAAAAACAGCGTGTTGGTCAGCGCCGCGACGGACTCCGGGCGCAGCATGAATTCGATAAACAGGCGGGCTGCTTCCGGGTGCGGAGCGTCCTTGGGGATCGCCAGATTGTCCTGCCACACGAGGGTGCCTTCCTTGGGAATCCGGTAAGCGATTTCGTAGGGTTTGTTGGCTTTTCGCGCCTGGTCGGCCGCCATGCTGGCGTCACCGTTGTACGACAGCGCCAGGCAGACGCTGCCGTTGGCCAGATCATTGATCTGCCGTCCGCTGGCCACGTACAGCACCGAAGGCTGCAGTGTGTGCAACAAGGCCTGCGCCGCGTCGAGATCGGACTTGTCAGTGCTGTAGGGATCTTTACCCAGGTAGTGCAACGCCAGGCCAATCACTTCCTGGGGCGAGTCGATGATGGCAATGCCACAGTCTTTCAATTTGCTGGCGTACTCCGGTTTGAACAGCAGGTCCAGGCTGTTGAGTGGCACGTTCGGCAAGCGCTGCTGCACCGCTTCGACATTCATCCCAAGTCCCAGCGTGCCCCAGGTGTAGGGAACGCCGTACTGATTGCCAGGGTCGACCGCCGCCAGTTTCTCCAACAGGTCCGGATCAAGATTGGCGTAGCCCGTTAGCCCCTCATGAGGAATCACTTTCAACGCTCCTGCCGTGAGTCCGCGCGCCAGAACACTGGACGACGGCACCACCACGTCATAGCCGCTGCCGCCGGTGAGCAGTTTGGTTTCGAGCACTTCCGGCGCGTCGAACGTGTCGTAGCGCACGTGTATGCCGGTTTCTTTTTCGAACCGCTGCAGCGTTTCCGGCGCCACGTAATCCGCCCAGCTGTAAAGATTGACCACTTGTTCCTGCGCCTGCACCGAGGCAGCCATGGTAAGAAAAAGTACCGGTAGACAGCGCTTGAACGTGGGAGCCATGACGAACACCTGACCAGAGGAAGTGACCGCAGGATGCAACGTCGGATACATTGGCGAAATATCAGGTTTGTTAACCTGACATTATCGAGGGGTAATGTTTAATGCTCGGTCAACTGCATGATCTCGACCTGCACCTGCTGCGGCTGTTTGTTCGTGTGGTCGAATGTGGCGGTTTCAGCGCTGCTCAGGGTGATCTGGGCTTGAGCCAGTCGAGCATCAGCCAGCAAATGGCCAAGCTCGAAACCCGCCTCGGCTATCGGTTGTGCAGTCGCGGTAAAGGGGGTTTCAAGATAACGCCCAAGGGCGAACAACTGCTCAGTGCGACACGCGGGCTCTTTCAATCCATCGAGGCGTTCCGCCATCAATCCAATGGCGTGGCCGGGCGCCTGATCGGTGAAGTCCGCCTGGGAATATCAGAAGCGGTTGACCCATCCGTACTGCAAAAGGTGGCAGAGGCCATCCGGCGCTTTCGTGAGCGTGACGAATCGGTGCGCATCGAACTGATGACCGCGATGCCGGGCGAAATGGAGCGACTGCTGCTGCAACAGCGGCTGGACCTTGCTATCGGCTATTTCTCAATGGCACAAACCGCGTTTGATTACCGCGAACTGTTCAGCGAAACCCAGCACCTGTACTGCGCACCTGGCCATCCGCTGTTTACCGGTGACGCTGAGGAAGCGGTGTTGAAGGCCAGTGATCACGTGGACCACCCCTACCGCTTCCTGCGCAATGATGAACCGTCCCAGGGCCAGCACTGTTCGGCGCGGTCGGAGCAGGTGGAAGGCACCCTCGCCTTCATCCTCTCCGGCAAACACGTGGGTTACCTGCCGAGTCACTATGCCCGCAGCTGGGAGGACAAGGGACTGCTGCGAACGGTGCGTGAGGGTGAAATGAGTTTCGACGTGGCGTTTCAACTGGCCCGCCACCGCGCCCAGGTACCGGGGGATGCGCAACAGGCGTTTGAGGAGGATTTGGTGGCGGCGTTTGGTTGAGTGCAGTGTTTTGGGGACAAGGGCTTTACCTGAGACAAATGATTTATCCGGGATGAGGGGTAAACCCGTGGCGAGGGGAGCTTGTCGAAATGCCTGCGCAGGGAGCGCGCTCGGAAGTGGAATGCTGAAACGCCTGGTTACTGTTTCTGCTGCTTTCTGGCATCCTGCGCCTCCATTTTCTGACCCGGCCCGCCTGTTGGCACGCATACAACCACGACCGCCTCTGAAAAAGCCCCACCTGCACGAAACAACGACCTGATTTACGGCCTCAACGACCGCCCGCATCTCACCGCGACCATTTTCGCCGCGCTGCAGCACGTCCTGGCGAGTTTCGTCGGCATCATCACCCCGACTTTGATCATGGGCAGCGCCTTGGGCCTGCAAAGTGAAGTGCCCTACCTGATCAGCATGGCGCTGTTCGTGTCGGGCCTGGGGACGTTCGTCCAGGCACGGCGCTTCGGACCGGTGGGCTCAGGGCTTCTGTGCCTGCAAGGCACCAGTTTCTCGTTCATCAGCGTGATTCTCAGTGCCGGTTTCATGGTCAAGGCCCGTGGTGGTGGCACCGACGAAATCCTCTCGACGATCTTTGGCGCGTGCTTTTTCGCCGCCTTCATCGAAGTCGTACTGAGCCAGTTCATCGGCAAGCTGCGCATGCTCATCACCCCGGTTGTGACCGGCACCATCATCACGCTCATGGGCCTGTCGTTGATCAAGGTGGCGATGACGGATATCGCCGGCGGCTTCGGTGCACCGGACCTCGGCGGAGCTCATCACCTGGCACTCGCGGCATTGGTGCTGGGCACGATTGTGGTGTTGAACCGGGTCGATGTGCCGTTCCTGCGCCTGGGCGCGATTGTCATCGGCCTGACCCTCGGCTATGTCGTGGCCTGGGCAATGGGTGACGTGAGTTTCGCCAGCATGCCCGATGTGCCGTTGATGAGCGTACCGGTGCCGTTCAAGTACGGTTTCAACTTCGATTGGGTGGCGTTCGTGCCCGTGGCGGTGATCTTCCTGGTGTCGCCGCTGGAAGCTGCTGGCGACCTGACGGCCAACTCGATGATCTCCCGGCAACCGGTCAAAGGCCCGATCTACATCCGCCGTATCAAGTCCGGCCTCCTCGCCGACGGTCTCAACTCCGCCATGGCGGCCGTGTTCAACAGCATGCCGATGGTCACGTTCGCCCAGAACAATGGGGTGATTCAGCTCACCGGCGTCGCCAGCCGTTATGTGGCATTTTTCATTGCCGGCCTGCTGGTAATTCTGGGCCTGTTCCCGATGATCGGCGCGGTGCTGCAACTGATGCCGAAACCAGTACTGGGCGGCGCGGAACTGGTGATGTTCGGCACCGTCGCGGTGGCCGGAATCAAGATCCTTGCCGAAGCCGGGCTGCATCGGCGCAACATGCTGATCGTGGCGATTTCCCTCGGCATGGGCCTGGGGGTTGCGGCCGTTCCAGAGGTGCTGCGCGAACTGCCGATGGCGCTGCACAACATCTTTGAATCGCCGATTACCGTGGGCGCGTTGTGCGCTATCGTGCTGAATATCTTCCTGCCTGAGGAATTCCTTGAACTGGAAGAAGATGATTTCGATCCCGAAGCATCGATCCTGCAGGTCATGGAAAACCCGGAGGTCCCCGCCAAAGGTGAACCGGTCCCGCCTGCAGCGGTCGCACAGTTGAACCGCTAAAAAGGCTCGAGGGCTGAGCCGGCGGCGGTTCAGCCCTTTTCTTCATGAGAGCCTGTTTATGCGCAGTGTCCACGCCGTCATCCTTTCCTTGCTGTTGCTCTCCCTGAGCGCCTGCGCCCTGTTCCCCAATCGCGATCCGCTGAACATCAATGTCGTCGGCCTGGAGCCCCTGCAAAGCCAGGACATGGAAGTGCGCTTCGCGGTGAAAATACGCGTGCAGAACCCCAACGAGACTCCTGTCGACTACAACGGCGTCGCGCTGGATCTAGAGGTCAATGGCCAGCCACTGGCGTCGGGCGTCAGCGATCAGTCGGGTTCTATCGCTCGGTTTTCGGAAACTGTGCTGACGGTGCCGGTGAGCGTGTCAGCCTTCTCGGTGCTGCGTCAGACCCTGGGCTTGAGTCAAACCCAGTCGCTGAACAATCTGCCCTATGTGTTGCGCGGCAAACTCGCCGGCGGGTTGTTTGGCACGATGCGATTCGTGGACACTGGCAATCTCAGCCTGCCGGGGACGACATCCGGCACCTGGTAGGCCCGACAAAGGAGCCCCATCCATCATGGAACCGACACCCACGCTCTACACCGAACGCCTGATCCTGCGACCGCTGGAAATGGCTGATGCGCCGGACATCCAGCAACACTTCGCGCACTGGGAGGTTGTTCGTTACCTCAACGCGTTTGTGCCTTGGCCCTATCCGGCAGACGGCGCCCAGACTTATCTGCGTGACATCGCATTGCCGGCGATTGCCGCAGGAACAGAGTGGCACTGGTCGATTCGCTTGAAAACCGCCCCGGAGCATCTGATCGGGAACATCAGTTTGATGGACGAGCAGGACAACAACCGCGGTTTCTGGCTCGGGCCCCAATGGCAGGGGCAAGGCTTGATGACTGAAGCCAGCGCCGCTGTGACGGCGTATTGGTTTGAAACCCTGGGTCGCCCGGTGATGCGCGTTCCGAAAGCGGCACCGAACATTGGCTCGCGCAAGCTATCGGAACGGGGTGGAATGCGGTTGATCGACACGGGGACAGGCCGGTTTGTCGGAGGGGAATTTCCCAAGGATATCTGGGAAATCACTCGGGAAGAATGGCTCGAGCGACGTTGAAATTCACTGGCTGGCCGACGCGTTGTTTATGAACCGGTGGAAACCAATGTGGGCGCTATGCGGTAAATCGAACGCCAGGTTTCGCCCGCTCATCCACCGTCAACTCGAACACATCCGGGCGCGCGTAGTGGCCGACCACATCGAAATCGTATCGGGCACGAATCAGGTCATCGGTATCGATCGTCGCGGTGAGCAACCCCGCATCACCCCGCAACGGGCCTGCGAGAATGTCACCCATGGGGCCAACGATGATGCTTCCACCCGAGATCAATGGCCGATCCGCCGGCCAGTTGGCGATGTCCAGTCCCAAGGCTTTTGGCGAATCCTGAACCTGGCAGGCGCTGACAACGAAGCAGCGCCCCTCGTGGGCAATATGACGCATGCTGACCTGCCACATCTCCCGTTCGTCCACCGTCGGTGCACACCAGACTTCCACGCCTTTGGCATACATCGCGGTGCGTAACAGCGGCATCATGTTTTCCCAGCACACCACCGCGCCGATCCGCCCGACCTGGCTGTCGATCACCGGCAAGGTCGAGCCATCGCCCTTGCCCCAGATCAATCGCTCGGTGCCGGTGGGCATCAGTTTGCGGTGCCTGGCGACCAACCCGCCTATGGGATCGAAATACAGTGCGGTGCAATACAACGTGCTGGCGACTCTCTCAATCACGCCGATCACCAGATTCGCGCCCGTGCGCGCCGACAAGCCCGCCAGCGCCTCCGTTTCGGCGCCGGGCACGTCGATGGCATTGGTGAAGTAGCGGGCAAATGCCTCACGCCCTTCCGGCAGGCGATAGCCCAGTTGCGTGCCGAAACCCTCGCCTTTCGGGTAACCGCCCAGCAAGGCTTCGGGCATGACCACCAGCGCCGCGCCGGCTTCGATGATGGCGTTTTCCCAGGCAAGAATCTGCTCCAGGGTGTCGGCTTTGCCACCGGGCAAAGCGCCGATTTGCAATGCAGCAACGATTGACTTGGGCATGTCGGTCTCTCCAAAAGCGCTGGGGTGTTGCTCATTCTCCGGCGGGACAGGATCATGAATAAAGCCCGACTCACTGCTGAATGATATGAACACCATGAATATCACTACTGTCGATCTCAACCTGCTCAAAGTCTTCGAAGCGTTACATGAAGAATCCAGTGCCAGCCGCGCGGCACTGCGCCTGGGCGTGACGCAATCGGCCGTCAGCGCCGCGCTGCGCCGGCTGCGCGACGTGTATGGCGACCCCTTGTTCGTCCGCACCGGTCGCGGCCTCGCGCCGACGCTCCGGGCCAATCAGCTGAAGCCCGTCATTAGCGATGCGTTGAACAAATGCCGGCAAAGCCTGGCCATGGTCGACCCTGCGGCCCATGAGTACGAAGGTCGTTCCGTTGCCATCGGCTTGTCCGATGATTTTGAAATCGCCTACGGTCGACGCCTGATCTCGGACATTGCCCGGTGTGCACCGAAGCTGCGGCTGATTTTCCGTCAGACTCATAGCCAGATCGTCGCGCAGGCCTTGATGGACCGCAGCATCGATCTGGCCATTACTGCCGGCGGATTTGCCGAGCGACTGCTCAGTCGTCAGGTGTTGGGTGAAGGGGATTATGCGTGCCTGGTCGACCCCGCCAGTCTTGCCGAGGGACAGCACAACCTCAGCCTTGAGGCGTTCGTCGCCCGTGAGCACATTCTGGTGTCGTCGGGCGGCTTTATCGGGATCACGGATGAGGGATTGGCAGCGCTGGGGCTGACTCGCCGGGTGTGCGCATCCACGACGCACTTTGCGGCACTCCCCTTTTTGCTTAAAGGCAGTCAGGCGGTGGCGACCATTCCGACCCACGCCGCGCAGAGCATCGCAGCGCTCAGTGGCCTGACGCTACTGCCCTGCCCTCTGGCCTTGCCGCGTTACCCGATCGAGCTGGGCTGGCGCACCAGCACGCAACTCGATCCGGTCGTGTTGAAAGTGCGCGAGGCGATTGTCGCGAGCTTTGCCAGCGATCAATGACAATCTTGCGAGTGCAAACGTACCCCGTAGGAGCTGCCGCAGGCTGCGATCTTTTGATCTTGATGAAATCGCCGAGAAGCAAGATCAAAAGATCGCAGCCTGCGGCAGCTCCTACAGGGACGGTGTCGGGCGCAGGGTTACTTGGCAGCCATCAGCCGGTTCACTTCACTGCGCACCATGTTCGCGAATTCCGGAGGCGACATGGCGTCGAGTTCGGAACGGACCCACTCGGACCACTTGCCTTTGCGCTTGGCGCGCTCCCCGAACAACCGTGCCGCCTCACCCTTGGCTTTGCCCAGATTGCTTTGCCAAAGGTCGAACAGACGGGATTTTTCATCTTCAAGCGCGGCGCGCTCGGCAAGGGGTTTGTCGGCCAGATTAAAGCTCATGGGATTTACCTGCTGCGTAAAATAGGCGACATCTTACACTGTAGTCAGAAATCTCCTGCGCTGGATTTTCCGAAGGATCACGGGTTAGCGCAAAATCCCTGCAACTTTTTCCATCGCAGCAGACTCCATTGTTCACTGCCCATTAATCAGTAAGGAGTACCTCAATGGCTCGGAAAACCGCCGCACAAAACGCCGCAGACCAAATCAAGGATCAAGCCTTCAGCGAGTTGCAGGCGCTGATCGAGGAGTCCGACAAACTGCTTAAAAGCAGCGCATCACTGGTCGGTGAAGAAGCCGAGACCCTTCGTGGTCAAATTGCCCAGAAGCTTCAGCAGGCGATGGATTCGGTGACAAACGTTCGTGACCGGACAAAGCCCGCCGTTGATGCCACCGAAACCTATATCGGCGGTCACCCATGGCAAACCGTGGCGATCTCCGCCGGTTTCGGTTTGGTGGTGGGCTTGTTGCTGGGCCGTCGTTAATAGCATTCAGCTTGTAGCAACACTCCCCCTGTAGCAGCTGGCGCAGCCTGCGTCCGGCTGCTACAGGAGACCGGCGTGAGATCCGGACTCCCGCGCCATACGCTTCAACCCCCCGCCAGTTCCCGCAACTCCTTCAACGTCTGTACATCCAGTTCAATGCCGTTGGCCGCCGATTTCGCCCGCTGATGGTGACGACGATCTCCCGGCAACCGCTTGAGCCCCACACTGTGCATCTGCCGCACCAGTTCCTGGCTGCGTTCGGCAAAACCCTGCCCAGCAGCCTTGCTCGGGTCGATCACAATCAGCAATTGCCCGGTCCAGGGCGTCTTGGCCCCTGGATGGTTCGACCAATCGAATTCGAACGAAAAATTCCCGCCGGTCAGCGCCGCTGCCAACAACTCCACCATCATCGACAACGCCGAACCTTTGTGCCCGCCGAACGGCAGCAACGCCCCGCCCTCCAGTATGGCTTTCGGGTCCTGGGTCGGCTGACCGAGGCTGTCGACTCCCATGCCCGCAGGCAAGCGTTCACCCTTACGCGCGGCGATCTGCACGTCGCCATGGGCGATGGCGCTGGTTGCCAGGTCGAAAACAATCGGATCACCGTCGGCCCGAGGTGCGGCAAAGGCTATCGGGTTAGTACCAAACAAGGGGCGATCCGCACCGTACGGCACCACACAGGTCATGCTGTTGACCACGCTCAGCGCCACCAGCCCTTCATAGGCGAAAGGCTCCACGTCTGGCCACAACGCGGCGAAATGATGAGAGTTACGAATGGCCAGCACCGCGATACCCGCGCTGCGGGCCTTCTCTACCAACAAGGCTCGCGCAGCCGCAAGCGCCGGTTGGGCGAAACCGTTGTCGGCATCGACCCGGACAAAACCTGACGCCACATCTTCCACCACAGGCACCGCCTGCCCATTGACCCAACCGCTTCGCAGCGTCGATACGTAGCCTGGAATACGGAACACGCCATGGCTGTGGGCGCCGTCCCGTTCGGCACCGGCACAGTTTTGCGCCAGGGTCCGGGCGACGTCCATGGAGGTGCCATGACGGACGAAAATCTGTTCAAGCAACACAACAAGAGAATCGAAATCGAGCGTTTGTTTGCACGAACTAACGGCCAATTCTGGCGATGCGGTCATCTGAAGCTCCGGTTTTATTGTTAGAAAAGCGCGACACGACGATTAAGCGCTTTCATACGGCCTTGCTGTCAAGTTTTGGGCATGCAAATCGGTGCCAGCAATATCTACCGCACTCAACATCGCCCCCTGCCCTACGTTTTTCCCTCGACCCAATGACCTGCGATGACTCAGCACTCGCAGCACTTCGAGGAGACACAATGACGACATTAGCACTGCCGTATTTTTTCAAGGAGGCAGAACTTGCCTCCACTGCCAAGCAAACGGGCGCTCAAGAAAAAGCCCTGAACTTCTCCCTTGACGATCTCAAATGGCTTTCCACGGTTTACCTCGCGACCCATACCACGCGTAAAAACCATACCTCGCCGATGCTCGTTCATCGCTTGCTTCTGATGCAAAACGGTGAAAAGGGCACGCCGTTGGCCGGGGCCTTCGCCATGAGTCGGCCAGACGACGGTGAAGTCGTGCTCTATACCCCGTGGCAAGGCTTGATCAAGTTCAAGAAGATGGACGAAGTCAAGGGCAAACTGCTGGAGTGGCTGGGGCAGGAAACCGGCAGGCAGGAGCTGATGCGTTTTCTCTCCATTGAACAACGCAGCGAACTACCCGCCACGATTACGCCTGGTATTACCACGCAAGAAATAGAGGGTTCGGTGTTTCAGGATCAAGAGACTGTCTTCGAACGCAACCAGGCGCAGAACCTGACGACCTTGATGGGCGAACTGCTCAAAATGCCCACCTTGCAGTCGATGCTGGATGAAGCTCTCAAGGCCAGCCACATTTTGCTCAAGTCATTTCCAACCCTGGATCAACGCCTGACCCGTCTACAAACCTACGTTCGTAACCGCTCTGCAGTGGCTGAAAAAGACAAGTTACGGGAAACATCGTCACTGTCCCTCAGCCAGGCACTCTTGCATTACCACCTCAAGGGTTGGCCAGCAGGCGACGTTCGAGTGTTCTCCAACCCCGAACACAGCTTCAGTACCTCTGGCGATAACCAGGCATGGCAGATCGCGGTAGAAGAGATCGCCAACAGCTTGACGTCGCAACTCGACAACCTGCTTGAAACGTACTGGAACACCACAACGAGCCATGGGCTATCGCGCTTGGCCCTATTTGCCGAGTGTTTGCGCGACACCTTTTACACGCGTCTTCTACTCAAGCGACAACAAGGTGATTTATCGACACAGGAGTATCAGGCACTCACGGGCGCCAGCCATATGAGTGCCGAGTCCACCTTTCTCGCAAAAACTGTACGCGTTACAACACCGGCCAATAGCTACACAGACCTGGCGTCGACCCTGATACTGGGTAGCAGCAGTTCTCGCGGATTCATCTACACGCAGCACAAGGGCATCGAACCCACAAAGGACGTGTCCACTGTGACGAACACCCTGTTGGAACGCTTGAAAAGCGAGACGCATGAAGACGCGCTGCTCAATTTAATGTCGTTCGCCGAACGCGGTCGTTTTATCGCAATGGCGCCGGGTGATCGAGACATTGTCGGGCAACCGATCACCGGTTCGGTGTTTGAACAGTTGATGAGCGACATCCTCGGCAAACAACGGGATAACGTGTCCCACGCATTGGGTCTCTACCGTGACAGCGAAGGCACTCTGGACCCGTATGTCTTACTCGATCAGGCGCTGGATGTCCGAGGGTTAATCGATAACGGACTGCTGGCAGTGGACGCTGAAGATCACGCCAGTCAACACATGAATTCACGCTGGTACGCCCAACCAGCGACCGTGGGTGGCGAGTCCGCCAAAGCGCAATTGAAAAAAATCGCCCTTGCCAGGAAAACGCTTGATCAACACCTCGACGCACACCCGGTTATCGCGTCAACCATCCGCACGGTTGCCGAAGCAGAGGCCGCCGTGGCGACGTCAATTGCAACACTCAAATCGAGCTTCACCCAAACGCTGTCGACCGCATTACGCAGTGAACTGGACCTGCGCACCGTCACGCGCACTCTGGGTGCCGCTGAGCAGGCGATCATTAAAGCGGTGCTTGATAAACCGGTGCGCTCGCAGCGCGCCAAACTGAACGGCTTTGTGCCCGACGTATTTTCCCTGGCGTTGAACGTCGGCGACGCCACGGTCCCGTTGAAACTGGCCAGTTGTTTTGCATTGACGGAAAAGGGAGGCCTTGATCCGGCAAAGTCGGGCAAAACCGTACTCTGGACGCCGGCGTCCGGATTTGAAGCATTCACTGGTTTGACACCGTTACTGAAAGCGCTCGAAAAACGCCTCGCGGACAAGGTTCTTCGCAACACGCTCCTGGAAAACCTGGGGGCGAGTGAACGACTGCCTGGCAAGACCTGCACCTTGGCGCCGCTGCAATTGATCGATACGCACTTTCTTGAGCACGTACAACAATCATTTGTACATCTGGACACCACGCGCGTCGCTGACGCACTGGCTTCACCGCTTCCCTCTGCAGCACTCGCCGAGCTTATGGCGCGAGTGGCACTGCGCGCACCGCAGACGGGATTGCAGCGCGTAACGCAAATGGCCGAGGGCTTGAACACACGGCAGAAGCTGCCGGCGTGGCTGGCCAAAGCAAGCATTGCGGATCAAAAGCTGCATTGCGAACTGCTTCAGCAATACCTCAACAATGTCACTGACGACCAAGACTACCTATCCGGTATCAGCTCGCTGCAACACACCGCACGGCAACACCTGCAAAAACAACTCAAGGCGGACGCTTACGACTTCGATCCGGACGATATAGAGATCCGAATCAACGACGCCAAGACGGCCCAGGTCATGAGGCAAACCCTGACCGAGTTCGCATTGATCCACTTCACCGACCTGGACAAAACCCGATTCAAACTGGTGTCGCTGACCTCAACTGCAGTCCCCGCGGATATGAACGAGCAGTACATAAAAAATCTGATAAAAAACCTGAAACTTGGCGAGCATCAGCAAAAAACAGTGAAGGACGCGTTTGCGCAAACCCAGGCAGATTCGGCGGATCGCCGCAAGCGGTTTTACACGCAAGTGCCTTGGCAGTTGATGCACTACGCACATGAACAAAAACTGCAGGGAAAACTCAGTCAAACCGGATTCGAGCTGATCCAGCAGATCGCCGACCTGCCAGATGCTATCGCCCGTGCAGCAGTCGTGGGCGCCCATGCAATCATCCGCCCACTTGAACTTGTCGGTGTTGAAAACACCCCGGCGATGACCGTGCCGGGTGTCTATCTGATCGGATCTTCAAGTGATAAAGCGGCAACTCAAATACTCATCGCGCCTCACAGCAGCGGGCACGGCATAAAGGAGTATCAAAACGAGGCACAGCTGCTGACCGAACTGAAATCGGGCGGTGGGCTGATCGATTGGGTATTGATGAACCTGCCACAGACTGATCGAGCGCTGCTCGAAAAAGAAATAGGCAGCACCGGCAAGCGCCTTGCCGACGTCACCCTGGCTTTCAACCCGATCAAGGGTCATTTGTTTAAACGGCTATTTAACGACACGGCTGATGTGTTGACCCGTTTGCTCGGTTTCCAGGCAGATGACAAAAAGCAAAGTGCGTGGGCAACCATCAAGCACGTGCTGGGCGAAGGCCTGCATGCCGCCTTCAACTTCTTTGCGGGAAAACTGGCCTACCCGCTCACCGTGTGGCGTAGCTATCAGCGCATCAAGCAATCCGCCGAGGATCTGCAGTTGCATAGATGGGGACCGGCATTAAAAGAGTTCATCAATGGCATGGCTCAGCTCGCCACGTTACGCGACTCACAGGATGTTCAATCGACACCGTCTTCGGCGCCCGTCGTGGCGGCATCAACACCTTCAACGACGCCGTTCAAGTGGCAAGACATCAATATCACCGCGCCCGAACGCACGCACCTGAGCATCCATGAAAGCATCGACATCGACTTGGGTTCGCTGACACACGACGTCAAGCTTGGGCTTTATGAGCATCCTTCAACTAAAAAACACTACTGCCCTGCGCAAGGAAAAGTGTATCCCGTCACAAAACATGGCACGCGCTGGAGAATCGGCGGCGATAAAAAACGGGGACCTTATGTAAACCGGAACGTGTCCGGTCAATGGACAGTGGACAGGAAAACAACGCATCCTCGCTTCAGTATCTTCGATCGGTTAAGGACCACGTTTACTGTATGGGACGGGATGAATGTCGACGCTACCGGAATGTCCGAGATCCGGATGCTGTTTCCTGAAAAAGCACGTCAGATAACCGAAGCGCTGGACCTGGCCACGACCTACGCCTGGAACAGTTTTCGTAATCTGCAAATGCTGAAAGATTCTGGCGATACCGTCACCCCGGTGCATCAGCTCATCAAGGATTTCATGGGTGTCACCACCGTTCTGCCCGAGCACGTCGAGCTGCTTGAACAAGCGGTAAGTAATGTATTTGCAACCCTGTTGGAACCCTCACTCACGAAGGAAACTTCCAGCCGATTTGTGGTTGGCAGGGCCGTTTCGGGCGAAACAAATACTTTTGCATTTACTGTCCCGTCTGACATCAAGCGAAAAATTTACCTGGTGAACAGATTCTTCAAGCCAGCGTACGACGTTTACCAGCCCTACCTGAGTAATCCCGATTTCCCGATCAACACCCATGCCCGGGCAGCGACGCTTGTACATGAGGTCGCGCACATTGCGCTGGACGCGGAGGACATAACTTACCTCGATTCCGGCAGACCTTTTGTCGACCTTATTGACACATCCAGCCCAACGGCCCGCGGGCTGAAAGAAGAATTAAGCAAACTTCAAGAAACCGCGCTCTCGGTCAAGACGCCGTACACTGACCTGTTCACGCTTTACGATCCCGCTACCGGAGACCGCGATGACCTGGGTAACACGTTTGAAGAAGACACGGGTGATGTAAAAAAGCTGGTACTGACCTTGACCAAGACAGTAAACCTGAGCGGCGCCCGTACGCAATTCAAGAAAAATGCACTGATCAGGCTGAAGGTACTGCTTGCCAACGCAGACAGCGTTGCCTGGCTAATCACCCGATTGGGGCGCCAATTGCACGTCAGCACCCCTTGAATCATTAAAATCTTGCGAGTTTGATGGGTAATTGCCATGACGGTTGTTCTCGACGAGTGAGCTCAAAGGTTAGAATGGCGCAAATCAGGATGAGTCAATGACCGACAGCCCCCTCTCCCAAGCCGAATACGACGCCATTACCGATGCTGCTGCGCATTGGTGCATGCGCTTGCACGCCAACGACTGTACGGCGCAAGAGCGTATCGCATTCGAACAATGGCGTGATGCGCATCCACTTCATGCGTTCGAGTACGAAGCGATGCTGGAGATCTGGGACGTTGCGGGGGATTTGCCTCGTCCGCCGACCATTGCCGCGCCGGTGGAGCACATCAAACCCGCAACACCTTGGCGTACCTTCGGCATCGCTGCCGCCGTGTGCGCGGTGGCGCTGCCATTGGCAGCCGTCAGCGGCTGGAACATGGGGTGGCTGCCGAACGCGTACGAACACATTGAAGCAAGCGATACGGTCCGTCATGTCACCCTTGGCGATGGCAGCCAGGTGGAATTGAACCTGGGCAGCGAGCTGACGTTCAGCAACTACAAGGACCAGCGCCGGGTGACCCTGAAAAAAGGCGAAGCATTCTTCAGGGTCAGCCACGACACCACGCATCCTTTTATAGTGAAAGCGGCGCAAGGCAAGATTCGAGTGACGGGCACCCAATTCAACGTCTGGATGTATGAAGATCAGGTGCGTGTGAACCTGATTGAAGGGTCGGTGCTGGTCAGCAGCAACGATGACCTTCCAGGCGATGGTCTACGTCTCGGGCCGGCCATGCAGGCGAGCTACGGACACGGCGATTACATTCCGCGCATCAGTCAGACCTATGACAATGACAACTCATTGGCTTGGCGCAGGGGCAAGCTGGTGCTGGATGATCTGACGCTGTCCGACGCCCTGCCCTTGATCAACCGCTATCTGGCCAAACCGCTGATTGTGGCTGATCACAGTACCGGTTCGATCCGCATCGGCGGCATCTACAACATCAAGGAACTCAACGGCCTTGTGGCGTCCTTGCCCAAGGTATTGCCGGTCTACGTGACGCGCAACAAGGACGGTAATCCGGTATTGAACGCCCTCCCGCAGCAAACCCCTAAAAGCTGAAAACTCGCGGCCTCGTTTCACTCGATCCTTTGTAGGAGCTGTCGAGCGAAGCGAGGCTGCGATCTTTTGATCTTACTGGTTTACGACCTTGCCAACCGCCTCATCCCGCTCACTGATCGTGCGCACCTGATACTGCGCATCGGCCTTGATCTGCTGTTCGGTAAACGGCATCACGCTCAACTGTTTCTTCGAAAACGCCAGCGTCTGGTCCCGTGAATACTTCGAGGCCGGATCACTGGAGAGCGAAAACGCCAACAAGCCTTGGGCACGCGGTCCGCTGTCGTCAAAGGTCACCACTTGCAGGTAACTCGTCCCGCTGACGACCTCCCGTTTTCCGTCGGTTCGGGGCACGCTCTGTATGGCGTTGTAAACACCCAAAGTGCCCGGTCCACCATGGATGGGTGTCTGCTGCCCCCCGCTGCTCACCACCTGAATGTCCCCCCAACGGCTGTCTTTGTTGAGGCCTTGTTTGTCGACGTTTTCAACAGAGGCCAACATCGCCTGCCGAACGGCCTTCACCACTTCAGGCTGCTCAATCGCCAGACCTCGGGGTGTGTGCTGCGGGTCTTGCGGATCGAACGCCACTCGCCATACATCAGGCATTTCCTGCAACGCTTCCATCACATTCTGGAAGTGGACAAACCCCAGGCCACTGTTCAGGTTCGCGCTGCCGTCCCAAGCCTTCAGGCTGGCGCACAACGGTGCGAGCACCGGTGCGTCTGCGCCCAGATCCGCCGTGCAGAACTGCAACAAGTCCGGCATCACTTGCGCGGCCAGAAACACCTGATCGTCCATCACCATGCGTTGCAGGTCCGCTGCCGCAATAGGGCCAGCCTTGTGCAGTGCACCCAGGCGATCAAGCGCAAAGCGTGAGCGCAGCCCCAATGGCTGGCTGTCCTGGCTGATGAGTGGCGAAAAACCCGTCAGCGGTTGCGCCGGGTTAGCCATCCATGCCGAATCGTTGGAATGCTGCACGAAGTCCTTGCGCAGCAGCTGTGGCAACTGGTCGGACGCATAGATACCTTGTTGCGCCGCCTGAGGATCGATGTCCCAGGCACATTCGCTCCTGGCCCCGTCAAGCACAATCATCTGCAAGCCGGCGCGTGGATCGCTGCACCTGGCCAGTTTTTCTGCATTCACATTGGGCACGACCGACAGGTTCATATAGAGCGTCTGGCCCTTGTCGTCCGCCGCCAGGGTGTTGACCCACGGGATGCCCTGGATCTTGTGCACCGACGCTTGCAACGCCTCAAGGCTGTCCGCCCGGTTCATCTCATACCACTGTTGCAATACCCGGTCGTTTTCCAGGTTGGCGTCGCGCAGGCTATAGGCAAACTGGGTGTCCCAGTCGAGCTTGCCGGGCCACTGCACAATCGGGCCGAACTGCGAGCTGTAAACCACATGGGAGATCGGCTGGACCTGACCATCGGCTTGTTTCGTGTTCACCGTCACGGTCTGTTTTGTCATCGGCAATGACTGGCCGTCGAGCAGGTAACGGGTCGGGTCCTTGGGATCCAGTTGCAGGCGATACAGAGTGAAATGTTTGGATGAATCCACTGTGTGGGTCCAGGCCAGGTGCTGGTTGAAACCGATGTTGATCATCGGCAGACCAGGCAGCGCGGCGCCCATCACGTCGAGCTTGCCGGGAATGGTCAGGTGCATCTGATAGAAACGCATCCCGCCCACCCAGGGAAAATGCGGGTTGGCCAGCAACATGCCGCGACCGTTGAAGGAACGTTCGCTGCCGACGGCGACGGCGTTGCTGCCTCGGTCCAGGGCGAATCGCTGCAGGCGCGAGTCGGCTAGCTGGAATGATCCTGAATCGGCGGTGGCCGCGACGGCCTGGGGTGGCGTGGCGCCGGCCAGCGCTTCGGCGAATTGCCCGACGCCGCCTTCGACCAACAGGCGTCGAGTCAGTTTGACCAGGTCCTGGGCAGTGATGTCGCGCACCCACTCACCCTGGCACTGCGCGGGCAAGCCTTGCACGCGGGTTTCTTTAAGGGAGCGATTGTAGCCCGCGACATAACCTTCAATGAGGTCGCGCACCGCCGGGGTTTGCGCCTGCCAGAAAGCGTCAACGGCCTGGGGGGTGTTTAGCCAGGTGAAAAACAGGTCGCTGACCTGATTTTCACGTTCCTCGACCGTGAACTGCTCAGGCCCGAAATAGCGCGAACGCTCGCCATTGACGGTGGTGATTTCGTTGGCCAGCAAACACAAATTGTCCTGCGCGTAGGCGTACCCGATACCGTAGCCAAGACCGCGTTCGTTATCGGCGCGAATGTGCGGCACACCAAACGTGGTTCGACGGATGTCTGCACTGGCCTGCTCTGACTGGCTGCGCGCGTTCGCTGCAAGGCTTAAACCCACCAAAATGGCGGCAAGGCTCAACCGGGTTAACTGCCTGGAAATAATCACGCTCGCTCCTGATCGAAGATGTCCGGTGCGATCCATTGTGGGAGCGCACTTCATCCCCCAAGAACGAAACAAATGGCAAAAAATTTAGCGCATGAAACCCCGTACCAAAGGCATCTCACGACTTGTCGACGCGGCGTCGACAAAATTTCTACATTCGAGCCTTCATGATTTGCCAGGCTCATGCGTCTTATTGATTGAGAGCACCAATAATTTCCCGGATCAGGCTCTGAAAAGGAGTTTTTGCATGCACAACTCGCAACTGCCAACGGACGGTAGCACTGCGCCAATGAGTACCACCATTGGCTCCGGCGTTTTCGATCAACGTACCGATCGCCATGGCAACGAACGCATCAGGATGCTGCTCAAGAGCTTCGGCCTGCGCACCAGCCTGATTCGCCTGAAAGTCATCGACGCCTTACTCAACGCCGCCGAACACGACCGCACCCTGGGTGTCCGCGGGCTGCACAGCCAACTGCTGGATCTGGACATCCCCCTGTCGTTTCTCAGCGTGCGCGAAGTGTTGAAACGCCTGTGCAGCGAAGGCGTGATCGAACTCAACAGTGACAAAAGCTACCGCCTGAACCCCCAGGCATTCGCCGCATTGCACGGCGAATAACCGGTTTTCAAGGTGCGTCGCTCAAGGCTTGACCTTGCGACGCATTACACCGTTCACCACTACCACGATCACCGCCACGGCGATGGCGATGTACTGGAACATTTTTTCAGTGATAACGCCTGTGTTCTGCAAATAGGACAGGCCAAACATGATCGCCAGTACCACCAGCGAGATCAGAATCGAATATTTCAAACGTTGCGACTGTGTCATTGCGAGTTCCTGAAGCTGATGAAAATGTATCCGGTTTGTATCCGGTCGCATGCCAAGCCCTTACCGTATTCCGGGGATGGCACGCTGCAAACGGGGTCTCATGTTACAGCCGATGAAGAGTTTTAGCTTTATCACGGCGCTCACCATGAGGATTTTCACATGTTCCGTCGAATCACACGGCTGATTCCCCTGCTGGCCCTTTTAACCCTGAGCGGTTGCATCGTTTTCCCACACGGCGGCGGGCATCACGACCACTATGGCCGGGGCGGCCCGGGTGACTATCAGCACCGTTAACCGTTCACTTCTTCTCACCCTGAGCACCCTTGCCGGTGCTCAGTGGCCAACCTGACAACATTGTCATCTTCGCTTCATCTGCCTGACAGCCTTGATCTACGATCATCAGGTCGTTGAGCTTTGAATTAATTCGAAACACTCCTTGAATGCCTGGTCGCTGAAAATGGTCAGAATGCATTTTTTTGGCCGCAGTTCGAAACGAGATGCCCATGCGAACCCACCTGCGACTGGCTGCCCTGAGCGCCCTGTTCATTTCCTCCCTGGCCCAGGCCGCCGACTTGATCCCGATTGAAGTTCATCGCGATGCCAACTGCGGCTGCTGCAAAAAGTGGATCAGCCATCTGGAAGCCAATGGTTTCAAGGTCGAGGATCACGTTGAAGCCGACATGAGCCAATTCAAGCAACAGCACGGTGTGCCCCCGCGCCTGGCGTCCTGCCACACCGGCCTGATCAACGGCAAATTCGTCGAAGGTCATGTTCCGGCCGATCAGGTTCTGGCCTTGAGCAAGCGCGATGACCTGCTGGGCGTTGCCGCCCCCGGTATGCCCATGGGTTCGCCCGGCATGGAAATGGACGGCATGAGCGATGCGTATCAGGTGATCGGCCTTAAAAAGGACGGTACGGATGTCGTGGTGGCGGACTATCCCGCCCAGTGATGTTCGGCGCTTACATCGGGCTGTTTTTCGCGGCCTTCGGCGCGGCGACCCTGCTGCCCCTGCAATCGGAAGCGGTTCTGGTGGGGTTGTTGCTCAGCGGCAAGTATTGGCTATGGTCACTGCTGGCGGTTGCGACCCTGGGCAATGTCCTGGGCTCGTTGGTGAACTGGTGGCTGGGGCGCAGCATTGAACGCTTTCGCGATCGGCGCTGGTTCCCGGTCAGCCCCCGTCATCTGGAAAAAGCCCGCATTCACTATCGACGTTACGGCCACTGGTCGCTGCTGCTCAGTTGGTTGCCTGTCATTGGCGATCCGCTCACCTTGGTGGCCGGTGTCATGCGCGAGCCCCTGGGTCGATTCCTGCTGATCGTGACCCTCGCTAAAGGCGCTCGTTACGGGGTGTGGGCCCTGGCGACCCTCGGCTGGATGGGTTGAACGATCTGGCGCGGTCATTGCCTGTGTTTAATGTCGCCCTAA
Organism: Pseudomonas sp. MDV22-iso1; assembly: GCF_058145095.1. NCBI lineage: Bacteria > Pseudomonadati > Pseudomonadota > Gammaproteobacteria > Pseudomonadales > Pseudomonadaceae > Pseudomonas > Pseudomonas sp. MDV22-iso1. The sequence goes on from NZ_JBYVMF010000007.1 coordinate 20,740, forward strand.
TCAAGCCGTTCCAGCATCGGCCGATTTCCACTGGAGTTTACTCATGCCTCTCACCCTCTCGCGCTGGCTGCCCGGCCTTCTGTTGACCGCTGCGTTGCCCTCCCTCGCCCACGCCGAAGGCCCGGAATACGGACCCGAGCTGCAAGGGTTCGAGTACCCCTACACGGTCAAGCATTTCGCCTTCGAGTCTCAAGGCCAATCCCTGCAAATGGGTTACATGGACGTTGCCGCTGAAGGCAAAACCAACGGCCGCACCGTGGTGCTGATGCACGGCAAAAACTTCTGCGGTGCCACGTGGGACACGTCGATCAAGGCGCTCAGCGAAGCCGGGTATCGGGTCATCGCACCGGATCAAATCGGTTTTTGCACTTCCAGCAAGCCAGAGCATTATCAATACACGTTCCAGCAACTGGCGACCAACACGCAACAATTGCTCAAGGCCCTGGGCATCCAGAAAGCCACCTTGCTGGGCCACTCCACCGGCGGCATGCTCGCGACTCGCTACGCCCTGCAATATCCTGAGCAGGTTGAACAGCTGGCGATGGTCAATCCCATTGGCCTGGAAGACTGGAAAGCCCTCGGTGTCCCTTATCGCACTGTCGACCAGTGGAATGAGCGCGAGCTCAAAGTGACGGCGCAAGGCATCCGCGACTACGAGCGCACCACCTATTACGATGGCCGCTGGAAGCCTGAGTACGACCGCTGGGTAGACATGTACGCGGGTCTGGCCAAAGGTCCGGGCAAAGTCCTGGTGGCTTGGAATTCGGCGCTGATCTACGACATGATCTTTACCCAGCCGGTGTATTACGAATTCAAGAACCTGAAGATGCCGACACTGTTGTTGATTGGCACCTCGGACACCACAGCGATTGGCAAGGACATTGCCCCGCCAGAGGTCAAAGCGAAAATCGGCCATTACGATGTGCTTGGCAAACAGGTCGCCAAACTCATTCCGCATTCCACACTGGTGGAATTCCCCGGCATGGGCCACGCACCGCAAATGGAAGAACCGACAAAATTCCACCAGGCCCTGCTCGCCTGGCTGAACAAAACCAACCCCGTTCGTTGATGAGGTAACGCTGATGGCGGTGCAGATAGCGGTGATCGATGATTGGCAGGATGTCGCGAGCGGCGTAGTGGATTGGTCGGCGCTGGAGGGCATTGGCGAGGTGCACTTTGTCCATGACTACCCAGCCGACAATGACGCCTTGGCCAAACGCCTGGAAACGTTCCAGGTGATCTGTGTGATGCGCGAACGCACCCGCTTCGATGACGACCTGCTGCGTCGCTTGCCCAACCTCAAGCTGCTGGTGACAGGCGGCATGCGCAATGCCGCTCTGGACATCAAAGCCGCAGGCGCGCTGGGTATTCAGGTGTGCGGCACTGACAGCTACAAGCACGCGGCGCCGGAGCTGACCTGGGCGTTGATCATGGCCGCGACCCGCAACCTGGTGAACGAAGCCAACGCCCTGCGCCAAGGCAAATGGCAACAGGGTCTGGGCGGTGATCTGCACGGCAAAACCCTGGGCATTCTGGGGCTGGGGAGTATCGGTCAACGGGTCGCCCGCTTCGGTCAGATGTTCGGCATGCGGGTCATTGCCTGGAGCGAAAACCTGACCTCCGAGCGTGCGGCCGAGGCAGATGTCACTTACGTCAGCAAACAGGAATTGTTCGAACAGGCTGACGTGTTATCGGTGCACCTGGTACTCAGCGATCGCAGCCGGGGCATCGTCGACGCTCAGGCACTGGACTGGATGAAACCGACCGCGCTGCTGGTCAACACGGCTCGTGGGCCGATTGTCGATGAGTCGGCGCTGATCAAGGCTCTGCAAAAAAACCGCATTGCCGGCGCGGCACTGGACGTCTTCGAACAGGAGCCCCTGCCCGCTCATCATCCGTTCAGGACCCTGGACACTGTACTGGCGACGCCGCATGTCGGGTACGTCAGCCAGCAGAACTATCACCTGTTTTTCTCGCAGATGATCGAAGACATTCAAGCCTGGGCTGCCGGAGCGCCGATTCGGCTGCTGAGCTGAAACCGAGTCATCGTTCATCGTCGGAACACCGCCCGGAGCAGGCTCAGCTCCCACAACGATTCAGCCACCTTTCACGGCCACGAAGGCTGCAGTCATATAGGGCACTGTCACAACATCCTTGTTACGCAATTCAGGCTCGGACGCGATAAGCGCCCGCAGCTGTTCATCAACCTTTGCCCGCTCCATCGCCGGCAGTGCAGCGATGAAACTGGTCGAGCGCACCCGATTGAGAATCACATCCTCCGGCGCCCCGGTGTGTCCATGGGCGAATTGCTGCTCCTGCAGCGGCCCGAATGCGTCATGGGGAAACGCATCGCGCCAGGCGCCGGTGTAATACCGTGGCGTGTCACCCTCCAGCGCATTGACGATCGCATCCAGCTTCGGCACCCAGCCGATGCGGGTATCACGCAGGTTCCACACCAGGCCCAACTTGCCACCGGGCTTGAGCACCCGAGCGATTTCGTCCAGGGCGTCACGGCTGGCGAACCAGTGAAATGCCTGGGCGCACACCACAACATCCACCGAAGCATCAGGCAACGGCAGGTCCGTGGCCGTACCACTGACAGCCAGTGCTTGCGGATAGGCGGCTGACAATAGTTCCAGCATCTGCGCCACCGGCTCCACGGCAATCACTTGTGCCCCGGTCGCCACCAGCCGACCAGTGAACTTGCCAGTTCCGGCCCCCAGGTCTATGACAGTGGTGTGCGCATTCAGACCGAGCACCTCCGTCAGCCAAACAGTAAGTTGCGGTGGATAGTCCGGACGACCGCGTACGTACGTCTCGGCAGCGGTTTTGTAGCCAGCAGCGGCAGTATGGTGGACGTGATCTTTCATGGCAGCGCTCCAGAACGGCAACGAATGCTAACGAGCATAGCGTCTGGGGTTGAGCTTTCCTTACAGAGATCGCCTGAAAGTAATGAACAATTGTTCACGCTGCGGTGTTCTATAGCTTTCACCCCTGAGGATTGGTCCTATGAATACTCGTCTTGCCTGGTGCTGCACCCCGCTGTTGCTGGCCGTCGCCCTGTGCAGTTCCTTTGCGTTTGCCAACGGCGACGAGGAAGAGCCGGCCAAGCCCAATTGCCCCAAAGGCCAGGTCTGGGACAGCAAGCAGCAAAAATGCCTGATGCAAAACAGCAGCTTGCTGCCGGACGCGGATCGCACCGATTACGCCTATCGCCTGGCCAGGGACGGACGCTACGAGGAAGCCTTGGCGTTGCTGGATACGCTCAAGGAGCCGAACACCGCCAAAGCGCTGAACTATCGCGGATACGCGACGCGCAAACTCGGTCGCACCGACGAAGGCATCGGGTACTACTTGCGATCGGTCAAACTCGACCCCCAGTACGCGCAAGTGCGCGAATACCTTGGCGAAGCGTATGTGATCAAAGGTCGGCTGGATCTGGCGCAGGAGCAGTTGCAGGAAATCAAATTGATTTGCGGCAATACGTGCGAAGAGTACGAGGATCTGGCGGAGGCCATTAATGGCTCGTCGAAAACCTGATTGCTGAATGCACAGTATCTTGTCGAGTGACGAACGGTGGCGAGCGAGCTTGCTCGCCACCGTGTGTGTCGCGTCTGGAGAAGGGTTTGTGGTGCTCCTGAAGAACGATCAGCCAGGCGTTGGCAGCCATAGCCTGAATCGCGCGCCACCGAGCGGTGATGCCTCGACCGTCAGCGTTCCACCCTGCGCCTCCAGCGCGCGCCGACTGATCGCCAGCCCCAGGCCAAAGCCGCCCGTGGCGCGGTCGCGGCTGCGGTCGAGGCGATAAAAGGGTTCGAAAATGCGCTCAACCTCGTCGTCGGGGATCCCGATGCCATCGTCATCGACCCAGATTTCACACCCCTGAGCCACGACCTGCACGCTGACCTGAATGCGTTTTTCACAATAGCGCATGGCGTTGCGCAGCAGGTTCTGCAGCGCCCGGGCGGTCAGGCGCGGGTCAAGGCTGAAGCGTTCGAGTTGCCCGTGAAGCCGCACGTCGATGACGATGTCCGGTGACTCCAGTTCTTCATCGACGCTGCCCAGCACGCTGTCGACGAATTCATCCAGCGAAACCTCGACCTGCTCCGGCAACCGCGCCGGGTTTTGCAGGCGGCTGTAGGACAGCAATTCCAGCACCAGTTCATCCAGCTCTCGAATGTGCGCGACCAGCCCTTGCAGGCGTTCACGGCTGGCGGCCGGCATATCGTCGGACAGCGCCAGTGCCAGGCCGAAATCCAGGCGGGTCAGCGGGGTTCGCAATTCGTGGGAGACAGCGTTGAGCAAGTCGCGCTGTTGATTGAGCAAGCTCTCGATATCACCCGCCATCGTGTCGAACACATTCGCCAGGCTGCCGATGTTGGAACGTGGTGAAATCTTCGTACGCTCGCCCAACTGTCCTTTGCCGAAGCGCTCCGCAGTCCCCTTGAGACGCTCCAGATCGCGCCAGTGCCCACGCAGCCACAGCAACATGCAAGCGAGCATGGTCGCGCCGATCAGCACGTTGATGCTCCAGTACAACAGGTTGACGTCGAGCGGGTCCGGCGGCACCACCATTTGCACGGCCATGTGCTGGTTCAGCGGCGCCACGGCCAGCGTGCGCCATCCCCAGTCACCGATGCGCACGACGTTCTCGCCACGCTGCAAACGTTGCTGTTCGGCGGGGGTGAAATCGTCGGAATCACTGCGTGCCAGGACGATGTGCAGTGGCTGGAATTCCTTGTCCATCTCGTCGGCCAGGGCCGGCCATTGCGCCTCGGGTATCGCTTGAAATTGCTTGGCAATGAGCGTCTGCAATCCTCGGGAGTAATCCAGGTTGTACGCCATGAAGCGTTCATGGAAGAGCTTGATCACCAGGTCGGGGACCAGGTAAATCGCCGCGCTGTACGAGACGATGGTCACCAGGTACAGACGAAACAGAAGTCTGAACATGGCGTCAGCATTCCCACTCGGAGCGGCTGAACAGGTAACCCTTGCCCCACACGGTCTTGATTTTGCGCGCCTCGCCCGCGTTGTCGTCGAACTTGCGCCGCAGCTTGGAAATCGCCACGTCCACCGAGCGGTCAGTGCCGTTGAATTCGATACCGCGCAAGCGTTGCAGAATCTGGTCGCGGCTCAGCACTTCGCCGGCATGCCGGGCCAGCACCACCAGCAGGTTGTACTCGCCGCTGGAGAGCTCAAGTAACTGATCGCGCCAGGTCACAGTGCGCTCGGACAGGTCGATACACAGGTTGCCTATGAGGATGCGGTCATTGGCGGTCTGCGGTTCGCTGAGGCTGCTGCGACGCAGCAAGGTTCGCACCCGCGCCAGCAGTACCCGCGGTTCGCAGGGCTTGGTGACGTAATCGTCGGCGCCCATCTCCAGGCCCAGTACCTGATCGTGGCTGTCGTCGCGGGCGGTGAGCATCAGAATCGGCAGCGTGGCCGAATCAGCGCGCAGCAGACGGCAGACTTGCAGACCGTCGAGGCCCGGCAGCATCAGGTCGAGGATGACCAGGTCCGGCGGATTGAGCCGCGCACGTTCGCGCACCTGGTCACCGCGGCTGATCACGCTCACGGAGTAGCTATTGCGTTCCAGGTAGCTGGCAATCAGTTCGGCGAGCGCGGTGTCGTCTTCGACCAGGAGGATGTTGGGCATGGGTGTTTCCAGAAAGTACGGTGGCGCCAGTTATGCCGCTATCGCGGGCAAGCCCGCTCCCACAGGGATCGGATGTGGACATGGATTGGGTGAACATCCCCGGTCACTGTGGGAGCGGGCTTGCCCGCGATGGCGGCCCTACAGTCGCAAAAAAGTCTCAGGCTGCAAAGGATATACGCCCCCGCACACACCTGAGTAAAACCCTTACACAATTTCACACAGCACCTACAAAGCTTCACCGCTACCCTCGCCACCTGCCAGTAGCATGCTGGTGGTTATTTTTGGGGTAATTACATGTCGAAGAATCTGCTCGCCAGGCTCAGCCTGATTGCACTGGCCGTGATGCTCAGCGCCTGTGACAAGTCATCGGTCGCTGAAGAAGCGGCGCCGTTGGCCACCGTTCGCATCGAGACTATCGAAGCACGGCCGTTGTCGATCAGCAGTGAACTCAGCGGGCGGATCGTCGCGCCGCGCATCGCCGAAGTCCGCGCGCGCGTGGCCGGGGTCGTGCTGCAGCAGGTTTACCGTGAAGGCAGCGACGTGCAAAAAGGCGATGTACTGTTTCGCATCGACCCGGCGCCGTTCAAAGCCGACCTGGACAGCGCCGAGGCGTCCCTGCGCAAGGCTGAGGCCAACGCCTTCCAGGCACGCCTGCAAGAGCAGCGTTACGCCCAACTGATCGAAGGCAACGCCATCAGCGGCCAGGATTACGACAACGCCCGGGCCGCGACCCGGCAAACAGCCGCCGAAGTTTCCGCCAACAAGGCCGCAGTAGAGCGGGCGAAGCTGAACCTTGGCTACGCCACCGTCACAGCGCCGATTTCCGGACGTATCGGACGGGCCCTGGTCACCGAAGGGGCCTTGGTCGGACAGAACGAAACCACCCCTCTGGCACTGATTCAACAGCTGAACCCGATCCACGCCGACCTGACCCAATCGACCCGGGAACTTAACGACCTGCGCCGTGCTTTCCGCTCCGGCCAGTTGCAGCAGGTCGGTCAAGGCCAGGCCAAAGCCACGCTGATCCAGGATGACGGCAGCCTGTATCCGTTGCCGGGCAAGCTGCTGTTCACCGACATCACCGTTGACCCAGGCACCGGCCAGATCATCCTGCGCAGCGAGTTTCCCAACCCGGACCTTGATTTGCTGCCGGGCAGCTTTGTTCGGGTGCGCCTGGAGCAAGCCGTCAATCAGCAAGGCATCAGCGTGCCGCAACGGGCGATTCAGCGAGACAGCGCGGGTATCGCCCAAGTGCTGCTGCTGGATTCCGAACTGCGGGTCGGCCAGCAACCCGTCGAACTGGGTGCGGTGCAGAACGATCGCTGGATCGTCACCGGCGGCCTGAAGGCCGGCGACCGCATCGTCATCGAGGGCCTGCAACACGCCCGTCCCGGTGAAAAAGTGCAGATCGATGACACCCCTCTTCCACTTGCCCAGGTTTCTGGTCAGTAAGCAGGACGCTTTTTTATGCCGCAGTTCTTTATCGACCGCCCGGTATTCGCCTGGGTGGTCGCCTTGTTTATCCTGCTGGCCGGTGCCTTGGCCATCCCGCAGTTGCCGGTCGCGCAGTACCCCGACGTTGCGCCGCCGCAGGTCGAGATCTATGCCGTGTACCCCGGCGCCTCGGCGCAAACCATTGATGAAAGCGTGGTCAGCCTGATTGAGGAAGAACTCAACGGTGCTGATCATCTGCTGTATTTCGAGTCCCAGAGCAGCCTGGGCAGCGCGACGATCAAGGCCACCTTCCAGCCGGGCACCAACCCTGAACTGGCCCAGGTCGATGTGCAAAACCGCCTGAAAGTGGTGGAGTCGCGCTTGCCCCAAGCGGTGAATCAGCAAGGTTTGCAGGTAGAGAAAGTCTCCTCTGGTTTCCTGCTGTTGATCACCCTCACCTCCAGCGATGGCAAGCTCGACGAAGTGGCGCTCAGTGACTACCTGGCGCGCAACGTGATGAACGAAATCAAGCGCCTGGACGGTGTCGGCAAGGCGCAACTGTACGGCGCCGAGCGGGCCATGCGAATCTGGATCGACCCGCAGAAACTGATCGGCTTCAACCTCACGCCCGCCGACGTCAACGCGGCCATCGTCGCGCAGAACGCTCAGGTTTCCGCCGGCAGCATTGGTGATTTGCCGACCCGCAGCACCCAGGAAATCACCGCGACCATTCTGGTGAAAGGTCAGCTGTCGACCCCGGAAGAATTCGCCGACATCGTGCTCAAGGCCAATCCCGACGGCTCTACGGTGCGCATCGCCGATGTGGCGCGTGTGGAGATCGGCAGTCAGGAATACCAGTTCGGCACTCGCCTGAACGGCAAGCCGTCGACCGCCGTCAGCGTGCAGCTCGCACCCAGCGCCAACGCCTTGAACACCGCAACGCTGGTGCGGGCGAAGATGGATGAACTTTCGCGCTACTTCCCGGCAGGGGTTGAATACAAGATTCCGTACGACACCTCGCCCTTTGTCAAAGTCTCGATCACCAAAGTGGTGTACACCCTCGGCGAGGCGATGCTGCTGGTGTTCGCGGTGATGTTCCTGTTCCTGCAGAACATTCGCTACACGCTGATTCCCACGCTGGTGGTTCCGGTCGCCTTGATGGGGACTTTCGCGACCATGCTGGCGCTCGGGTTTTCGATCAACGTGCTGACCATGTTCGGCATGGTGCTGGCCATCGGCATCCTGGTGGATGACGCGATTGTGGTGGTGGAAAACGTCGAACGAATCATGGTCACCGAGGGCCTCTCGCCCAAGGAGGCGACGCGCAAGGCGATGAAGCAGATCACCGGCGCGATCATTGGTATTACGCTGGTGCTGGTGGCGGTGTTCATACCCATGGCGTTCATGCAGGGCTCGGTTGGCGTGATTTATCGCCAGTTTTCCTTGTCGATGGCCACCTCGATCCTGTTCTCGGCGTTCCTTGCGCTGACCTTGACCCCGGCACTCTGCGCAACATTGCTCAAGCCGATCGCCAAGGGCGAGCATCATGCCAAGGGCGGCTTCTTCGGCTGGTTCAACCGCCGCTTCGAGCAGCTGACCGAGCGTTATCAAGGCTGGGTTTCATACGCGCTCAAGCGCAGCGGTCGATACCTGTTGATCTACGGCGTGCTGTTGATCGGTCTGGGAGTGATGTTCAGTCGCCTGCCCTCCTCGTTCCTGCCGGTTGAAGATCAGGGCTACACCATCACCGACGTGCAACTTCCGCCGGGTGCGAGCAAAAACCGTACGGTCGAGGTCGTCGAACAAATCGAAGCGCACAACGCCACCGAGCCAGGCGTTGGCGACAGCACGGTGATTCTGGGTTTCAGTTTTTCCGGCAGCGGACAGAACGCCGCGTTGGCGTTTACCACCCTCAAGGACTGGTCCGAACGTGGCAGTGACGACTCGGCGAGTTCCATTGCTGACCGGGCCAACATCGCCCTGAGCCAGATCAAGGACGCCGTTGCGTTCGCCGTCTTGCCGCCTCCGGTCGATGGTCTCGGGACCTCCAGCGGTTTTGAATTCCGTCTGCAGGACCGTGGCGGTCTCGGCCATGCCACGCTGATGCAGGCACGCACCGAGTTGCTGGCCGCTGCTGAGAAGAGCCCGGTCCTGATGAACGTGCGCGAAAGCGCCCTGGCCGAGGCGCCGCAGGTGCAACTGATCGTGGATCGCAAGCAGGCCAATGCGTTGGGCGTGTCGTTTGCCGACATTGGCAACGTGCTGTCCACCGCCGTCGGTTCGACCTACGTCAACGACTTCCCCAATCAGGGGCGGATGCAGCGGGTGGTGGTTCAGGCTGAAGGCGATCAACGCAGTCAGGTGGCCGATTTGCTGAAAATGCACGTACGAAACAGTGCCGGGAAAATGGTGCCGCTGTCGGCGTTCGTTCAGGCCGAATGGACCCAGGGGCCGGCGCAATTGACGCGCTACAACGGCTATCCGGCGATCAGCATTTCCGGCGAACCGAAACCCGGTCACAGCACCGGCGAAGCCATGGCGGAAATCGAACGACTGGTCGCTCAAGGTCCCGCCGGGTTGGGTCAGGAATGGACCGGGCTGTCACTGCAGGAACGCCTGTCCGGCAGTCAGGCGCCGATTCTCCTCGGGCTGTCGCTGCTGATCGTGTTCCTGTGCCTGGCGGCGTTGTACGAGAGCTGGTCGATCCCTACGTCGGTACTGCTGGTCGTGCCGCTCGGCGTGCTGGGCGCGGTGCTGGCGGTGACGTTGCGCGGGATGCCTAACGACGTGTTCTTCAAGGTCGGGCTGATTACCATCATCGGCCTGTCGGCAAAGAACGCGATCCTGATCATCGAATTCGCCAAGAGTCTGTATGACGAAGGCCACGACCTGATCGATGCCACCCTGCAAGCGGCGCGCTTGCGTCTGCGACCGATTGTCATGACGTCATTGGCGTTCATCCTCGGCGTGGTGCCACTGGCGATTGCCACCGGTGCCAGCTCGGCAAGCCAGCAGGCCATTGGTACCGGAGTCATCGGCGGGATGATCACCGCGACATTGGCGGTGCTGTTCGTGCCGGTGTTTTTTGTGGTGGTGATGAAGCTGGTGCGCAAACGCCACATGCCCAAATAACACCGTAGATCCCTCGTAGGAGCTGCCGCAGGCTGCGATCTTTTGATCTTGATCTCTCAAGAACAACATCAAAAGATCGCAGCCTGCGGCAGCTCCTACAAAAGCGGAGTTGCGTGCGCTATGGTGCACAGACGCGCCGCCATATTGAGCTCACATGCCCTTCCTTGCCCGTACCCACCCTCGCCTGTCCGCCGCCACCACCCTCGGCATCGCCGTGGGTATCCTGGCACCGGCCGATTCCATCATCAGTAAAATCCTTTACGGCTGGAACGCCGGCGTCTGGACGTATCTGGTGCTGATGCTCTGGCTTACCTCGCGGGCCAAGGCACCCGATGTAAAGCGCATTGCCGAGATCGAAGATGAAAATGCCGGGCTGGTGCTGTTCGTGGTGTGCATCGCCGCGATCGCGAGCCTGGCGACCATCACCTTCGAACTGGCCGGCAGCAAGGACCTGGACAGCACCCACAAGCTGATGCACTACGGCTTCACGGCGTTGACCGTCATCGGCTCCTGGCTGCTGATCGGGGTGATCTTCAGCGTGCACTACGCCCGTCTGTTTTACACCTGGGAGGGCAAGGAACAGGCATTGCGTTTTGCCGAAGGCCTCACGACACCCAACTACTGGGACTTCCTTTACTTCTCGTTCACCATCGGCGTGGCGGTGCAGACGTCCGATGTGGGTGTGGCTACACGGGACATGCGCAAGATAGTCCTGGCGCAGTCGTTGATCGGGTTCTTGTTTAACACCGCGATATTGGGCTTTTCGATCAATATCGCGGCGGGGTTGTTTGGGTGAAAAAACAGAACGCACGACTTTTCGCGCCAACCAGTGCTCTGACTCAGTTGGTGGTTAACTCAGAAAGCAGCGATTCGGAATACCCCGCTGCATTATTTGCAACAATATCTACTTTGTAGCGCGTTCGTGGAACCAGGACCGTTTGCAGCATCGGCCTGGTGACATTGCTAGCAACCTCGTTCCCCATTGGAGTGGTCAAGGCAACGCGATAGCCGGTCACTTGCGCGCCCTCTGTTGGCGCATCCCATTTCAGGGTCGAGAGCAATCCGTTTTGCGAGCATTGAAAGTTGCTTGGCGCATTCGGCACTCCGTCATTTTCCTCAATAGTAAAAAAACGTTTTTGCGCTGGGTCCGATAGCGTTAATGCAATGGTGCGTGCGCGCACCTCAACGGTGTATTCAGTGCCGGGTTCTAATGCCTGGAGATGATATTGAAAGCTTGAGGTCGCGCCAACGAACGTCCCATTGCGATAAACCAGATAACCCAACACCGCGACGTCATCCGTCGCAACACTCCACGATAAGGTGGCGTAGGACGCGGTAATGGCGGTGACCTGCAGTGCTTCGGGTTTTCCTGGACGCCTTTCAATCAGAACGCGGCTTGCTTGCGAAATATTATTGCCCCCGCCCTTTGCACGAACAGCCAGCCAATACTCAAGCTGCGCATCCAGGTTTTTGATTTCGCAGGGAGGGCGAGTTACCTCAAATGTCTCGATGCCTGCGCCGGATATTTCATAACCCACCGCTTCGGGACATGTAGTACATGTCGCGTAGGGCTCGTCCCACGTCAATATACCGGTGGTTGCAGATTGGCGAATGCCTTTTAAATTGCCTGGCGAGCAGATCAGCATTCCGGAATAAGCAAGTGTTTTGAAGTTGTCTGTCAAATAGTCAGAACAGTAACCCTCCACCGCTATCGCGCGGACTTTGAACAGGTATTCAGTCTTTTCGATCAGATCGGTCAGGACATAGTGTGTATCGGGGACCGTGTCCAGGCGTCGATCTCCCAGATATACCTCGTACCGGGTACCCGCCGGATAATCGGCGCCAGCGCTCCATTGCCAGGTGGCCGATTCATCGGTCAGCTCGATGGCAGACAAGTTGCGTGGCGCTTCAAACGTCCTGGTCGTGAAGGAATTACTGCGAGGCTCAGACACTCCGCTGGCATTGGAACCGCTGACATCGATGAAATATCGGGTATCCGGCTGCAAACCTCGAAACGTATACGTCATGTTCTTCGTTATCTGGGTATCAATGACTTCACGCTCATGATCTTCCAATCCATAGCTGACCTGAAATTCAGCGGATCGCGGCGGCTCCCAAATAACCTGTACGGTGTCGCGGGTCGGGAACGTCGAAATAGCGCCTGGGGTCGAAGGCAATTCTGGCCCTTCCTGAGTTCTTTGGGTGATGTGCGATGGCAACGAAGCGCCGTTGGCGTTGGCCGCGGACACCATGACGGCGTACAACGTATTTTTGGTGAGTCCCGTTAGCGTGTGGTGGGCGACGTCTGTGTCCTGGCGCTGATACTCACCATCAGGTTCGACTTTGTAGTGAATGATGTAAAAAGCCGCGCCTGCAGAAGCCGACCAAGTGAGGTCCATCGAAACAATCGCTGGTGCAGCGCGCAAATCTGCAGGTGTCGGGGGCACCGGCAACGTCTGCTTGACGACACGTGCCGGTTCCGAATCGCCGTTGTTGTTAGACGAGCGAACCTCGAAGTAGTAAGGGGTATTGGACCGCAACTCACTGATCGTAGACTCAGTTGTTATAGAAGTAACCTGTGTGGCCGGGCCGCCGGGCTCAGTGCCGTAACTGATCTTGTAGCTGGATGCATTGGCGGCGCCTGACCATGTCAACTTCATGCTATAGCCGGAAGGCGATGCATTGAGATTCGTCGGACTGGCCGGCCCGGAAGCGGCGGGTGTGGTCATTCCTTCCACCCTGCCTCTATTGCGAGATTCAACCTCGCCGACAGTTCCCCAAACAAAGATCTCATAGAGGGTGTCCGGCGCTAACGCTGTGATCGTGTACTTTCCAGCTGGCGTAGTAAACGGCAGGTCCATTTGATACTTATCATTCGCACTGTCGTATGGCTTGCGCCCCCACTTGATTCGCACGCCTGTATTAGGATTGTGGGGGCTTTCAAACACCCAGCTGATTTTGAGAGACGACACCGTAGCCTGCACCAGGATTACCTGGCCTGGTGATACCGGGTCGGACAATGATTGTTCGTCAGAGGTCATTTTGATATTTCTCGAGTGGGCATTCGAGCAGCCATTAACGCTCATCGGCTTTCGCAGAGCCACTCACAGATCTGATAGTTGCGCAACTCGTTTTATATGCTAGCGGTCGGCATCACTTTGCAAACTGCGCACCTGTGGGCCCTCTGCAAAGACGACTCTCGGCTGCTCGATCAACAACGCAGCAGGCCTGTTCAACTGAGCCATGCACAAACGTTCTATTCACAGCCAACGACACAGACGTTAAATAGCTCGGTGATCCGACCCATAGGTGCAGCATGAACACTCCCAACTGGATCGACCTGGCCCGGGACGCCGACACCGGCATCGAGACGCTGCGCGCGCATTTCAAAGGGCATGCCTACGACCCGCATTGGCACGACAGCTTTCTGGTGGGCGTCACCGAGCAAGGGGTCCAACAGTTCAACTGCCGACGGACAAAACACCAAAGTACGCCGGGCAAGGTATTCCTGCTGGAACCCGGTGATATCCATGACGGAGAAGCACCGACCGAGGACGGTTTCACTTACCGCATGCTGTACCTCGATCCGCAATGGTTGCAGCGTGAAATCAATGCGGTGTTCGACAACGCCCCCGACCGCAGTCAGTTGAGTTTCGCCAATACCCTGACCACTGACGTGCGTCTGGCCCATGCCACCGACCTGGCATTCTGGGCCCTGCATCAGGGTGAACTGAAAATCGTACGCCAGACTGCACTCGACGGGTTGCTCGAACGCCTTACCCGACATCTGCACTGGCGCGCTCGTTACGGCGAGGACCCGCGCCTGCCGTTGGTGGCGAAAAAAGCGCAGGAGTACCTGCACGCCAACGCTCAACACGACATCGGCCTTGACCAGCTCGCGGCGGTGACGGGCGTCGATCGTTTCAGGTTGACCCGCGCGTTCAAGGCCGCTTATGGCATCGCACCGCATGCCTATCTGGTGCAATTACGTCTGGCCACGGCGCGTCGGATGCTGGCACGAGGTGAGCAACCGGCGTTAGTGGCCATGGAACTGGGGTTTGCCGATCAGAGCCATCTGGGCCGCTGGTTTGTGCGCGCCTATGGATTTACCCCCGCGTTGTACCGCAAGCGCTGCTCAAATCTTCCAGACAGATAGCGTTCACGATAGCGAAGATCGGTATCAATGATCTTCGCCGGAGTTTGCCGTGATGTTGTCTTCTTTCCCGACTTTTCTACCCTTCATATTATTTGCGTTCGTGGCGTCGATTACGCCGGGGCCGACCAATATTCTGGTGCTTAGCAACAGTGCCCGATATGGACTGGCAGCGGCCATGCCGATCATTTTCGGTGCGTGCGCCAGCGCTGCGCTGATTGTGCTGTTGGTCGGCACCGGCGCCGGCGCGTCACTGGTTGCCCTGCCCGCGCTGCAAACCGTTATGCGCTGGATAGGCGTGATGTGGTTGAGTTACCTGGCCTGGCAAATTTTCAGGGTCCCGACCCAGCCCCTCTCTGCGCAACGCGCCGACCGCCGCCTAGGTATGGTGGGGGCCGCCAGCCTGCAACTGATCAACCCCAAGACCTGGATGATGGCGCTCGCGGTTGTGAGTGTTTTCGCCGGTGGCGGTGAACAACGGTGGCTGCATGTGGCCTGGTTGTCGCTGACGTTTTTCCTGATTTCCTTGCCGTGCCTGGGTGCCTGGGCATTGCTGGGCGCGGGCTCGACACGCTGGCTGCGAACCCCGCAGTCGTTTCAGCGGTTCAACCGGTGCATGGCGGTGTTGCTGCTGATTTCTGCGTGGCTGAGCGTGTTGGCGTGACCACCACTTGTCGGCGCATTTCCACACTGGGGCTTGACGACAGATTGGCAAATGGTGTCTCCTGAAACCGGTTTCAGTGCCATGCACCGAACCTTACAAATCCAATAAAAAGGTTTCAGACCGTGAACGACTTCTCCGCCGCCCAGCGCAGCCGCGTGACGATGCTTGATGTGGCCGAACACGCCAAGGTCTCCAAGGCCAGCGTCTCGCGCTTCATTGGCGATGACCGCGCACTGCTTTCCGATGCCATTGCCCTGCGCATCGAGCAGGCGATTGCCGAATTGGGCTACCGGCCCAACCAGATGGCCCGCGGCCTGAAACGCGGGCGAACCCGCCTGATCGGCATGCTGGTGGCCGATATCCGTAACCCCTATTCAATTGCCGTGATGCACGGGGTGGAAACCGCCTGCCGTCAGCACGGCTACAGCCTGGTGGTGTGCAACACCGACCGCGATGACGAGCAGGAACGCCAGCACCTGGCGCTACTACGGTCTTACAACATCGAAGGCTTGATTGTGAACACTCTTGGCCACCACCGCGATGCGTTGCATGAACTGCATCGTGAAATGCCGCTGGTGCTGGTGGACCGTAAAGTCGATCAGCTTGAAAGCGATCTGGTCGGGCTGGACAATCCGGAAGCCGTCGCAATGGCCCTCGATCACCTGGAAGAGCGCGGCTATCGCGACGTGTTGCTGGTCACCGAACCGTACGACGGCACCAGTTCGCGGATCGAACGGGTCAGCAGTTTCAAAGCGCACATCGCCCAACGTCCGGTACTGCGCGGCACCCTCGTAGAGACCGGCAGCGACCTGACAGCACAGCTGAAAACCTTCCTTGATACCCCAGGCTATGGCCCGAAAGCACTGTTCTGCGCCAACGGCATTGCAGCGCTGGCCAGCACCCATGCGTTGCGCGAATTGACGTGCAATCTGTTTGAAGATGTCGGCCTGATCGCCCTCGATGACCTGGATTGGTATCCGTTGGTGGGCAGCGGCATTACCGCCCTCGCCCAGCCTACTGCCGAGATCGGTGCAAGCGCATTTGAGTGTTTGCTCAAGCGTTTGCGGGGGGATGACGGGCCGGTGCGGACGCTGGATTTTTCGGCGCGGTTGATTGTGCGGGGGTCGACGCTTGGGAATTCTCGGTGACACGGATGGCCTCATCGGCACTGAACATCTCTACCCGACCAGCCTTTTTTTCTGAACAAAAATGAAACCGGTTTCAGAGGTATAAAAACAATGAACAAACCACACGTTTCCATCAGCCTCTCCAGCTATGGTGCCGACCTCGTCCGCCAACGCGGCCAGGGCAGTTTCATCGAAATATTGGCCGCCGCCGGCGCCACGCGCATCGAATGGCGCGAAGAATTGCTCACCGTTGAAGACCCCGCGCTCCTGGCCGACGCCACTGAGGCCCAAGGACTGGAAAGCGTCTATTCCTCGCCCATGGAGCTGTGGCTGGCCGGCCAGTCGAAGCCCAATCCGGAGCTGATCACTGCCCTGCAACGCGCTCAGGCGTTCGGCGCGAAATCGCTGAAGGTGTCCCTCGGTTACTTCACCGACACCTGCGACCTCCAGTCCCTGAATCAAGTGCTGAGCAAAAGCTCGGTGCAGTTGCTGGTGGAAAACGATCAGACCCTGCAGGGCGGTCGCATCGAACCGTTCCAGCGCTTTTTCGCCGATGTCGAGCAACACACGCTGCCGATCAAGATGACTTTCGACATCGGCAACTGGCACTGGCAGGACCAATCGGCAGCCAGCGCTGCAAGACTGCTGGGCCGCCATGTCGGCTATGTTCACTGCAAAGCCGTCACCCGCCGCACCGACGGCAAACTGGTCGCCATCCCGCCTGCCGCGAGTGACCTGCAGGCATGGGAACAACTGTTGCGACACATGGACCACGGCGTCATGCGCGCGGCGGAATATCCACTGCAAGGCGATGACCTGATTCAGCTGACCACCGAGCATGTCGCCACCCTCGCCCTTCTGGGCCAATCCCGACTGGAGATCGCTCATGTCTGAGATCGATATTCTGTCCTTCGGTGAAACCATGGCGATGTTCGTCGCCGAGCAAAGCGGTGAACTGGCCCAAGTTGGCCACTTTCACAAACGCATTGCCGGTGCCGACAGCAACGTCGCCATTGGTTTGTCGCGGTTGGGGTTCAAAGTGGCGTGGCTCAGCCGGGTCGGCGATGATTCGCTTGGGCGTTTCGTGATCGACACCCTGGCTAAGGAAGGCCTGGATTGCAGCCATGTCGCTGTCGACAACCTGCACCCCACCGGTTTTCAGCTCAAGTCCCGCGCCGAGGATGGCAGCGATCCGGTGGTCGAGTACTTTCGTCGAGGGTCGGCGGCCAGTCTTCTTTCACCGCAGTCGATCAATCCCGCACTGCTCAATGCTCGACACCTGCACGCCACTGGTATTCCCCCGGCGCTGTCTGCCAGCGCGCGGGAAATGTCTGTCGAGTTGATGACCCGCATGCGTGAGGCCGGGCGCAGTGTGTCCTTCGACCCCAACCTGCGCCCGAGCCTGTGGGCCAGCGAACAGCAGATGATCACCGAGATCAACCGCCTCGCCGCCCTCGCCCACTGGGTGCTGCCGGGTTTGAGTGAAGGTCGCTTGCTGACCGGTTTCGATGACCCGGCCGACATCGCGGCGTTTTATCTGGATCAGGGCGCCGAAGCGGTGGCCATCAAACTGGGGCCGCACGGGGCGTACTACCGCACGCATCTGGATCAGGGATTTGTCGCGGGTGTGCCGGTGGCGACCGTGGTCGATACCGTCGGTGCCGGCGATGGGTTTGCTGTCGGGATGATCAGCGCGCTGCTGGAGAACCACAGCTTTGCCGAGGCCGTGAAGCGCGCCAACTGGGTTGGCAGCCGGGCGGTGCAGAGTCGCGGGGATATGGAGGGGTTGCCGACCCGGTCCGAGCTGTCCGTCGAATTCGAAAACGCCATCGCCAGCAGGCTGGCTCCCACAGGGGATTTGTGTCGCCTGTAGATCCAGTGTGGGAGCTAGCCTGCTAGCGATGAGGCCCGCTCAATCACCGAAGATTTGAACCCGTTACCTGCTGCGAAAAAAACAACAAGCTCAGGAGCACCACCATGAAAACCGCAACCCTTGCCGCCCGCCGCTGGTGGTACATCATGCCCATTGTGTTCATTACCTACAGCCTGGCGTACCTGGATCGCGCCAACTACGGGTTCGCCGCCGCCTCCGGCATGGCCGCCGACCTGATGATCACACCGGGCCTGTCTTCCATGCTCGGCGCGCTGTTCTTCCTCGGCTACTTCTTCTTCCAGGTGCCGGGGGCGATCTACGCGCAAAAACACAGCGTGAAGAAACTGATCTTCGTCAGCCTGATCCTCTGGGGTGGCCTGGCGACCTTGACCGGCATCGTCTCCAACGCCTACTGGCTGATCGTCATCCGCTTCATGCTCGGCGTGGTCGAAGCCGCCGTGATGCCGGCCATGCTGGTGTACCTGTGTCACTGGTTCACCCGTGCCGAACGCTCCCGCGCCAACACCTTCCTGATCCTCGGCAACCCGGTGACCATGCTGTGGATGTCAGTGGTGTCGGGCTACCTGGTGCAGCATTACAGCTGGCGCTGGATGTTCATTATTGAAGGCTTGCCCGCAGTGCTCTGGGCGTTTATCTGGTGGCGCCTGGCCGATGATCGTCCGGCCCAGGCCAAGTGGCTCACCGATCAGGAAAAACACGACCTGGAAAGCGCCCTGGCCGCCGAACAGGTGGGCATCAAGGCGGTGAAGAATTACGCCGAAGCCTTTCGCTCACCCAAAGTAATCATCCTGGCGTTGCAGTTTTTCTGCTGGAGCATCGGTGTTTACGGTTTCGTACTGTGGCTCCCGTCGATCCTCAAGGCCGGTGCGCAAATGGACATGATCGAAGCCGGCTGGCTCTCGGCGCTGCCTTATCTCGCGGCAGTGATCGCCATGCTGCTGGTGTCCTGGGGCTCGGACAAACTGCAAAAACGTAAACGCTTCGTTTGGCCTCCGTTGCTGATCGCCTCGATTGCCTTCTACGGTTCCTACGCCCTCGGTGCCGAACATTTCTGGTGGTCCTACACCCTGCTGGTGATCGCCGGCGCGTGCATGTATGCGCCGTACGGACCGTTTTTTGCCATCGTCCCTGAGATTCTCCCGGCCAACGTGGCGGGTGGCGCCATGGCGTTGATCAACAGCATGGGCGCGCTCGGGTCGTTTGGCGGCTCTTACCTGGTCGGTTACCTGAACAGCTCCACCGGTTCGCCGGGCGCGTCATACCTGTTGATGAGCGGCGCCTTGATGCTGTCGGTGGTGCTGACGATTTTTCTCAAGCCCGGTGCCAGTGACCGGGAGCAGCCCAAGGTCGCGCTGACGCCCCGCACTGCGGCCCATTCCTGAATTGAAATTGAGATGACGACGATGAAAAAGCAGGTTGTTCTGTACAAGAAACTCTCACCGCTGCTGATGGCGCGTCTGCGCGAACAGACCGAAGTGACGTTGATCGAACGCCATGACGCCGAGGGTCTCGCCCAATTGCGCGAAGCCCTGCCCCAGGCGCACGGCTTGCTCGGCGCGAGCTTGAAGCTGGATGCCGAATTGCTCGACCTCGCGCCTGATCTGCAAGCCATCGCCAGCGTCTCCGTAGGCGTCGACAACTACGACATCGACTACCTGACCGAACGACGAATCTTGCTCAGCAACACGCCCGATGTGCTCACGGAAACAACCGCTGACACCGGTTTCGCGCTGATCCTGGCGACGGCCAGGCGCGTGGTAGAACTGGCCAATGTGGTGCGTGCTGGCGAGTGGACGCGTAACGTCGGCCCGGCGCAATTCGGCACCGATGTGCATGGCAAGACCCTGGGCATCATCGGCATGGGGCGGATCGGCGAGGCGCTGGCGCAGCGTGGTCACTTTGGATTTGGCATGCCGGTGATCTATCACAGTCACTCGCCGAAACCGGCGGTGGAACAGCGTTTCGCCGCGCAGTACCGGAGCCTTGCGCAGTTATTGCGGGAAGCCGATTTCGTCTGCCTGACGTTGCCGCTAACGGCGGAAACCGAAAAACTTATCGGCGCTGAAGAGTTCGCGCTGATGGGGCCTGAGACGATCTTCATCAACATTTCCCGGGGCAAGGTGGTGGATGAAGCCGCGTTGATCGAGGCATTGCGTGACGGGCAAATTCGGGCGGCCGGGCTGGATGTGTTTGAGCGGGAACCGTTGAATCCAGACTCGCCGCTGTTGCAGTTGAACAACGTCGTGGCCACACCGCACATTGGTTCGGCGACCCATGAAACACGCGAGGCCATGGCCACCTGTGCGGTGGACAATCTGCTGGCGGCATTGGCTGGGGAGCGGCCGAAGAATCTGGTGAATGCCGGGGTCTGGAAAGGCTGAAGGTCAAAAGATCGCAGCCTGCGGTAGCTCCTACAGGACTTAATCATCCACAATTTCTGGTGAACTCAATACCTGTAGGAGCCGCCGCAGGCTACGATCTTTTGATGTTTTGATCAGGCCCGCCGCGCCTCCAGCACGTTCGACGCACACAATGCTATACGCTGACACGCATCTGCCAGCTTCAGCCGATCCACCACCAATCCAATCCGGATGTGCCCCGCCGCACTAGGCCCGAACGCTTCCCCGGCCAGTACGGACACCCCATACCCCTCCAGCAGGCATTCGGCAAACCGCTGCGCGGATAAACCGGTCTGGCGCACGTCGACCATCACAAACATCCCGCCGTCCGGACAGATCGGCCGCAGACCCGCGCATCCGTAAAGGCTCGCGCACACCAGGTCGCGGCGCTGACGGTATTCCTCGCGCATCAGCGTCACCTCCGGCAAGTCCTCATCGAGCGCCAGTTGTGCGGCCTTCTGCACGAACTCCGGAATGCCGAACAGCATGCACAGCGACAGATGTTCGAGGTGATCAGCCAATAGCTTGGGTCCGATCACCCAGCCCACTCGCCAGCCGCTCATGGCGTGGGATTTGGACAGGCTGTTGATGGTCGCGGTGCGCTCGGCCATGCCCGGCAGGCTGGCCGGGCTGATGTGCTCGCCCTCGTACAGCAGCTCGCTGTAGACCTCGTCGCTGATCAGCCACAGGTCGTGACGGATGCACAACGAAGCCAGTTCCCGCCAGATATCCAGCGACAGACTCGCACCGGAAGGATTGTTTGGACTGTTTAACAAAACAGCGCGGGTTTTCGTCGTGATCAGCGCCGCGACATCCTCCGGATCAACCCGAAAACCGTACTCTGAACGCACCGCCACCGGCACCACTTTCGCCCCGATTGAACCGAACACGCCTTCATAGGTCACGTACATCGGTTCGGCAACAATCACTTCATCCCCGGGATCGAGCACGCATTGCGCCACCGAATACACCGCACACTGGGCGCCCGGCATGATAACCACCTGTTCGGCGTCCACCACCTGGCCAGTGTGTCGCTGATGACGGCGGGCAATGCTGTTGCGCAGCCCTCGACTGCCGCGCACCTCCGAATAATGGGTGTCACCAGCCAGCAAGCTTCCGACAGCTGCTTGAACAATGGGTTGGGGTGTATCGAAATCCGGGTCGCCGACCGAAAGCAACAGGATGTCGACGCCCTGCTCGCGCAATTGCAGTGCGCGGTTATGAATGTGCCAGGCCGCAGCGCCTTCTCCGGCGATGCGATGGGTCAAGCCTGAATAGCGCATGTGGTTCTCCTGTCGCGCGAAATCCTGATTCAACCCTATCTCAATTCGCCAAAGGCGCCACTTCGGGCGTGCAATTCAAAAAAAAATTCGATTCAGTACCTACGGTCGTCCTCCGGAAAAGTCCCACAAAACATTATCCATCGGACTACAGCCATGAAGTCCGCACGTCGATAAAGTCGCCTACCTGTAATTTGTGACAGGTTCCGTGGCTTTTTTTTCGCGTTATAAATAGGCCGAACCTCCAGCCACCTACACCGTGCCTGAAGGCGGCCGCGTGAATTGTCCAATTTGCAGTAGGAAGATTCCTCCGCGCCCACGCGATCATTGATGATAAATGGGAGATTCCGATATGAACCGTACCAATGTGACGCCCGTCCGGTCATCGCCAACCCAGGTCCATTTTCAGCCTCAGGTGCCCGAACACGCGACATCCATATCACTGACCAACCGAGAAGCAGAGGTGCTGCAGTGGAGCGCCGCAGGCAAATCCTCATGGGAGATCGCCCAAATCGTCAATTGCACCGAAGCCGGTGTGAATTACCACTTCAACAACATTCGCCGAAAATTCGGCACAAGCTCGCGCTGGACCGCTGTGGTCAAGGCACTGGAGCAAGGTCTGATTCACTTGCCTTGATCCGGATCCACCCTTCTGTTCAGTGCCCCAATCAGCCTGAACCGAGAAGCCACATGAACCCCGGACCTCTATCTGCCCTGACACCCACCGACAACCCGATGCCAGAACATCGCAGCGGCGTAGCCGGTCGGGGTGTTCAAACTACATACCGGATCATCCTCGCCGACGACCATCCCGTGGTATTGCTAGGCGTCAAAATGGCGCTGACCTTACCGATCGGTTCACCCTTCTCCGTAGTCGCTGAAGCGTACAATGCCGATGAACTTCTTCAACAGTTGGAACGCTATCCCTGCGAGATTCTGGTGTGCGACTACTCAATGCCCGACAGTCAGTCCCCCGACGGGCTGAAACTGATGAGCTACGTCAAACGACACTTCAGTCACGTGAAGCTGATTGTCATGACGATGCTGTGTAACCCGGGTTTGCTCCAGGCGCTGCTCAACACCGGTGTTAACGGCTTGTTCGACAAACACAGCTCGCTGACCGAGTTGAAACAGGCCGTGCATGCAGTGGCAAAAGGTCGGCGGTATTTGAGTCCGTCTTTTGAGCGGATGCTGGACGCACAGACGTTGCCGCGTCATGCCGACGAAGCACCGAAGGCGGCGTTGTCGGAGCGGGAGCTGGAAGTGGTGCGATTGTTTGTGCAGGGCATGTCGGGGCGCCAGATTGCCGCGCAACTGAATCGCAGTGAGAAAACGATCAGTCGGCAGAAACGCACCGCGATGGACAAGTTGGGGGTTGGACATGGCGGTGCGTTGGTGGAGTTTGCGAGGGTGAGTGGGTTAAAAGGCTAAACCCCGCATTCTCATGATTAAAACCGGGGAGTTTTACCTACGTATACTCCGTTTATCTACTCATGATAAAGCTGTCACTTTGGCCTCTTTAATCCCTTGCCTTATGAAAGAAGGTTTCACCTCGGCAAGTTGTTTAGGCCGACACATCAAACCCCCTCTTCTTTTGTAGTCAAATGTAGCATCGGCCGGAACATCATCGACCCCTACCCAACTTTTGTTGAGTTTTTTACTACTATCAAAATGCACACGCTCTGCCATCTCGCTAAAACTAACTGTTGTTGCAGAACGTGCCTGACCATACACGGCATCGCCCTGTTGCAACCTACTTCGAGCATTGCTTGCGGTCGTAACAAGCACATGAGATCCGCTTGGCTGTTGTACGACAGAATCCTGCATAACGCCGGCAGTAACGTTTCGGTGTAATTGAAGTTGGGAAGCCGAGCCTGAAAACGAAGTAGGCAGCTCAACCCTCGCCACTACAGGAACTTGCGCCAAGTGACTGCTTGGCATTAAAGGCCCTGAGTTTACGCTCGACATAACAGTTTCGGACCACTGGCCGGTAGCCAGTTTCACCCACTTACCCATACGCCCCGTCGGATCCGAACGCATAATCGGATTCCCTCCACAATACGCATACGCATTCAACCCACCCTCCCCAAACGGACTCAAACTGTCCGGGCTATGAAATCTCATCAGCCTGGGATTGAAAGCCCTGTAGCCATTACCCAACAAATACCAACCCCATTTGTCCTCACGCAACTCGCCGTTGTAACCCAGCTGACTGCTCGACGATTCATTCGAGCGGTTACCGTAGGCCGTGTAAGCGATATCTTTGTTTCCTCGTGCACTGACTTCACACAACACAGTGTTTTTTTCATCAACGGCAAATAGTAGCGATCTTTCAGTCGTAGTTGATTTAGCAACCATCAAGGTAAGACCTCAAATTTGATGAATGCGACCCTGATGCGCCACGACAGTCAAATCGAAACAGGATTGTCGCGACGCGCTCTCCAGAGTGCCCGTTACGAACAGGGCCATGAGGGTTTAAGTTAAAGCCTGCGGTTGGAACCGCAGCCTTATACAATGAAGCTTAACTATCTTTTGTCGACGTGCTTCCCAACCTGCCTCTTAAGGGTTTGACGTACTGCGGTATTGAATTCAGGCAAACCAAACCACTGTTCAACCGAGCCTTTCTTAGTGGTGTTGACTAAGTCACCTAACGCGTGTTTTCCCACTACGGCACCTGTTACATGCCGTGCTTGAGCAGCCTTAAAAGCCTCGGGAAAGTTGATCTTATTATGCTCATAATCACCCACTTTAAATTTAGGTTGAGGTGGTCTTTTTACCTTCTGCGCAGACTGTGCAGACCTAGATGTACTTGGAAGTTGAGTTCGAGTAGGAGAGCTGTCGTAATCCGGAGGGGGAGTGTCGCTTCTTTTCGCAGTTGTCCCGCGCGCTTTGGTTCTGGAGCGTCCCGAAATGCGGAGGTCCGTCATACCATCCGCAATGTTATCCACTCCACGAGTTCCTTTCACTGCTTTCGCCCCGCTGGTGGCGCTCCCAGTTGCATCGTCGCCGCCAACCATCAGCCCCATAACAATCATTTTCCATACGCTATGCCCCTCCGGATCCGAATTAGAAACCGGTTCCCCCTCGCAATACGCATACGCATTCAACCCACCGTCCCCAAACGGACTCCAACTGTCCGGGCTCTGAAACCGCATCAATTTCTGGCTATAAGCCCGATACCCATTACCCAACAGCTGCCAACCCGTATCCGGTTCACCAAACTCGCCGTTGAAGCCCAGCTGCGTTTCAACCGGCCGTTGCGCATTCTGATGACCATACGCGGTATAGCCGATGGTATTGGCCACGCCACCACTCATCTCTGACAGGACCGTATTTTTCTGGTCGCTGGCCAGCATCAGGACTTTGGGCCCCCACCGCCCTGCTGCTCAGCGAGCAGTGTTTCGTTGGCACGCACGAAGGTGCTTGTTTGATCACCGCTAATCCGGTTTACCAATGTATCGCCATTGTAAAAACGCTGTTCGTTGTTGCTCGCACCGCCGACTGACGAGAGTTTGTCCTCACTGTCGTATGTGTGACCTCTGGGCGTTCCACCATCCTTTTCGCTGACACTTTCCAGGCGACCCAGGCTGTCATAAGCCAGGCGTCGACCCGCTTCGTCCTCGAGCAAATTGCCATTTTCGTCGTATTCAAATTTCTGGACGAGGGGATCATCGGGATTTTCTGAATGTACATCGGTAATGCTGCTCAACTGCGCCGGGTCTTCGTATGCATAGGCGAACGTTGATTTTATGGAACCACCATCGGCAAATGTGGAGGTAACCTCTTCGAGATTATCGATAGCGTCGAAAAAGAACATTTGTGATTTCAGTGTTTTGCCACAAGGGTGCACGGGGGATTGTGGTCCGGCGCATTGATAATTCTCAAGACGTCCGCGCAACTCATACTCATAGTGCTCGTCACGCAGGATCTCGCCGCCCTCATCGGCACCTTCACTCAGCAGTTTGTGCACGATCTGATCCAGACCATTCCAGCTCTGGCTCAGACGAGAAGCCGATGCGCCGAAATCAAAGTCCCGCACCGTCTCACGACCTTGAGCGTCGTACTTCAGGGTGATTTTGAGGCTTTGATCTGCGGAGCCGTCCACCGTGTGAATGGTGGCGGTCTGCCCTTGGGCGTTGTAGGTAAAGTCCGTCTTGATATAGCCCGGTTGACCTGCTTCACCCAGCGCCGTCCAGTTGAGTTGGCCGGTTTTTTGATCGTACTCGTATCGCTGCACTTGATTGAGTACATCGGTGTAACGCACCAAACGCCCCAGTCGACTGTACACGTAGGTCATTTCATAGGGCTCGCCGCCCTGGGTACGTTTTTCGGTGATCACTTCACCGTTGCTGTTGTAGGTACGGGAAAGCGCCAGGCCCTGTTCTGAAGATTCGATCAACCGTGCATTTTTCGGATCGTAATCATAAGTCGACTCGATCGCCGTCAACGCTGCCGTTTTGGGGATGGTGACACGCGTGATTGGCTCCTCGGTCAATTCAGGCATGTAGGTATAAGCAATCACGTCACCGCTTGGCCGCTTGACCCGATCTGGCTGGCTGGTGCTGCCGTCGAATTCATATTCGGTGACACGCCCCCCCGTGACTGACTTCGTCATTCGCTCCAGACCATCGAACGCCTGGGTCCCTAGCACGGTTGAACCGACCCGAATCAGCGTCGGCAAGTCTGCACGGCTGTGCACTGCATATTCACGCACAACCTTGTTGCGATCAGGCAACGTGGTCTCGATCATGCGGTCGTAAGCATCGTAGACGTACTTGGTTTCCAGGTTGGCTGCGTTTTTCTCCGATGCGGTCCGTGCCAGCCCGTCATATTTGTAGCTGTGCAAACTGACACGCGTCTTGCCGTCCAGCTCGAAGCGCTCGACCGTGACCGGTTTTTCGAAGCGATTACTGAGGGTTTTGGTCTTGCCCATCCCTTCGACCCATTCTTCACTGGTGAAGGTGATGGGGTTGTTATCGGTAAAACTTTTGACCCCGTCCGGGCCGGTGACGCTGGACTGCTGGCCCCACAGGTCATAGGTGAAAGTACTGGTCAACTTGAGATCGGTTTTCTCCAACCAGTCGATCTCGGTCTCGGTGGTCAACTGGCCCAGCGCGTCATAGGTGGCTTCGTAAATGTCGCGAAAAGCGGCGGTGCCATTGTCCTTATCCTGACGTTGCTCTCTGATTGGGCGACCCAGGCCATCCAGCCAGGTTCGACTTTTTACCTGTTTGACATCTTCGACTTCCTGGGTAACCGGGTCGGTTACCGGCGCTTGGTCCTGATCAGCCGGGCGGATCAGTCGGTAAGTGTAAGTACGTGTGGCGTTATTGAGCGCGCTGTCAGGCGCCACTGTTTCGGTACGCACCCGACCCAAGGCATCGTAGGTATAACGGATCTTGACGTCTTTATCACTGGAGAGGATCGGCTGACCATTGAGCAGCGAGCGCTCCTCGAGAATTTCTTTGTGCACGCTGTCGAAATCAGTGGTCAGCGTCTGTTTGGTGAGTAAAACGGTTTCACCGGCAAAAGTCGCAAAAGTGGCGGCGGGCTTGCTGTATTCATAGTCGGTAAACGTAGTGTGAAGGTCGTTGGCGCCACCACGTGCGACCCCCTGGCGTTTAGGCTGACCATGCAGAAACGGGGTGAGCGGCTCGTTGAAGTATGTGTAGGTCGTGCGCTCCAGTAGCGGTGCGGTTTCGCCTGTGCCTTCCAGCAATTGTTCTTCGGCCAGAGCCACCCAATGAGTCGCGCTGGTGCTCAGAGGTGGTTGTTCGACATAGTTGTAGCGTGCACGTAAAACCGGGGCGCCGGCTTGCAAGTCAGGCACGAGTGCTGGGTCCTTGGCCGGGGAGACGGTTTTTTCTTTCACATGACGGACAAAACCATAGGGGTCTTTCCACACCCCAGGCACACCATCGGCAGGGTAATAAGATGTGGTTTCGGTAATGCCGTTGGCCTGAACGCTAAGTGTCTGGTTACCGTGAATGTCGTACTCACTGATTACCTTGTCTTCACGAAATTGCGTCGCGTTATCGGTCAAATTCCAGCGTGTTGCCACCTCTTTCGGCAACTGGCATTGACGCACCTGCTCGTCAAACGACAACGAATCATCAGCGTAGTAAGTGGTTTTGACGGTTTGACGATGAGTGCCCTGGGTGGTGACTTCCGAGGTCAGCAGGTGAAACCGGTTGAACGTCCGGGTGACGGTACGAACGGCGTCGTTCTCCACCATCAGCTTTTCGGTGGACTCATATACATACGTACCGAGGATTTTATAGAGGTTGTCCAGCCCGTCATCAGTCCAACTGATGGGCGAGTTTTTACCCAGGAAGTTGTTGCCACTGTCGCTGTAGCTGTACTTCACGGTAATCGAGTTCTGACCACCACCCGGGTCGGTGACATGATCAGTGACACGGGGCAGGTTCAGACGATCGCTGCCACCAGGGAAACCGTGGCCGAGGTCGTTGTACAAGAGGGTCTCGTGAGCACCCAGTGGTGTCCAGACTTCCTTGATGCACAGCTGCTCGCGTTCGATCCCATATTCGAAACGCCAGCCGGCGTCGTTGGTGACAGGCAAGTTGACGCGCGTTAGCCGGTCACTGTCCAGTTCCAAGGTGAACACTGCCAACGGTACGTCTCGTACCGGCTTGATTCGAAGTTCAATCGTGGATGAGCTCTTGATGACTTCCAGCAACACGCCCTGGCTATCTTTGATGGTACTCAGCATCCGTCCCTGCGCGCCGCCGCCATAGGTCAATGTAACGGCATGCCCCTGAGGGGAGTACATTTTCACCGGCATGGCCACTTCCGGGCTTGAGCCCATGCGCTTGAGGACTTCTACCAGTCCGGAGGCGTGCACGACTTTGTACTCGCCAAACTCGCGCTGTGCATCATCGTCGGACAGTTCGTAGAATTTGAAGCTCTGGATTTTCTGTTCTTTCATTTTCTGGCGAGTGGCATCCGGGTTTTCTGCATCGTCCCCATAATCGCCCGTGACTTTGAACGTCTCGCCTGAAAATACTGAGATGACTTGTGAATCGGTGATGAACTGCGTTAAACCCAGACTCCACCCTTCCCCGTACCCGTAGTTCAAGGGATTGGTCGGGTTAAAAGAAAGCGACAGTTTGGGTACCGGACCTCGCAGATCGTTGGCTTCTACTTCGTGCAGCGAAAGTGCCACGGTATATAACCCGGTGCGCGGGTCGACACCGGATTGTACAAAGCTGCGAAAGTTGAACGCATTGGAGTGAAGTGCCGTTTTTTCTTCGTTTTTCATGGTTCGATCTCGTCAGTCAACAATTAGGTAAAAGCGGTGCGCGATGCACCGCTTGTAAAACAGTCGTCAGAGAGTGGGCGGTGCAATCGTTCTGACCTGAATTCGATTCCGATCGTCTGGTTTCAACTTCACCTCAATGGCATGTTGATGGCCTTCCTCGTCAGTCATGTAAAACTGCATGCCTTCTGCCTTGAGTTCGTTGAAATCGCCAGCACTGTCCTGGCGGACATCCTTGCGGCGAACCACGGAAAAAAGAAGATCCCCCTCCGACAGACTGAAATTATTGATTTCAGATTTGAGTGCCTGTCCTACTTGAGTGGAGCACTTCAGTATCGGGCTGTACGTCATTACAGGCGGCAAGCTTTTTTTGCCCATCCCTCTAAACGCCCAGCCCGTGCAACTGAACATCCTCTCGTTATAGAACGTACTTTCCCACTGAACGTGCGAACCTTTATTCATCGGTTTGACCGTCATGAACTTCAGCACTTTCCCTGAAGGCTGTTTAAAAGATAACTCCCAGTAATCCAGCGTTTCGAGAAAATAATCGAAATTACGATCATCGTCCTGGTCACTTTCACTTTGCCCACCGCCCTCAATACGATTTCGTTTGAGGGTATAATTGCCGAAATTAACGGTAGGGCTGCGTTCGGGAAGCAATTCAATGGAACGGAGTTCGTGTGTTGAATCAAGCGAACTGTAGGGTCTGCCCTGCGAATGAAACACGGCGTAAAACTTCGTGATGTCGGTCGTATCTCTCGCCATCATGTAGACATAGACATGTTGATCTTCAGCGGCAGGAGCGTTATCTGTCAACGTCTTGCCGTTGGTACTGCCCGCCGGTGTGTAATCATTGGTCACACGTGTTTGAGCCCATTTTACGTTCCCCTTCGGAACACCGATTTGCCCTGCCGGCAAATCAACAACTTGTTGTTTCGAATCCATATAGAAGATTCTCAAGGTAGACAAATCCTCTAATGTAATAGGCACGTCGCCCCGCGTCTTGAGTTTTATATCAAGGGCCAGTTGTTGATAGCCATTGGCATACAATTTTCTTTCGCCTCTGCGAGACATTATGTGAAACGAGTCGAGCTGGTCCCACCCTTCTTCCAAAACATGGTTGCGGTTATTTATGACGCTGTATCCGGCGCGTACAAGCCACCCCTGTGCATAAATAAGGCACTGGACAACGTTGACCTCACTTGAACGGCCGGCAGGGGCAGTGAACACACCCTTCGTTGAAACGCTTCCGCCACCAGAGATAACTGACCACTGACGTTCAAACTCAGGTGGAGCGGCCGAACTTTCGCTCAGTTCTACGACGCCGGAGCGAGGTAGCGTGCTCACAAAAGGAGGACTAATCGCCACCGTTGCGTCAAAAGCGGACAACACCACGTTGGCTGTTACAGTTTCACCGTCCGAGTTGGTGACCGAGATCTTCTGGGTAACAAATGGAACTTTCGGATCCATAGTGGTGGGCGGCGTGTAGATCGCTACATTGCCAGTGACCTCCAAGTCACCCAACTCCGGTTTGCTCCAGGTCAGGGTACTCCCACTGAGCGCTGTTGCGACAAGGGTCACGGATTCACCGCCTGCGCGCCTCGCCGCAGACTTGGGCGACACGGTCATGTCTTCCGCAGTAACCAACAGCAGTGCCGAAGTTACATATTCCAGCCTTGTTATCGGGTCAACAAAGGTCGCGGTCACAATATTGCGCGCAACATCCTTACCGATTTCATCTGCGTCCACTGGCATATATCTACCGTAAGGATCCATTTCACCTCCGGACGCGAAAGTGTTGAGGCTTTTGACGCTCCATTGCGCAGCGACACGTTCACCGTTCAAATAGGCTAGATAGTTGAGCGGTTCACCACCGGCCTTGAGGCTGTATAACGAGGGCTCGATGGTCAGTGAGGTTTTAGACGGGTCCAGACTACCGAAAATAACCATGTCATGAGGTTCGAAACGCGAATGCTCGACGAAAACGTTTTTCCCCTCCGGGAAAAGCAGGCTCTGAATCAACTCCAGCTTCTCGTGTTCACAACGCCCGCTGAACTCCCTGGCCAGCACCATCGTCGCCGAGTACTTCTTGAGTCCATTTTCTTCATCATCAGGAATGAGGTAGGGGAAGGTCTCAGGCGACGGATAGTCCCCACCGTGTTCGCTGCCTTTAAGTTTAACCATCACCACGACAGCGCCATCTGCAGCGTTCAAAGCCCCGGCCACCGCTGCGCCAGGCGCTCGTTGCGTCAGAATTTTGAAACTGTCAGGGTGCAAATCACTGACCCCGCTCAGGTTCAGCATCCCCAGTTCATATACTTGCCGTTCAGGATCCAGTGCCTTGAATCGCTCGTCGAAGAACGCCCCAAGCTTTTCCTGGCTGGTAGCTGGCGCCGCCAGATTGCATGAAAACGTGGTGCCCTGGGAGATATTCAGGATCACCCGGCCGAACAGATCAACCTCTCCTTTGACGTACGACAAATCCAAATGCAGCGTGACCGTGTAACCTTGCGCTTCTGTGATGGCGTAGCTGTACATCACACCCATGTTCTTTTCCTGGGCGGTAAACGTCCCACTCAGGATACTGAGTGTCAGCCTGGCTTTAGAGTTACTGAGCACTGAGGGTTCAAATGACAACAAAGGTGTACCCAATACAATATCAGTCAGTTCGCCCTCCTCTGTTTTCGCATCATTTAAATACACCTTCCCGGAAAACCCCGGCATGTGGTTGAATCCCTCGTATTTTTTCAACCATTGTTGTTGTAAAATCAGGTTAACTCGCTCGCGGTCAAACGCACATATCGCTCCCCATTTTTCCATGATGGAGCCTGCAGTCATTTTTTCTAAAATATCGGTAAGTGAGTTGCCGGCCATGATAATGATCCTCAAAACAATAATGTGGGCGTGCGTGGAAAGTCCTCTGAACTTTTCAGAGGAATGAACAATTGCGTCAGGCTACAAAAAAGGCGTTTCGCTGATTGCGCGATTACCTCTTAGGGCTATTGTGGGATTTCAGGGGCAGGTTTTGGCGGTAATGCTCCCAAGGGCAGGGGTTGTATAGAAAAGTTATCGCCCATCAACCAGCCATTCATTGTGAAATTGGCAGTTATAATAACAAATTGATGTTGACTGGTAGGGTCAGCAGTATAAAGACCGTTCTGGTCGATTGAACCGGCGCCCTCCGCAGGAAAGCAACTCCAAACGGCATCAGGAACCGGTCTACTGCCGAGCGATGCAGAAAACTGCGCTTTCCCGGGAGCTTGTCCGTCAAGTTCAACATCAATCGTCAAGCCCTGCCTATTATGCTTCACCACAACAAAAGAGGACTGTACTTGCCCCGTAGTGTTAGTTACCTTGACTTCGTCAATGGTAAATGTTTTATCCTCAAACGGCTGTTTCAACGGGGCCGTGTAAACGTTTGTCCGATCCTCATTAGCGTCTTCCGGAATTTCGCCTTCCGTTGCCGACCACTTCAACGCGCCGGTCATTGCATTGGCTGAAAACGCTACCGTTTCCGCTGAGCCCTCACTGGAGGCATCACACGTTTGCACCAGCGGATTGAGGGTAATAGCGCGGGCGGCAATCGTTACCAGTGCTGTGCTGGTATGACCTGCGGCAGTGGCCGTCACTTTTACCCGCTTGAAAGTACCATCAATGTCGTCAAGCCCGGGCGCGGTGTATCGCCCGGTACTTTCATTGATTTGTCCGGCTCCGCTCGTGGTGCCATCAATGTTTTTTACACTCCACTTTACCCCCGTTGTGACGGGTGAGGTTGCAAAGGTGTGGGCAGTACCGTAACCGAGGAGTTTTTCCTGAGGATTTATGGCAAAGGTGGTCAAGCGTGGACTAATGGAGCCAAAACTAACCAGATCAACAGGGGCATGAACACTTTTCAGTTCTATCGCGTCTTCACTGGTAAATAAGAGACTATGCAGCACAAACGCGTCAATGGGCTCAAATGCATTAACGAAAATCTTGGCAACCTCAGACTTACAATGTTCTGTGATCTGTTGTTTTAAAGGTGAATTCTCAGCATTGATGAACCCCGCGACCGCATCGGATATTTCTCCTTTTTCCTTGACTGCAACATCCACCTTGAAGTTCACAACCTTAACGATAATCCTTCGAAGATCCGGATCAATTTCAAACGAAAACGTACCGCTGATATTAACACCCATACTAAACTGCTTGATCTGCAAATCGTCACCAATCCAGACGCCGCATCCGATACCATGCTCGACTGTCCCCATGCCGACCCCCATATTCCCATCACCATAATTTGTGACGGTCAACCTATGGTCGGGATTAATGTAGATAGGTATTTCGAACCACCGAAATCTATAGCGGTCCGCAGAATATTCAGTCGATGGCACGTATAAAAAACCGTTGGAGGGGTTAACTTTTAGTCTCCAAATGTTTCCCCCGCCGTCAACCGCTTCTTCAAACGTCGCATCGTCAGAGTTAAAAACCCGCTTGGCGCCAATGGCAATGATCTCACGCATCAGCAGCTTATTACCGATCATCAAACTAGCATCAATCTCCGGCCGATCACTCGGAAACGGATACAACCAATCATCCCCCGGAAAACCACCTAATGGTTGGTCTTTCATTGCAATGCGCAATTCCAATGCACCATTGCCAAAGTTAGATGCTTTCGCTAAATTCGCACCCTGTTCCATAACAATGCGTGACTGGAATCTATGCGGCTTCAGATAGTCCTGGTCGGTATAAGCCAGTTGTCCAAGTGGAAACGTACTGCGCTCGGGGCCTGCTTCCCGGAATTTACGTTTCATAAAAGCGCCGCCCATACGACGCTCATGCTGGTAGCGCGATCCACTCAACTCCCAAATGCGCCTCTGTGTCGCATCGGCCCCCAGGTCAAGTACTACCTTTCCATTTTTATCCACTCCACCCTGGATATCGCTAAGCATCACCCTGTCTGCCTTGAGCTCGGGGTGGTCTAGCGGATCATAAGAATTGATTTTGGTCACTTCGGGATTTTTGGAAGCACCGGTCAGTTGGACCGTCACGCCTCCGACAACCGCTATGCTCAAGTTCGCCTCTGCGACGTTGTTACCAGCGTCATCAGGATTATTTTCAAAACTCAATCGTGGCGTGTCTGTTTGATAATTGGTGACCCAATTCCAAATAGTGTCCCCATCTGCGTAGGTGTCATCGATCGCGTATTCGTACTCATTTTCATCGAATTTTGCAATGTATTCCTGGAGCAACAATTGATTGCACTTGTCACGATCGTAGGCGACGAACGCACCCCAACCGTTCATGCGCGATGAACTGGCCATCCAAGCAAGGTATTCTGCTTGCGTTACTTTTTTAACAGCCATGACGTTAAACCTCACTAAAATTAAATTATAAAAACTTGTTTTTTTTCAAAGCAAATGACATCAAGAAACCAATGTAAAATGCGTTTCTCGTAGAGTTATTTCTGCACCGGGCTCATAAGTAATCGTCGCTTGAACGGCGACTTGTTCCAATTTGAATTTCGCCAACTCAGTTTGTTTCACGTATATCTCAAGCTTCTGGCTGCTGCCTTCGGATGCACTGACAGTGTGGTTGTCGAATATCGGAAGGGTCAGGCGCTCGTTGTTCGCAATATTTCTCCCGACCAGCACGGCGTTCACGCGTTGGCCTGCACGGATATAGGGCCAACCGGTTGGATAGGAGAAAAGTTCACCCGCAGCGGGCACCGCTTTCACAGAGATCTTTCCGCCAGCCTGTTGCGCTTGTCTGGACTGAATACTTGGGTATCTTGTCGCTGGTATTCCCAAGACGCGTACACCAAATACACCCGATGTTTCAGCCGCTGTCTCGCCTCTCGGTGTCACCTTGTAGTACACCTGCACTGTTTTACCGAAGTTCGCCGGTATGTATTGGGGCGGGATGTTGAACGTACGCGCATCCTCCGGGATTGGATCAGTGGCGATGTAGTGGCCTGTTGTGCCATACCCATCCCAGAGCATCTCAATCCCGTCACCAGGCTGGTAGCTGGTCAGCTCATCAAGTTTGATGTTTACGCCCTTGATATTGAGGGCAAAAACGTCCAGCTCACCCTCACCTTCTACCGGATCCTCACCGGGCACAGCCCCTACGACGATTGCCATTGGTAAGTTCAAAGCTTCACGAACCGTCGCGGGGTAAGAAGGAGCGGACATTGCGGTACCAATCCAGGCGAACTGGTATCGCAAGTCGATGGCATTACCGTTGCTGGCTTTCAACCACCGCGAATCGATGAAAAACTCGATAAAGCCTTTGTCAATCGTTGAGGCATCTACCTGCGTTTCCAGGACAAGCTGTTCAGCATCGTCCGCCTCAGAGTTTGCGTAACAGTACACCCGGTCACCGACGCTCATGCCGGGATAGGCTGCGATTCGGACCGGCATTCCGCCGGCATACCGTGCCGGGCTGATCACTTGGCCCGGGGTATGGCCGACGATCTCCAGCGCTGGTAACACAGGTGATGTCGGCGGGATGATGTGTATCACCTGCAGGGACGACAATGTCCTTTCGTCCGGTGTGTCGACGTATTGGATGCCGTAGTTCACTTCAATCCGGCCGCCTGCGATCCGGTTCAGATCAGACTTGCTGAGGAACAGCGGAAACGGTTTACCGACCTGCTCTTTAGACACTGTTTCGGAGTTTTCAATCGCCGGCGTCAGCTCTTTGCCACTGGAATCGAAACGACGACAGTGGAAATTAAGGGTATCGCCCGCGGCCATGGCTTCGTAAGGCCCAGCCCAAACACCCGCTGTCATGCCAACAGTGGCGAGGTCCAGATGCAGGTCATGGGACTCCTTGATCTGCAACACCGGCAGGTACGGCTTGGCCCGGGGACGTTTGCCGACGTAAAAAAAGATCCGGTTCGACTCATCGCCCGCAGTGCCGGTTGAATCAACCCGATACGAGTAAAATACCCAGCCCTGATCCACATCTTTGAGCGTTTTGTTTTCAATGTCGATTTGCACGCCCCTGGTCGACAGATTGTCCTTGGTCACTTCTACGCCAGACCTCAGGTCGTCATACACAACGCCATTGGGGTCACAGCCGCGCCAATTCAAATCAACATAGTGCCCTTCGGCGATACCGTCGTAGTCGATATAGGTGATAAGCCGGGCCGGCCCCAGTTTCACGAGATCAATGGTGTTATCAGCTTCTATTGCGTCGATTGTCGGCGCAGGGTTTGGATCGGCCACGGTTGGAACTCCTTGCATTGATTCGTTTATCGTCGGCTGGTGAGTGGACGCCGCGTTCATTGAGAACAGTTTTTACGCCTGAATTTCGAGTTTTGGTACTAGCAGATCTGTTAGGTTCGCACGACCGAAAATGCTGTTAGTGTTTTGTCCGAGCGGCCATTAATTGGCCGATTTTGAAATGACAAGACAGATTAGAAGGCATGTAAGATGCGTGGGCACTGGACGTTCGCAATGTCGTGGGTATTCGAAGTACTCACGATTAAGAACCACTGCACCTCAATGAAAGTTTCGACC
Organism: Pseudomonas sp. MDV22-iso1; assembly: GCF_058145095.1. Lineage (NCBI taxonomy): Bacteria > Pseudomonadati > Pseudomonadota > Gammaproteobacteria > Pseudomonadales > Pseudomonadaceae > Pseudomonas > Pseudomonas sp. MDV22-iso1. The sequence goes on from NZ_JBYVMF010000007.1 coordinate 57,260, forward strand.
TCCGTTGATATGGCGAACGCACAGGATGTGCGACGTATTTGTACACGCCTTACCTATAGAGACGTGGTTCACAATGCGCCAGGCGACCTATACAGCAGATCTTCTTGCGTCAACTCCTATCGTCATTAACTGATTCTATTACCCTATGAGGGGATCGCCCATGGCCGCGTCTACCGCTGTCCACTCCAACGCGTTTAACTTCTTGAGTTTCGTTCAATCAGGTGTTGATTCACGCACTGGTTTATACACCGTTTCAATTTCATTGCCGGAAGTTAAAACCAACAACCTCTGCGGCCCCGTCGTTCCATTAACACTTGCGTTCAATCCGCTCAGCACCGTCGACAACGGGTATGGTGAGGGATGGGGCCCGGCAATGTCTGAATATCTGACGGATAAAAGGATCATCTCCGTCAATTCAGGAGAAACTTTCGCCGTCACGGGCGATTACGGGGACGATAAAAAAAATCCGGACCCCAGTCGCCAAAAAATGAAAGAACAGAAAATCGAGAGTTTCAAATTCTACGAACTTGCGGAGTCCGATGAACACCGTCAATTCGGCGAATACAAAATTGTACACAAGTCTGGTCTTGTGGAGATCCTCAAAAGAATGGGTTCCAGCCCGGAAGTGGCCATGCCCGTGAAAATGTTTTCGCCAGTAGGTCATTCAGTGACACTGGCCTATGGCAACGGTCACGACGGTCGAATGCTCAGTACCATCAGTGATAGCACGGGCGTGATTCTGGAAGTCATCAAAGGGAGTGGTTTCGTTAAAATCAATGTAAGACCGATCAACAATGTGCCACTGGCCACTTTTATCCTGCACCTGGAAGGTAATCGGTTGACGCGCGTCGAGTTGCCCACCATTAACGGGGCGGGATGGCGTTTTCTCTACGGACTTGAACGCGAACAATTGTGCATCAAAGAAGTCTGGACGCCCGTTGGCGGGCATGAGCTCATCCAGTACAACGATTCGGGACACGGGTTCCCCGGCAATCAAGGACAGAAAAACCTGCCGCGAGTAACGGACCACATCACTGATCCTGGAGGTGGTCAACCTCCGATTTCGGTGAAATACAGTTATAGTAACGATGGCAGTAACTTCCTGGGTAATAACTCCAGTATCGAATGGAAGGACGATGGGCTGGATAACCTCTACAAGGTTACTGAAGCCTATACCTACGAGACTACCGAGAGCTTGATCGTAGGCGGTAGTGCAGTACGCACCGTCACTCGAATTTTCAACCGTTTTCACTTGCAAACCATGGAGGCAACGACACAAGGCAACCTGCGTAAAGCCGTCAGAACGACTTACTATGCAGACGATTCGCTATCGTTTGATCAGCAAATACCTCAGTGCCAGTTAGCCAAAGAGGTTTCAAACGTCTGGTCGATTACCGACGACCCACGCACCTGGCGCCGGGACAAAGAGCTCAGTGAGTACGATATTCACGGCAACCTGACTTTTAAGCGTGCATCGAATGGTACTGCTGAAACGATCACATACTTTCCGGCTAAAGGAGTACCCGGAGAATGCCCGGCAGACCTTTACGGTTTCGTACGGAACGTGCGTTCCAAGACCGTTACTCCGGCCTCGGACCTGACGCTGATTCCCGATCTGCAGGCCGGTGCGCCGACAATGCGTACACAATATCGTTATGCGATGCACCCTCCTGTCAGCACAGCCACCACACCTTCGATATTAATGGTTGAAGAACAAATACTTGAAGTTGGGGACGAAGCCGAAGCCCTGGTTCAGCGCTGTGTCTATAGTTACTTCAATGAGCCTGACGATCACCTCAGGCACGGGGAGCGTCAACGTCAGTCGATGACGCTGGTTAACGGTAACAAGCAGAAAACATTGTTTACCGACTACAAGTACAGCATCGAGAAAGCGACGTATGCGACCTTTGCAGGTGAAGCAGTCCTCTACACCGAGGAAACATTCACGACTGATTTCGACGATGTCAGCAAATCCGTAAATCTGGAGCGTTCACTGCTGACCGGTGAATCGTTGCTCGTCAGCGACAGGGACGAGCAACTACGTTACACCTACGATGAATTAGGTCGGGTTCTCAGCGAAACCGAGGCACCAGAGAGTGGATTCCCTGCAACCCGGACCTTCACATACCATCTGGTCTGCCCGGCTTGTCCTGGCGAAGAGCCTGTGACCGAGCTCGCTTATCAGGAATTGACGGACGTTAAAAAAGTCAAAACCCGTACATGGTTTGACGGGCTTGCCCGTGCGACCAAGGAAGAGCTTGAGGACATCGATAACGCCGACGGCGGTACACCAGTATTTCGCGTTATCTATGAAGCCAATTACGACGCATGGGGTCAGTTGCAAAGTGAAACCGAGGTCGATTGGCTAGGCAAAACCGACCTGCGTCTGACCAGCACTTTTACTTACGACGACTGGGGGCAGCAAGACAGCGCCACAGGTCCCAACGGCGTGACAAATTACACGCGAAAAAATCCAATCACGTTCGTCACTGAAAGCTGGGTTGAGGGCATAGGCAAGTCCGTGACCCTCACAAATCGCTTCGACAAACCAGTCAAGACCGAGCGCTTTGCACTCGATGGAAAAACACGCGTTAGCTTGCACAAGTACAAGTACGACGGGTACGGCAACACTACCGAGGAAATTGACCCGTTAGGTCGAGTCACCCGCTACAGCTATGACAGCAAGAGTCGAATGATCAGCACCATTCTGCCCGACAGGACAGTCGTCGGTCATCGGTACGCCGAACATAGCTGTGCCGAGCTGCCGACCGCCATAACAGTCAAACCCGGCAACAATGCACTGGAACCCGTGACCGTGGGGGAGCAACGCTTCGATGGTTTGGAACGATTGACGCACGTTATCGTCGGTCCGCGGTTAGCGCGTCTGGAGTATGAGGGTGGCCGGCTTCAGCCGCATCAACGAATAACTGCTGCGGGTAAAACGATCAAATATAAATATAAACCTGGTCTGACCAGCAAACCCACCGCCGTCGAGGCGGAAGACGATAACGCTTCGTTCAACTATGACCTGCTCAATGGCAACCTCGAAAAATCAAGCAATGACCAGGGTACCTATGACTTCACCTATAACGGTGCTGGCCATTTGAGTGTCGAGACCTGGACTGAACCTGGCACACCAAAACCATGGGTCACTCGCTACACCAGTTCGTTGAAAGGCCGGCAACTGACGCGAACGGATGTCGGTGAACAGACCACCCACGCAGAATATGATGTTAACCCGGCCACTGGCGTCGGAACCGGACGGCTGACTAAAGTCACCCAACGTCAGCTTGAGAGCGAATTTGAATACGACCCGCTTGGCCGCCTCTATCGCACCACGACCTCAGACTTGGGCACGGGTAACTCGCTCGTTACGACTCTGTCCTTCGATGATCTTGGCCGAGAAAAAAACCGTACGCTGACTTTGCGTAACTCATCCGGGAAAAAGTTACAGGCGGAACGGAGTATCGATCTGACTTATCTGGCCGATGGAAACCTGCAGACCCGGCATCTGAGTGTGGACGGCAAAACCGCCTTGCTGGAAACCTTCCAATACGATCTGCGCGGCCGGATGGAAATCTACGAGTGCTCAGGCGATGACTTGCCAAAGGATCGCTTTGGCAATGCCATCGTCAAGCAGTATTTCGAGTTCGATGCGCTGGACAACGTCATTTACAGTCAAACCGACTTCAATGATGGTAGCCAGGACACTGTCGAATTCGGATTTGCAATGGACGACCCTTGCCAACTGGTGAGCGCTATCCATAGCCACCCTGCCTATCAGAGTCTCCAAACCGAATTCAGTTATGACGCGGACGGCAACCTGACTCATGATGAATTGGGTCAACAGTTGCAATACGACAGTCAAAGTCGCCTTTTAGGAGTTGCAACCGCGCAAGGTCAGCCCGTCAGTTCCTACCGTTATGACGGGCATAATCATCTGTTGGCGGTCAAGCGGGAGGGCGATGTTGAAACGTTACGCTTTTATGAAGGCAATCAACTAAGCGATACGATGCATCAAGGCCAACACACCCAATTGCTCCACGCTCGGGGGCAAGCACTTGGTCAACAAGTGCCGGGGGACGATTCGAAAACCTTGCTACTACTGACCGATGCCAAAAACTCGATTATCGCCGAAAGTCAGGACACTGAATTGCGCACGGCGGTATATACCCCTTACGGCGAGCTTAGCAGTGACAACAGGCTCGAAAGCCTGCTGGCTTTCAACGGTGAAGTGCGCGACCCGGCCAGTGGCTGGTACCTGCTCGGTCGAGGTTATAGAGCCTATAACCCCGGCCTCATGCGCTTTCACAGTCCGGACTCTATGAGCCCATTTGGCGCTGGTGGAATTAACGCTTATATGTACTGCGCGGGCAACCCGATTGCCTTTAGTGATCCGACGGGGCATGCAGCCGCCGGCCGTGCAATTAATAACGTTTATTTGGGGGTCGGGCTGACAGTGGGCGCCATACTGGTCGGGGTTCTGCTATCGATTGTTACGGTTAACCCTGGACCGTTAGCGGCCGCATTAAAAGTTTCGACCGCCTCTGCCACAGGCACCTTGGTGCTGCAAGTCGGTGCAATGTTCGGCGCCAAGGCGACGGCAGCAACGATTTCAACAGCGGTAGGAACGGGCGCAGCCTTCAGCACTGGATCTGTCTGGGCTGCAAATGGGGGGTTCTTTCTCTTTGGTGCACTGCTCGAAGCCTCCACGACGTTTATGAGAGACCCGCTCACATCTGAGGTGATGTCTTACGCAGGGTATGGCATCTCCTTCATTGCTTTGCCGTCACTAAAAACATTTAAACCACCAATTCCTCAAGTTCAATTGTTGAAATTTGCTCAGTATGTTGAAGGCGCAGCGATATCGAAAACAAGTAGCGCGGCAGCGGCAGAAACAAGTGCACCCTCAGGGGTTACAGCCACTCGACTCGCCACTTCGAGCGCTAACGTTTCTGACGCAGAAGCATTTGCTATTGACTCGGCGACTTCTCCTTTATCTAAAGCATCAAATGAGGCCATGTCTTTCGCTTATCAATCCGCTGGAGACGTAACGACAACGACACCGACAACGTTTACAAAAACAATCGAGGCTCCCGCTTTTATCAAAGGAGAAACCCATACGTCGACATCGATTACGCACAAGCCGCGATTTGATGGCCAGTTAAGACAAACAGGTCGACTACAAGGATTTACTGGAAGAGAGACTATAAGATTTTTTGGTTACATTCATGACGGATGGCTTCAACCGCCCAAACCTCCTGCGCTCTAGAAAAACTTAAGTGGTTCAAAGCGCCAGACATCATCAAGCATGTTGCCTGGCGTTATTGTAAACCCTTCATATTGCTTACTTCTTACTCCTTTGTTTGAGAGTTCTCTCATATCCCCCGCCCTTCTCCCTCCATAAGCTCCGCCCCCGAGACAACGCTCACCCTCATCACTTAATCACTGCCCGCGCTTCAGCGGGCGGAACCGGTGCTGTCTCGATTTCACTGCACCGGTTATAAAACAAGGATTGCTAAATGAAGAAGTCTTTACTGGCACTGACCCTGGGTCTGGCTACTACCCTGGTGGGCACTGCCGCTTTCGCTGCTGACAGCACCGGCCAAATCAACTTCACCGGAAACATCAACGCCAATACTTGCCCTATCGAACCTATCGATCCAGGCACAGGTGCTCCGGGCCCGATCAATCTGGGCAGCGTCTCGGTCATTGACTTTGGCGGTGCTACCGATAAAGAAGTGGGCGGGCGCGAATTTGCACTGCGCATCAAGGATGGTGCTGCTTGCTCCATCACGATCGGCGACATGGCAAAGGTTCGATTTGACAGCACGCATGGTAACGCCGGTACCGGTGGCAAGTACTACGCCATTCAAACCGGCGGAGCTACAGGCGTCGCACTTGCGATCAACGACAACGACGGCAAGCACGTTGATAGCGGTACTCAGTCCAAGGATTACCCGCTAAACGCCACAGGCGAAACCCGAATGATTTTCAACGCTAAATATCGCTCCACCAGTGTGAATGTCGTACAAGGCCCAGTCATCGCCAACGTTAACTTCGTCGTTACCCTGCCGTAACTGCGTGTCCCTGAGCGCAAAGCCCTCTCTGCGCTCAGGGACGCAAACGACCTCGCGCAAGCGTGCGCATCGTCCATAGGTATCCCATGTTCGGATCGATTAAATCACTCTGCCGCGACAGGGCGGCACTCTCTTGCGCCATCACTGCGCTGCTGTTGGCCGTTCATGCGCCTTTGAGTTACGCCGCATTGACCCTCAGCAGCACGCGAGTCGTCTTTGACAGTGAAAAACGTAGCGTCTCACTGATCGTCGCCAACCCCAGCGATAAACCCTACGCCGTGCAAACCTGGGTCAACACCAGCGCCGACGATACGACGACGGCCGTGCCCTTCATGACCTCGCCTCCGCTGTTTCGGGTCAATCCAGGTAAGGAGCAGCAATTGCAAATCAACGCGCTGCCCAATTCCCTGCCGACCGATCGCGAGTCGCTCTTTTACTTCAACGCCCAGGAAATCCCCCAGGCCAGTAGCGAACAAAGCAATGTGCTGAACATTGCCATCCGCACGCGCATCAAGTTTTTCTACCGCCCCAGTCAGATCAAGGACACACCCAATGTGCGTATCAAGGACCTGCAATGGTCGCTTGAGACCCTCGGTGGCAAATCCCAGCTTGTCGTGAACAATCCGACACCCTTCCACTACACCTTCAATCGCCTCGAAGTGACGGTGAATGGACAGTCCCACCGTGTGGATCCCACGGAGATGGCCGCACCACTGAATCGTCAAGCATATGACCTGGGCAACGTCAAACCTGGTCCCGGCATGCAGGTGTCGTTTTCTACTCTCAACGATTACGGCGGCACGACCCCATTGATCTCCCTGCCGATTCAAACCGGCCGCTGATACCCATCGAACAACTGCCAGGACAATAATCATGATCCCCTTCCCAGGTCGATGGTGCGTGCCTGCGCGCCTGCGCCTAGCCCACGTTATTTTCATCGGCAGCGGCGCAGCGCTTCTGGAGATCAAACCCGCATGGGCCGAATCGCCCATGGCGTTTCAGTCTGGCTTCATGCATCAGGGCGCCGGACAGCCAGCAGACGCCGGGCACTTGGCGCTGCAAGTGCTGGCGAACGCCCAGGACGTGGGGCCGGGGCGCTATCGCGTCGAGGTTCGGGTCAATCAGGAATACCAAGGGCTGCATGACATCGAATTCAAGCAGGCGGGCACGGCATCACTGTCGCCCTGCCTGAGTGCAGATTTGCTCGCCCGATTCGGCGTTCGCCTCGATGCGGTGGCCGATCCCGAACTGCTCGAAGCGGGCTGCGTTGACGTGACGGCGCTGATTCCCGGTGCCCGCACCGATTTTGACGGTGGCCGGTTGCAATTGGGCATTTCCATTCCACAAATCGCCATGCGCCGCGACGTGATCGGCCATGTTGACCCCAAGCGCTGGGATGAAGGCATCAACGCTGCCTTCGTCAACTATCAGGTGTCGGCGCAGCAAGGCTCCAGCCGTTACGGCGGCAATAACAACAGCCAGGATGTGTACCTGAACGCCGGCGTCAATCTGGGTGTCTGGCGCTTGCGAACCAACCAGACAGGCACTCAGGGCAGTCACGGTGATCGTAAATGGTCCCGGGCCTACACCTATGCACAGCGGGACTTGCCCGGCATGAATGCCAACCTGACCCTGGGCGAAGCGTTCACCGGTGGTGATGTGTTCAAAAGCCTGCCGATCACAGGGGCATTGATTGCCACCGATACCGCCATGCTGCCGGACGTCCTGCAAGGTTATGCCCCGATCATTCGCGGCGTTGCGCTGACCCGTGCCCGATTGGAAGTCAGGCAGAATGGCTACCCGATCTATTCCACCTACGTCAGTGCAGGCCCTTACGAAATCGATGATTTGAGCACTGGCGGCGGCAGCGGCGAACTGGAAATTGTGCTGACGGAAGCCGATGGACAGGTCCGGCGATTCATCCAGCCTTACGCCTCTCTGGGCAACCTGCTGCGAGAAGGCACCTGGCGTTACAACGCCGCAGTCGGTCGTTACAACGCGGCCAGTCACATCGATGATCCGTTACTGTGGCAAGGCACAATCGCGATGGGCCTTGGCGGCGGCAAGACCGTTTATGGAGGGTTGCTGGCGGGTGAATATTACCGGGCAACCAACGTCGGCCTGGCCCAGGACCTGGGGGCGATCGGTGCACTGGCGCTGGACGTCACCCGCTCCGCTGCGGACATCGATTCCGCAGATGTAGCCTCGGTACAGGGGATGAGTTACGCGATCAAATACGGCAAGACCTTTCCCACTCGCACCAGCCTGCGATTCGCTGGATATCGCTACTCCACAGAAGGGTATCGGGACTTCGATGAAGCGGTGCGCCAGCGCAGTCAGGATTCCAGTTATAGGGGCAGCCGTCGCAGCCGCATGGAAGCTGCGGTCTATCAGAACATCGGCACCCGTAGCTCGGTGAACCTGACACTCTCGCAAGAAGACTTCTGGCGCACCGACTATCAGCGTCGCCAGTTTCAATTCAGCTTCAATACACAGTATCAGCGTGTCACCTACTCCCTGTTCGCCAGCCAGTCGCTAAGTGATAAACAAGACTACAGCGACCGTCAGGTGGGGCTCAGCGTTTCCCTGCCGCTGGACTTTGGGCATAGCGCCTCCGCCACGTTCGACCTGCAAAAGAATGGCGATTCGTTCAGCCAGCGCGCCAGCGTGAGCGGCAACCTCGATCAAAGCCGCCTCAGTTATCGAGCTGCCGTGGCCAATGAAGATGGCCTGCAACGCTCAGCCGAACTGTCCCTGGGCTACCAGACGCCGGTCGGAAGCTTCGGCGCGGGTCTGAATCAAGGCACCGAGTACCGGAACCTGTCCATCAATGCCAGCGGTGCAGCGTTGTTGCACGGCGACGGTATCGAATTTGGCCCTTATATGGGCGAAACGGCGGGCCTGATCCATGTGCCGGGTGTCAAGAACGTCGGCATCAACAACGCACCGGGCGTGCGCACCAGTGAAGACGGCTATGCATTGGCGCCATACCTGCGCCCCTATCGCGTCAATCAAATAGAACTGGACACCGATCAATTGGGCCCCGAAATCGAAATCGACAATGGCACTGCCCAGGTCGTCCCTCGTCGTGGCGCTGTGGTCAAGAGCACGTTCGCGGCTCGCGCAGTGAATCGCCTGGTCATCACCGCGTCCTTCAACGGCCAACCGCTGCCCTTCGGCGCACAAGTTGTGGACGCTGACAAAGCAGTGCTTGGCATCGTCGGCCAGGCTGGCCAGGTCATGCTCAGTACCCATGACCAACCACAAAGCCTCGAGGTTCGCTGGGGTGATCAGAGCGAACAACAATGCCGCTTGGAAGTCGACCCGCAAGGCATGGAACAGGCTCAAGGCTACCGATTGCAGACCCTGGCTTGCCATTGAGACGTACTCATTCAAAAAGGCGCCGGGCTTGATGTCCAGCGCCTCGCTCATTGAAGGAAAACAGTTATGAAATCATCTACACGACCGTGGATGTGCGTACTGGGGCTGGTTGCCGGCTATCAGTTTATTCAGCCTGCCGAGGCGAACACGTGCTCATGGGCCACCGCGACACCCGGGCCGATCAACTACGTCGCTAATGTCGCCAACGTTTACGTTCCGCGAGACGCGCGCATCGGCAGCGTTATCGGCACCATCGACAAATTTGTCATAACGCCCAACCCTGGCAGCGCAAGCATCTCCTGTACTAATACCAGCACAACGCTAAGATTCAGCGCCATTGCGACTGCCCCTCCCAGCCATAGCATCAATGAGCCCCTCGGTGGCGCAGACCCCAGAGGAAAAATTTTCATGACCAACATTCCGGGTGTTGGCGCACGCATCAGACTGGAGCGACCATTCGATGGGGTAGCCACCAACTCGTTTACACCCATAGCTGGGTTGCCGATCGTGCCCTTTGAAGCCGAAAACAAGCGCCTTCCTACTGCTGCCATTGCGTTTAGTAACATGAGGAGCTTCGTAACGCTGGTAAAAACCGGGGCCATTCCACCCGGCTCACACGCTCTGAACCAGCAGCTGTTCGATGGGTTTTTTACAGGCATCGGGAAGGGCTTCAGCTACGGGATCAGCGGCACGGTCATGCAGTCTCAATGCACCGTGGGCGCCAAACCCGTCAGCGTTGACCCGGTCCCGCTAGGCACATGGAACGCCTCTGACTTCACCCACATTGGCTACACCACTGCCCCAACTGCTTTCACGATCACCCTGACCAACTGCGAATCGGACCCTGGGGATGTAAACAAGGCGGTTGCGCACATTCGCCTTGACGGGGCAAACGGTTCTTTACCAGTCGGGGATGGCAGCAATGGCGTGTTCACTCTGGGGACGGGCTCGACAGCCAAAGGAGTGGGAATACAAGTACTGCGTGCAGACACCGGAGCACCGGTGCCCTTGGGCACCGATGTTCCGTTTGGCTTTATCGAAAACGGTGTCGATAAGGTACTCGAGTTCAACGCCTCGTTTTTTCAAACTCACGACAGTACTCAGATTGGCGCGGGTGTAGCAGAAGGCTCATTGGGCTTCACCCTCACCTACCAGTAGGCGCAAAGCCCCTGTACAAAGGGGCTTGATCGTGCCACGAGGCCCTCAAAATCATGAGCGCAACATTGGCGTCAACTCGGGAAACGGAAACCAGCTCTCGCCGTCGTCGAAACTGACTTGCGTCAACACCTTGAAGCGCTCGTCTGACTTGAGACTCATCATGAAGTCCTTTGGCAGCGTCGCCGGTACACCGCCCGTCATTTGCGCGAGGGTGACAGGTTCTTTATTCAGAACCGTTCTTGATCTAGTTACACCGCCTTGGTCACGCCCGCTGACAGTGATGGTGATCAAGCTGCGCGTGCTGATGAAATTCCACGTTCGCTGATGAGCCGGCAGACCCGAATCAGAAATGTCTGACTTGAATACCGGATCGCTGTGAGGTGAGACCAGTTGCGGGGGCGAGAATCGAGCGGGGGGAAATTCACGCACCGCTACTTCCAGAAAGTCGGACGGTTTTTTGGAACCCTCCGGTAGATAGATAATGTAGTTAACCAGCATGCTTTTCTTGAAATAGGCCGCCACATTCTCCGGGGGAATTTTTACCTCTTTTGTTCCCCAAGGTACCGGCACCGTAATTTCACCGGCCGTATCTGGCTCACCAAACTGCACCTCTACCCTGTCGTCTCTAAAGTAAACAGCCTCATCGGGTATACGCACCGTCACCCCGTTCAATGCGTTTAACGGATCGAGCGGTCCCCAGTCTGAGGGATCGTCCTCTATTTCCAGGACCCATGGGTTTGGTGCAAAACGGGGCGGCCGGATTGCGGCCACGTCCAGGTCGGCGGGTGTAGATTCGGCACTGGGGTTCGAGGCACGATCCTCAACACGATAAAAGACCACGCGCGGTCCATCGCCCATCGCGCGAATGAATTCGCCAGTGAACGTCAATTTAACGGGGTCGTTATAATTCAGGTGAGTGAGCGGCTGGCTCCGCATTTCTTGCGACGCGCTATTGGCGGGGTTTTTCCAGGTTGCGATCACCACGTCGCCCGGCGCGGCGGTGGTGTAGGCGGGAACAGTGGCGATTACCTGGTCATTATTTTCCGGGCGGGCGAGGTAGTCGATATCGATACTGTTGGGAGGTCTGACTTCAGCAGGGAATATCAATTCGCTAGAAGCGTTGAGCAGTGGCGCTTGTTTGTCGATGGTGACGGTAAAGGGATGGGACCGCGCTGACACCCCTTGGAAATTCTCCATGATGAAACTGATCTGATGCTCGCCCTGAGGCAGCTTGTCGGCGGCTATCTCGATGAAATAGTCGGCGGGGTCCATGGGCAGAGGCCATGTCCGGGTGCCGATTATATCGGTTTCATTGTCATCCAGAAAAACGTCGACCCGCTCGGTCCCGTCATCTGAAGGCGGCGTGTCGTACCAGGGTTTGAACTCAACCCGCAACGGATTGCCCGGATCTGCCCAGGCATTGCGGGGCAGCAGATTGGTTTCCCCGCCCGGTACATCGGGCAACGGAGCGGGTCGTGTCCACGGAGGGGTCATCGTTGGGTCGATTTGATGCATGAATTCGGATGCTGACATTTCGAGTTCTCCTTGCTGAAAGTCGGACACACCCAGACGGGAGTCCGGGCATCCGCAAATCCCGATGAACAGTCAACACCGTGACGGGAAGGTACCGGGCTAGCGCCCAGTGCCGTTCGCCTCGTGGCCCTGAGCGCTTACCAAAGATAACGCACGCCCACGTTGGCTCCCCACGGTTGTTCGATTTTGTTGCCGTTGCTGTAATCGAAATCGGCATGAATCGACACCTTGTCGCTCAGCGACACGGCTACACCAGCACCCAACTCGCCACGAGAACCCGATAGGTCGTTGTTGAACGAGTGGTCATTGACTTTCACTTCGTTATTGTTGGCGAACTCGTGCACAAAGGCGGCGCGAAGGTAGGGCTGAACCGTCTTGTCATCCCACTTGAAGTTGCGCCCGGCAGTTGCCCCTGCCTTGGCGAGCAACGAATGGGTGCGATCGCCTTCGGCGGACAAACCGTTATCCAGGTCGTAATCCTTGCCCTGGATAATCACACCAGACAATTGGGTGAAGGGTTCAACGAAATAGTCGTCAGCCAGTTTGATATGGCGACCAAACTCCAGAGACCCACCGACACCATGACTGTCGTAGTTGCCCTTGGTTTTCTTGCCATCGCTAAGGTGCACATCGGACTCATTCTGGAAACGGTTGAACTTGAGCACGCCATCGAAGTAGTAGCCGCTCGGCTCATCGACCCAGGTGGTGTAGGCGCCCAGGTAGTAGCTATCGATAGTGCCACTGGTGCCACGACTCAAATCCAGGTCGGACTTGCTGTAACCACCCAGCACACCCACCAGCCACTGCCCGTCACCCATCGGCAACGGCGCATCGGCACCGAACGACAGACCCTGCTGGACTTGCTGGTAAGCGACACCCGAACTGGCATCGACGTTGAATTTGTTGCCGTAGGCACGCATCCAGCCACCGGCCTTGCCGTGGTCCATGCGCACTTCACCCATGCGGCTGCGCAAGGTACTGAGTTCGCCATACCAGGCAGTCGGTGCCGCATTGAACAGCGCGATCACCGATTGGGTGCCCGGGCTGATGGTGCGAGTGAGGGTATTGAGGTACCAATCGGTGTTGCTCAGCTTGACCAGGTCATAGGAGTACGCCCCCAGGTTCACACCGCCACCGGCGAGGTTGAACGTCGCATCGCCACTGCCGATGTGGACCACAGGAATCGTGCCGGCGCCCACAGGTTCCGAACCACTGGCATCAAGTTCTACGGTGTGTTTGCCGGTGGCATTTCCGGCTACGGTCAGGGTATCGACCTGGCCGGTCTGGAGATTGGTGTGGATGAAGAACGTGCCGCCGGTACCCGACAGCGTTCCCACGTTCAACTTGAAGTACTCACCCGGATTGCCGAACTGGATGGCACCGCCATTCATGTCCAGATTTTGCACCGAACCGTCACCGATCATGACCCAGCGTGCACCGCTGTTGATACCCAGATTCTGCACGTTCTGCAAACGACCGGTCAGGGTGGCGGAGTCTTCCAGCAAGACATTCGCCGTACTGGTGTCGTCCGCGATGATATCGCCGACAAGTGTGCTGCTGCCGACCCGCAAATTGGCTTCGGCGCCCCTGACCACGTTCATCAGTATGCCATTGGAGGACGATAGCGTAGAACCGTTGAGCACGGCGATGTTTGCCTGGGACGTCCCCGCAGTGCCGGCATCCACGACAATTGCCGAACCATTGAGGCCTTCGACATTGGTCTTGTTCAAGACCAGCGAGCTGGCGGAGTCGAGTCCGTTATCGGGGTTGATATCGATCCCGTTTCGGCTCCCGGTGATCGTGCTGCCATTGGCCTCGACTGTGCCACCGAATACGCGCAGGCCGCCAGCATTCGGCCCGGTGCCGATGAGCGTCGATTCGTTCAGCGTCAAGTGGCTCAAGGCATTGACCGTGGCACCGTTGGTTACGCCGGTGATCGTACTTTTACTGACGGATGCAATAGATCCTTCAGTCCCCGCCGGATCACGACTGACCACCAGACCGACCCGGTCACTTGAAACGGTAGCGCCGGCAATATTCGCCCTGCCGGCGTTCAAATGCACACCATTGGCGCGGGTGGCTTGAACGGTGGTGCCATTAAGGTTCAGAGTCGAGTTGTTGACGGTGATATCACGGGTATCGCCACCATTGGCATTCAGGGTCGACGCACCGTTCAATACGTAATTGTCGGGGGCGGTGTTACTGTCAATGTTCAAGACCTCGCCAGGGTTCAAAACGCTTGCGTACCCCAGGTCGCTGATCAGCAACAAAGGCGCGATAGACAGTAGCTTCAAAGTACGGGACAGCGGATGCAGTTTGAACAGGTTGACCGTGGACATACAGACCCCATTGGCAAGTGAACAGAAAGCCGCGCAGGTTATAGATCGTGAACGTCGTGGTATGTAGGACTTATCTGAAGGAACTATTGAGCAATGAGATACGTCGCCAGAAGAAACGGGTGACTGCGGTCGTTTCTTCTGGCGGTGCTTTTGCTGGGCTTACTTGCTCAAGGCTTGGCAGGTATTTCGCAACTCCCCTCGCCCTGTAACAGCCCGACCCTTGTGTTGGAAGGCGCTGCTGCAGCGGGTTTGGTCTTGATGGTGTAAGTCACATCGCCTTTGCCGAACGAAACATCTTTGACATAGATAGGCTTGATATGGGTGTCGTAGGGCTCAATGAGCCAGACAATTCCGTCTCGCGCCTGCTCTGCGCTGATATTGAGAAATTCTGCTGTTTTCTTGGCCCCTGGCAGATGTACCGGCGCTGCAAAGTTCTGATAAGCCTCCCACACCACTTCGACATCATCGCCCGCTTTCAAATGAGCACTTGGCGGGATTCTGTATTCAAAGCCGTATTCGGTCTGGCCGGCGTTCCAGCGCAACGAATTGCAGTTGAAGCGGTCAGGTTGAAACGTGTGCAACGGTTCGGCAGTCGGTAATTTCAAGACCAGGAATTTGATCTCGACCGTTGAACGGGGCTTCGGTTCTTGCGGATTGCTGTGGGCCGCGTTGGTCAGCATATACCAGACCGGCATGGCATCGCTGGGGCCTTCGCCGCGAATAACGTCCCAGTCGAGCGGGATCCGGATAACGTCGTCTTCCTTGTCGTTGGTGGTATCGATAACATAAGGAGGGCCGATCGGTTTTCCGTTCCACATGACCTGGTATGTATCATCATTTACCAGCGGCAATACAAGCTCGATTTCTGCAAATACGTCTTTGCCTTCATCGGTATCGACCAACACGTTTTTTACTGCGGACTCACCCACAACCGCCACTTCTTTCAGATTGGGGTTACCAGGCTCCGGGTCCGGGTTATCAGGGCCGGCATTGGACAGGTTGCATTTGACGGTTTCAACTGCTGAACCAAAAGGCTCGACACCGCGCAGTACCGTGTAACTCACAGGAATATCAACAACGCCTTTCGAATCGCCGTACGCTTGCTTGATCATATTCCACGGCACGAAGATATCGAATCCGGTCGTTGGATTAGGCCCTACAGGCGTGCCGGGCTTGAGTTCCAGGTCTTTCCATTTGACGATGATGCTGTCGTTGGCTTTGCCGTTGGTGACTTTGTCTATATGGACGATTACACCGCCATCGATAATGTCCTCACGAAGGAGTTCACCACCGGTAGCATCCGTCACCGTAGGCTTGGGCAGTGGCGTGAGCGGCAACGGACCGAGCGCCACTGACATGAGCTCGTACTCAGACAGCTTGCTTTCGTTCCCCGCCTTGTCAATCAGGACATAGCCGGCACAACAGTTGCCGTCCCCCGCCGCAAGGAACTTGGCCTTGGGGATTTGTACCTTGCCGCCGCCGAGAATAGGTAGCGGACCGATCATATCGATGTCTTCGGGTTTCTCGGGCAGCTCTCCTTTTATCCAACCGAAGGCGATATGAGTGCCGACTGGATCGCCGGTCCAATCGGGAATTGTAGCTTCGAGGAAGTCATCCGCCCCAAACGTCGAATCCTTGATCGGTGGCGTGATGGTAAAAATCATTTTGCTCGGAGATGTCGTGCCATTCGGAGGGATTTTGTCGATAAAAATACGAACACGGTTGGAATGGTCAGTTGGTCCTTGATGGCTTATATGCTCATATCTAAGGTCAAAGGGGCCTTCGTTTTCCGGGTCCAGAAAGAATTCTTTGGTGATAGTAAAAACCAGAGGAATCCAGATATCCCCCCCTTCAAATTCGAGCTCTTCGATCAATGTCCACTCTTCACTGCCCCCACGCGCACGCTCAAGGCGAAAATAATCAGTACCATCACCGGTTCCCGGCAGAGTCCCGCCCCATGTGGTAATCGTGACTGTTTGATCGGTCTTGAGCTTTTCCCGACGTATCAGCCCGGTAGCATCACCGTCGATCACGATATGCTTGACGTCCGGATCCTGAACCACTAGCGGCTGGGCCCCACCGGACGAGGACTCGCCAGCCGCAAGACGTTGCTCTTTTTTTTCTGGACCAGCCATAGTGTCGCTCTCCGTATTCATAATCTGGCGCCATGGACTTGCCATCGCATTTGGGCCGGAAAAGCAGACCGAATTACTGCCGGGCACTACCCAAGTACATCCCGTCGTTCTGCGCTTGGGTGAAGTAAGCTCTTTTTTTTTCAGCGGCGTAACTGTCAAAGTTGACAGGTAGCCCCACATTTTTCCGCGTCAGGGTCGGTGAAATTTCACGCCCGCGAATCGGATCGCCGCCCTCCCCGCTCCTGCAATGCGGGTCTGGAGAATTCGATATTTAAGTTTGATCCTTGCAGCTGGTCTGGTATTTGATTGAGCCTTTCCCAATGGTAAAAGGACTTCTTCATGAGTTACCGCACACTGGGTCATTCGGGTTTACGAGTGTCGACCCTGACTTTGGGCACGATGATGTTTGGCGAACAGACCAGCACCGAGGATTCCCTGCGGATCATCGACAAGGCCTGGGACCAAGGCATCAATTTCATCGACACCGCTGACGTTTATACCAACGGTCGCTCCGAGGAAATCGTGGGTGAAGCCATTGCTGGCAATCGCCACGAATGGGTATTGGCGACCAAGGTTGGCTTCGGCCCGGTTGACGGTGTGCCGAACCGCAGCGGCCTCAGCCGCAAGCATATCTTCATTGGCATCGATGCCAGTCTGACGCGCCTTGGTACCGATTATGTGGACATCTATTACCTGCACCGCGAAGACCACAACACGCCGCTGGAGGTCACGGTATCGGCCATTGGTGATCTGATTCGCCAGGGCAAAATTCGCTACTGGGGGCTATCGAACTACCGTGGCTGGCGTATCGCTGAAGTGATTCGCGTGGCGGATAAACTGGGCGTAGACCGGCCGGTGATCAGTCAGCCGCTGTACAACATCGTCAATCGCCAGGCTGAGGCCGAGCAGATCACGGCGGCGCAGAATTATGGCCTCGGCGTCGTGCCCTACAGTCCGTTGGCGCGTGGGGTGCTCAGTGGCAAGTACGCACCTGATTCAAAACCGGATATCAACAGCCGCGCAGGCCGCGCGGATAAACGCATTCTGGAAACCGAATGGCGCGTGGAATCCTTGCGCATCGCCCAGCAGATCCAGCACTACACTCAAGAGCGCAGCGTCGGTATCGTCGAGTTCGCGATTGCCTGGGTGCTGAACAATGGCGCTGTGACCTCAGCCATTGTCGGGCCACGTACCGAAGCACAATGGGATGCGTACACCAAGGCGCAGGCGGTGAGGATCACGGCCGAGGATGAGGCATTCATTGATTCGCTGGTGACACCGGGGCATGCATCGACACCGGGGTTCAATGATGTGAGCCATTTTGTCTCGGGGCGTGGATCGCGTTCGGTTTGAGATAACCGTAGAAGCTGGGCTTGCTCGCGATAGCGATGTGTCAGGCTGAATGGATGTTGGACGGACTGACCTCATCGCGAGCAAGCTTTGCTCCTGCAAGGGAATGTGCACACAGTCGATGTGTTGTTGATCAGTTGGTCAGTTGGTCAATAATTAGCGCGCTGAAACCACGTATCCCCCGCACCCCTGTTTCACGTTCAACCTCGCGAGGACAAGTTGTCTAAAGGTATCGCTCTATCGGTCACGAAGTTTCCTGTCGTTATCCCGCACTTGTTGCGCTTTCAGTTGACTCTCCGAAACTGCCATATCGAATTCTCCAAAAAAAGTGGGTATTCAGTCATGACTGTCTGGCAGCGTGGATCACGTCGAGCACTGCAAAGAAACGCCCTGTCGCTCTGCCGGCCCAGTTGAAGCCTCGGTAAATTAAGCACGCATTTTTTGAAAGCCGATACTGTCAATGTTGACAGGTACCTTGGCGGCATACCTAACAGAAGTGCTAGGTTTCGCGCTCAGGGAATCATGGTAGTGTTTGTTCCGTGGCCCTACTTAGGCCATTCGATTAATGACAGGAGGAAGTATGAATTTTATTAACCTTTTCAAGGCTGCGATGTTCACAGGATTTGCGCTCATGCTATCCAGCGAGGCCACTTTTGCTAATGAGCCTTTCAACGGAGAAGTTATTCTAAGCGAAATTCAAGCTAGCGGAACCGTAGATGAAGAGTGGTGCCACTTACCTACGACCACAGGCTGGCACATGCTAAACAGGTTAAAAGGTTGCTACACGGATGACTACGACTTGGTTATGTTAAAAAACCTAGATTCCGCGCTGACTATTACTATTATGGACCATGGCTGGTGCTCGGATCATAAAGATAACTGGAGTTTTACCTTTAAGACAATAAAACAACCCACTAACACTGCGCCAACTGGCGGCGCCCAACTTTCAGACTGGGTTAAATTTGAAACTATCTGGAACACCAAAGATGGAGAAGTCGTCGTTCCTGGCATAATGAAGGTCAAAAACGAAGGTACAAAACCGGATTTCACTAACGAGGCAAGCTGCGTAATAATCGAACGCGACTAATTTCGGGGTAAATACGTAGGCGTGAGAGTCAAGATCACCGGAACGTAGTATTGGGCAATCCCCTTCCCTATTAAATACAGTGAAATTTTCCGTTTGCCCCAGCAGTTGTTCTGGTATTTGATTATGCCTTTCTCATTGGTAAAAGGATTTCTTCATGAGCTACCACACGCTGGGGTATTCGGATCGGCAGGTTTCCACGCTCACCCTGGGCACCATGATGTTTGGTGAACAGACCAGCACTGAAGATTCCCTGCGGATCATCGACAAGGCCTGGGACCAGGGCATCAATTTCATCGACACCGCTGACGTTTATACCAATGGTCGCTCCGAGGAAATCGTGGGTGAAGCCATTGCCGGCAATCGCCACGAATGGGTACTTGCGACGAAGGTCGGCTTCGGCCCGGTGAAATGAGCACACAATCGATGGTTGTTGATCAGTTGGTCAATAATTAGCGCCAAAACCACGTATCCTCCGCCCCCCAGTTTCACGTTCAACCTCGCGAGGACAAGTTGTCTAAAGGTATCGCTCTATCGGTCACAGCCTCGGTGCTGTTTGCCGTGATGTATTACTACACCTCCCTGCTCACACCCTTGAGCGGCGTGGAGATTTTTGGCTGGCGCATGCTGCTGACCGTGCCCTGCATGACCGTGTTCATGGTGGTCTCCGGCGAATGGAAACATGTGGTCGGCATTCTCAAGCGTCTCGGCGCACAACCAAAATTGGCAGCCGGCCTGATCGCCTCCTCGGCACTGGTGGGTGTGCAGCTCTGGCTGTTCATGTGGGCGCCGCTCAATGGCTACAGCCTTGATGTGTCGCTGGGCTATTTCCTGTTGCCACTGACGATGGTCCTGACAGGCCGCATCGCCTATGGCGAACGCCTCTCGTACCTGCAGAAGATCGCGGTATTTTTTGCCTGCCTCGGGGTGGTCAATGAGGTCTACCAGGTCGGTGGTTTTTCCTGGGCAACGTTGCTGGTCGCGATCGGTTACCCCACGTATTTCGTACTGCGCAAACGCCTGGCGACGGACAATCTCGGCGGGTTGTGGCTGGACATGACGCTGACGCTACCAGTGGCTTTATGGTTCGTGCAGAGCGGTGAACAAGGCTTCGGCGTGTTCGATCAATACCCGTGGCTGTCGCTGCTGATCCCGATGCTCGGGGTGATCAGTGCTTCGGCACTGGTGGTCTACATCATCGCCAGCCGGCTGTTGCCGTTCAGCCTGTTCGGGTTGCTGAGCTATGTGGAGCCGGTGCTGTTGCTCGGGGTCGCCTTGCTGCTCGGGGAGAGTATCAAGGGCGGGGAATGGTTGACGTACATTCCGATCTGGATGGCGGTGCTGGTGCTGATGTTTGAAGGGTTCAAACACATGGTGCGGCAGCGGCGGCCTTAGGCCCAAAAGAAAACAAATGTGGGAGCTAGCCTGCTAGCGATGGCATCTTCAGTTTCAACATTGATGTTGGCTGAAAGACCGCAATCGCCAGCAGGCTAGCTCCCACAGGTATAGCGTTTGCTCAGTTAGTCAGTGGACAACACACCACGACGAACCTGATCACGTTCGATCGATTCGAACAGCGCCTTGAAGTTGCCTTCGCCGAAACCATCATCGCCTTTGCGCTGGATGAACTCGAAGAACACCGGGCCCATCAGGGTTTCCGAGAAGATCTGCAGTAACAGGCGCTTGTCACCCGACTCGGACGAACCGTCCAGCAGTATCCCGCGCATTTGCAGCTGATCCACCGGCTCGCCGTGATTTGGCAAACGGCCTTCAAGCATTTCGTAATACGTCTCTGGCGGCGCGGTCATGAAGCGCATGCCGATCTTCTTCAGGCGATCCCAGGTGTCGATCAGGTTATCGCTGAGGAACGCCACGTGCTGGATGCCCTCCCCGTTGAACTGCATCAGGAACTCTTCGATCTGGCCAGCGCCCTTGGACGACTCTTCGTTCAACGGGATGCGGATCATGCCATCCGGCGCGGTCATGGCCTTGGAGGTCAGGCCGGTGTATTCGCCCTTGATGTCGAAATAACGAATTTCACGGAAGTTGAACAGTTTCTCGTAGAAGTTCGCCCAGTACGCCATGCGACCGCGATACACGTTGTGGGTCAGGTGATCGATGATCTTCAGGCCCGCCCCTTCCGGATTGCGGTCAACGCCTTCGATGAACACGAAGTCGATGTCGTAGATCGAACTGCCTTCGCCGAAACGGTCGATCAGGTATAACGGCGCACCGCCGATGCCTTTGATCGCGGGCAGGTTCAATTCCATCGGACCGGTCTCGATGTGAATCGGCTGCGCGCCCAATTCCAGCGCACGGCTGTAGGCCTTTTGCGAATCCTTGACCCGAAACGCCATGCCACAGACCGACGGGCCATGTTCGGCCGCGAAGTAAGAAGCCACGCTATGAGGTTCGTTGTTGAGGATCAGATTGATCGCGCCCTGGCGGTACAGGTGCACGTCTTTGGAGCGGTGGGTCGCAACCTTGGTGAAGCCCATGATCTCGAAGATCGGCTCCAGGGTATTCGGGGTTGGCGATGCGAATTCGATGAACTCGAAGCCCATCAGGCCCATTGGGTTTTCGTATAAATCTGCCATGGTTGGCGCCTCATCATGCTTTTAGAATTAACAGCTGAAGTTAACAAATGTTAGTTGCTAGCAATGCTGAGACCGGCGGGTGGCGCGCAGGAGATGCCCCGCACGCTGCGGGCGAGGAAGTCACCGTAGATCAATTGGAACCCAAAACTCTTCATTGTCGACCCAAGGCTGATGCGGGCGAGGCTTCTGCTGCCAGAAGACGATTATTCTTATATGCGTAACCGGATTCTACACAGCGTAAACATATTTGTCCGTCTTCTCTATCAAATCCCCTTTCGCGCCTGGTGTGCAAGGGGTTTGTTGCACCGGAAAAATGGCACCACGTTCTCCGGCGCAAGCGGAAAAGGCCAACTATCATGGGCCTTAGCTGAACTCTTCTGGGAAGTGTGTCGTTGTCCTGCCCGCATTTGAGAGCCCTCTTCCATCGTCCAGGTTTCACAAATGCCATTAACTGTCAGAACCCGTCGTAAACGCGGTGCCCGGATTGCGGTAACCCTGCTCAGTGGCCTGCTTCCAGTGCTGTTGGGAGGCGCCATGCTGTACATGCAGGCGCAGCGTGTACTGGAGCAAAGTGCCGCATTGACCGCCGAAGAAGCCGTCCGCCAATTTGATCTGATGCTCGACAACACCGCCCAGGCCGCGCAGGTATTGCTGCCGCTGGCTGGCCAACCTTGCCAAGACGTCACGCTGGCATTACGCGAGCAAGTCACCCGCCGACCGTTTGTGCGCTCGACCAATCTGGTAAAGGACAACACGCTTTACTGCAGTTCGCTGTTCGGGGATATCCACGAAAAAATCGACCCCGGCGATTACACCGAAGGCAAACTGTGGCTCATGAACGGCAACCCGGTTACCCCTGGCACTGCGCTTTTGGTGTATCGACTCAGCGACGGGCAACGCGGTGCACTGAGCACCCTGGACGGCTATCACCTGAGCAACGTACTGCGATTGATCGGCCGCAAGACGATACTGCTGTTGCAGGTCGGATCGAACTGGCTGTCGCCTGACGGGAAATACCACGCAGGTCCTCTTCCCGATTTACCGGTGGCGCAAACCACGCTGAACTCCTCGCGTTATGCCTTCACCGTGGCGGCGGGGTTTCCTGAAGGTGAGACCTGGCGATACATGCTCAGTGAGTACCCGCCGCTGTTCAGTTTGCTGATTTTTTTCGGCGTTGTGTCCGGGTTGATCGGACACGTTCTGCAAAAGCGCTCGACATCGCCCAGCGTTGAAATGCAACGCGCGCTGGAAGCCGCGGAGTTCATTCCTTATTTTCAACCGGTGGTTCTTGGCGACAACAAGAAGTGGTCCGGCGCCGAAGTGTTGATGCGCTGGAACCATCCGAAGGAAGGCCTGGTACGACCCGATTTGTTCATCCCGTTCGCCGAGCACTCTGGGCTGATCGTGCCGATGACACGCTCACTGATGCGCCAAACTGCAGCGCTGTTGGCGCCGCTGTCAGGATCGTTCGAGGCGCCGTTCCATATCGGCATCAATATCACCGCCCGGCACTGCAAGGACTTGCAACTGGTTGAGGATTGTCGCGAGTTCCTGGCCAACTTCGCGCCCGGGTCCATCAGCCTGGTATTGGAGTTGACCGAACGAGAACTGATCGAACCGACGGCCATCACCCATCAACTGTTCGAACAACTTCACGCGCTTGGCGTGATGATCGCCATCGACGACTTTGGTACCGGCCACTCGAGCCTCGGTTACCTGCGCGAATTCAACGTGGACTTTCTGAAAATCGACCAGAGTTTTGTCGCCATGATTGGCGCCGATGCCCTGTCCCGGCACATCCTCGACAGCATTATCGAGCTGTCGGTCAAGCTCGACCTGGGCATCGTTGCCGAGGGCGTGGAAACCGAGGAGCAAAGTGATTACCTGACTGCTCACGGCGTAAACTATTTGCAGGGTTATCTGTTCGGCCGGCCGATGCCTGGCGAGCAGTTCATTATTAAATTAAGTGACCATTAACTAGCAGCTTAAATACACCCGACGAGACAATGCACCAAAATATTTCAGACATTCACTTTTGTTACATGAAGAAAACATCATGATTTACTCTTGGCGCATTAACTACTACACTTTTTGTTGCCTGTGCAAAATTGGCAGGGCGAGCCACTATCACCGGGTCGCTTCAAGGCTCTTGGCTTATAGCTTTGTTTGCGGTAGGTATTAGCCAAACACACTATTGGAGTAAAGATTTTGTCCAGACTCGCTGAATTTCGTGCAGCTGAAAAAGCCCTTCAAGAGCAGCTCAAACAGCTGGAATCCCTGAAGAATGACGCCGGGCTCAAGAAAGAAATCGAATTCGAAGAGAAGCTCCAGGGCCTGATGAAAACTTACGGCAAAAGCTTGCGCGACATCATCGCCATTCTCGATCCGAACCCGGCAAGGTCCGGCCTGCAACAGGCCTCGGCACCCAAAACCCGCCGCGCTCGCGTGGTCAAGGTTTATCAGAACCCGCACACCGGTGAGCTGATCGAGACCAAGGGCGGCAACCACCGCGGCCTGAAAGCATGGAAGGAACAATACGGTGCCGACACCGTTGACGCCTGGCTGCGCGGTTAAAGCATCTCCGTGATAAAACAAAGCCCTGTCCTGCAGGGCTTTTTCATGGGCACACTAAAAGACATGGACTAAAGAATGTTAAATCGGTAGCGCCCGACTAACTTTCGGCTTAATCCTTTTGGGCATCCAAACATCATCGATCGCGTCACGCGTTGCCCCTTCGGTTAAAGTTGCAAACTGTTGCGAGCCGCCGCTATTTCTTCCTGGCTCGCCTTATAAACCTGCGCCTGTCCCGCATACGAAAGTACATAGGCCTTATCGCCATCCACCGCGGCAACCAATGTTTGTGACAGCACATGCCGCCCGTTTTGTGTGATGGTGCAGGTGGTTTCCAGTGCCGCTAAACGGCTCAAGCGCGTCTCGTGAATCTTGTTGCAAACACTTTGATAACCGCTCTGGAAGAAGTCTTTCTGGACGGCTTTGCGCATCTCCAGCAACACCCCCTCAAGGTTGACTTGATGCCCGTTTTCCACCTGCGTCATGGTCAACTCCATGACCAGTGTCGGTGACCCGTCCTGATCGTTTTTCACTGCACGCTGGCGCGAAACCCTGGACGTTGCGTCGTCGGGCACGATGGCTTCGATTTCCCAACCGATTGGCCAGGTGATCACCGGTGTCTGCGCGTGAACACAGGTCACGGCAGACAGTGAGCCAATCAAGACGAGGGTCGATACACGAAATCGGGACATTGCGCTAAACACTCAGGGGTGGAGCGGTAAAGTCTGAGCTGCGCCCGCCCGTCAGGCAATAGCGGATGCATTGGGTTTGGTGATGTCCCAAGCCTTGCGTATCATTGCTGCCATTCGTTAGCCCCACTTATTTACCGGAGGGCCCATGAGCCTGCACGAATTGAACACCTTCCCTGGCGTCACCGCCCAACCTGATTCCGCGACCCAGAAGTTCGTCTTCAACCACACCATGTTGCGAGTAAAGGACATCACCAAGTCGCTGGATTTCTACACCCGCATCCTGGGTTTCTCGCTGGTTGAAAAGCGCGACTTCCCGGACGCCGAATTCAGCCTGTACTTCCTGGCACTGGTCGATAAAAACCAGATCCCTGCCGACGCTGCCGCGCGCACCGAATGGATGAAGTCGATTCCTGGCATTCTGGAACTGACGCACAACCACGGCACCGAGAACGACGCGGATTTCGCTTACCACAACGGCAACACCGACCCACGTGGGTTTGGCCATATCTGCATTTCGGTGCCGGATATCGTGGCTGCCTGCGAGCGTTTTGAAGCGCTGGGTTGCGATTTCCAGAAGCGCCTGAACGACGGCCGCATGAAGAGCCTGGCGTTCATCAAGGACCCGGATGCTTACTGGGTCGAGATCATTCAGCCAGCGCCGATGTAATCAAAATCAAAAGATGATCGTTCCCACAAAAAACCCCATGATCGCTCATGGGGTTTTTGTGTTTTCAGCGCCGGCGTTTATGCCGGGGCGGACGTGCGGATCAAGTGATCGAATGCGCTGAGCGAAGCCTTGGCGCCCTCGCCCACTGCAATCACAATCTGTTTGTACGGCACCGTGGTCACGTCTCCAGCGGCAAATACACCCGGCATCGATGTCTCGCCTCGAGCATCAACAATGATCTCGCCGCGTGGCGACAGCTCAATGGTGCCTTTGAGCCAATCGGTGTTCGGTAACAGACCGATCTGTACGAAGATGCCTTCCAGGTCGACGGTGCGCAGCTCGTCAGTTTGACGATCCTTGTAACGCAAGCCATTGACCTTCTGACCGTCGCCCGTCACTTCCGTGGTTTGCGCACTGGTGATCACCGTCACGTTGGACAGGCTGTGCAATTTGCGTTGCAGAACGGCGTCGGCGCGCAGTTGCACGTCGAACTCCAGCAGGGTCACGTGAGCGACAATACCCGCCAGATCGATGGCCGCTTCGACGCCGGAGTTGCCGCCGCCAATCACTGCCACGCGCTTGCCTTTGAACAGCGGACCGTCACAGTGCGGGCAGTACGCCACGCCTTTGTTGCGGTACTGCTGCTCACCCGGGACGTTCATTTCACGCCACCGCGCACCAGTCGCCAGAATTACGGTCCGCGCTTTCAGCGACGCACCGCTGGCGAAGTGGATTTCGTGCAGCTCGCCATTCTTGCCCGGCACCAGCTTGTCGGCACGCTGCAGGTTCATGATGTCGACGTCGTATTGCTTGACGTGTTCTTCCAGCGCCACAGCCAGTTTCGGCCCTTCGGTTTCCTGTACGGAGATGAAGTTTTCGATCGCCATGGTGTCCAGCACCTGCCCACCAAAACGCTCCGCCGCAACACCGGTACGAATGCCTTTACGGGCAGCGTAGATGGCAGCCGAAGCACCGGCAGGGCCACCGCCGACCACGAGCACATCGAAGGCTTCTTTGGCGCTGATTTTTTCGGCCTGACGCTCGATACCGCTGGTGTCGATCTTGGCGAGGATTTCTTCCAAACCCATGCGACCCTGACCGAAGTTCACCCCGTTAAGGTAGATACTTGGCACGGCCATGATCTGGCGCTCATCGACTTCCGCCTGGAACAGCGCGCCGTCGATGGCCACGTGGCGGATGTTCGGATTGAGCACCGCCATCAAGTTCAGCGCCTGGACCACGTCCGGGCAGTTCTGGCAGGACAGCGAGAAGTAGGTCTCGAAGCTGAACTCGCCCTTGATGGAACGGATCTGTTCGATCACTTCAGCGCTGGCTTTCGATGGGTGGCCACCCACTTGCAGCAGGGCCAGCACCAACGAGGTGAATTCGTGGCCCATGGGGATACCGGCGAAACGCAGGCTGATATCGGCACCCGGGCGGTTGATCGAGAACGATGGTTTGCGCGCATCGTCACCGTTGTCGAGCAACGTAATGTGTGTGGAAAGACTGGCAACGTCTTTCAAGAGTTCGAGCATTTCACGGGATTTCGCACCGTCGTCGAGGGAGGCAACGATCTCGATCGGCTGGGTGACCCGTTCCAGGTATGACTTCAACTGGGCTTTTAAATTGGCGTCCAACATACGGGCGATTTCCTTTTTTTGAATTCGTAAAAAAAACGCCCGAGCGAATCTCGCCCGGGCGTTTTTGAGGGCGGTGCAGCTTACTTAGGTGCGGGAGACCGCCCTGATGGTGCGTGTCACAGACTTAGATCTTGCCGACCAGGTCCAAAGACGGAGCCAAAGTAGCCTCGCCTTCTTTCCACTTGGCTGGGCAAACCTGGCCTGGGTGAGCAGCGACGTACTGAGCAGCCTTGATTTTGCGCAGCAGTTCGGAAGCGTCACGACCCACACCGCCGTCGTTCAGCTCGACGATTTTGATCTGGCCTTCAGGGTTGATCACGAAAGTGCCACGGTCAGCCAGACCGGCGTCTTCGATCAGTACGTCGAAGTTGCGGGAGATGGCGTGGGTCGGGTCGCCAATCATGGTGTACTGGATTTTGCCAATGGCTGGCGACGTGTTGTGCCAGGCAGCGTGGGCAAAATGGGTGTCGGTGGAAACGCTGTAGATCTCGACGCCCAGTTTCTGGAATGCGTCGTAGTTATCAGCCAGGTCTTCCAGCTCGGTCGGGCAAACAAAAGTGAAGTCGGCTGGGTAGAAGAACACGACAGACCATTTGCCTTTCAGGTCAGCGTCCGACACTTTTACGAAGTCGCCGTTTTTGAAGGCGTCAGCTTTGAAGGGTTTAACTTGGCTGTTGATGATAGGCATCGATGACTCTCCGTCAGGGGTTGAAAAGTTGATGGAATGAATCCTACCTATTCAATTCCCCGATGGCTCATTGGCAAAGCTCATGCTGCTGATTGGTTTTGGCTATTAGCCGACTGTATTAATAGAAGAAATGGGTATCTAGCGGGGTTCGGTGAGCGCTAAGAGCCAGGAACCAAGAGTCAGGTGCCATAAGCCTGGAGCCAAGAGCCAAGAGCCAAGAGCCAGGAGCCGAGCACTTGTGGCGAGGGGATTTATCCCCGTTCGGCGACGTAGTCGTCGCAAAACCAGTGCGCGCGGTATGCCTGATTCACCTGATAACCGGATTTCGGGGTTGCTTCGCAAATCAACGAGGCGGTGCGACGTTTCGCTGAATCCCCTCACCACAAGAACCAGGATCGACAGCTGCTTCAGGGTGATGTGCAGCGTCAGGGTGCCAACGGTTTTTCCGTGAGTCGCGTCATGCCTGGAAACGGACTCGCCTCCACATAACGCATGGCTGACTTCATGTCCTTCCAGCCGACATAACTCATCAGCGACTTCAAATCCCATCCGCTCTGATGTGCCCACGTAGCAAATCCGCGTCGCAGCGAATGGCTGGTGTAATGCTCGGCAGAAATGCCTGCGCGCTCCAGCGCCTGACGCAGCAGCGGGATCACGCTGTTAGGGTGCAGGCCCGCCTCGCTCAAATGCCCCCAACGGTCAATCCCTCGAAACACCGCCCCCCGCACCAGCGCGGCTTCGGTGATCCACTCGATATAGGCCTGCACGGGACACAAACGCTGCAGCGCTGGCGTTTGGTACGTCTTGCCAAGGTTTTCGCGGTCACCCTTGGTGCGAGGCAGGTAAAGGCTGATGCCGGTGCCGGCGCTCGCTTGAACGTGCTCGATCTGGATTCGGCACAGCTCATCGCTGCGAAAGCCACGCCAGAAGCCCATCAGGATCAGCGCCGTATCGCGTCGGGCCCTAAGCAGTGCCGATTGATCGTGCTCAGATTTAGCGGTCTGCGCTTCCTGCTCCAGCCAGGCAATTACTTGCTCAAGATGCTGCAACTGCAAAGGCTCGGCCTGTTTCTCCTGAGCCGGATGAAGCGCGCGTATGCCCTTGAACACTTTGCGCACGACAGGCGCCTTGGTGGGATCGGCGAAGCCCTGGCTGTTGTGCCATTGCGCAAGCGCCGATAAACGCAGCTTCAACGTATTGATCGACAACACACCGGCATGCGCCACCAGATAACGCGCGACGCTGTCTGCAGTCGCAGGCAGGAAGCCGCCCCAACTGACCTCAAAGTGTTCGATGGCCGCGCGATAGCTGCGACGGGTGTTGTCCCGAGTGGCGGCTTGCAGGTATCGATCGAGATCACTCATGGAAATGGCCTTGCGCAGAGCCTGTGGGAGCATCGCTTGCTCCTACGGGGTTGGGGTGTACGGACATAGCGGTGAAAACGCGTCAAAAATGCGCTGACACGGGATAATACCAGTATATCCCGCATCATAAAGTGACCTTATTTAACTTTACAACCAACGTGGTACACTGCCGTTTTTAGTGGTACGTACCACAGTACGAAATCGTAGGAGAGTGCATGGCTCGCGGCGGCATCAATAAAGCAGTGGTTCAAACGGCACGCCTGGCAATCCTTGCCCGGGGCGAGCATCCCAGCATCGACGCGGTACGTATCGAGATGGGCAATACCGGTTCTAAAACCACGATTCATCGGTATCTGAAAGAGCTGGATGACGGCGTAGAACCCACAGAAAGCCCATCCGAACCCATCGATGATGAGCTGACTGCGCTGGTTTCTCGCCTTGCGCAGCGCCTCAAAGAACAGGCCCAGGAGCCCATCGACCAGGCTCGCGCCCAGTTCGATCAGCAAAAGACCGCACTGGATGCGCAGTTGGCACAGGCACAGGAAGCCAACACCGAATTGCATCATCAGTACGAGATTCAGACGCTGGCGCTGACACAGGAATCGGACACGCTGCAGAACACTGTCGCCCTGCTGCAAACCGAACAGACCCGCAATGCCGGACTGAACCAGGCACTGGCCGATTTCGAATTAAGGTTGCAAGACAAGGATGAGCAGATCCGCTCCCTTGAAGAGAAACACCTGCACGCCCGGGATGCTCTGGAGCACTACCGCAACGCGGTCAAAGAGCAACGCGAGCAGGAGCAGCGACGCCACGAAGGACAGGTGCAACAGGTGCAGATGGAGTTGCGTCAGGCGCAGCAAAGCGCACTGGTACGTCAGGACGAAATCACGCAACTGCACCGCGACAATGAGCGCCTGCTGACGGAAAACCGCGGAACGTTGCGCGAATTGAGCCTGCTGCAGGACCAGCTCAAGCAAACGCACAGCCGGCAGGATCAGTTGCTCGAACAGGTCAACCGGATCGACACCGAACGCACCCTCCTCCAGGAACGCTTGCGTGCAGCACTGCTGGAAAGCCAGTCACTTAAACAGAGCGTCGAGGAGCAGTCGCAGGCGAACAAGATGCTGGAGATTGAATTGCTCAAGACTCAGGCGAGTCTCGATGAGCGCGTGCGACTGGCGGCTGTCGTTGCGACAGCGCCAGCCACAGCGGAGGCCGATTAACCCGCGACAGGCGTTCGCATGGTGACGAACTCTTCGGCGGCAGTCGGGTGCACCCCGATGGTGTCGTCGAAGTCACGCTTGGTGGCGCCCGCCTTCAGGGCGATTGCCAGGCCCTGGACGATTTCACCCGCGTCCGGACCGACCATGTGACATCCCAGCACCTTGTCGGTCTTGGCATCCACCA
Organism: Pseudomonas sp. MDV22-iso1; assembly: GCF_058145095.1. NCBI lineage: Bacteria > Pseudomonadati > Pseudomonadota > Gammaproteobacteria > Pseudomonadales > Pseudomonadaceae > Pseudomonas > Pseudomonas sp. MDV22-iso1. The sequence continues at coordinate 87,949 of NZ_JBYVMF010000007.1, forward strand.
CCAGTTTCATCAGGGTGCGCTCCTGGCATTCGGTCAGGGTCAGTTTCATCGGACGGAAACGGCTTTCGTAGATCACCACGTCGTGTCCGGCATCCCGCGCCTCTTCCTCGGTCAAACCGACAGTGCCGATGTTCGGCAAGCTGAACACTGCCGTCGGGATCATTTTGTAATCCACCGGACGATAGTGCTCAGGCTTGAACAGGCGACGCGCAACGGCCATGCCTTCGGCGAGTGCGACGGGGGTCAGCTGCACTCGACCAATTACATCGCCCAGCGCCAGTATCGAAGGCTCTGCCGTCTGATACTGTTCGTCGACTTCGACAAAGCCTTTCTTGTCCAGTTTGACGCCGGTGTTTTCCAGCCCCAGGTTGTCCAGCATCGGACGTCGACCCGTAGCGTAGAAAATACAGTCGGCGTGCAGCTCGCGACCGTCCTTGAGGGTCGCTTTCAGGCTGCCGTCGGACTGCTTGTCGATACGCTCGATGTCGGCATTGAATTGCAGATTCATGCCGCGCTTGGTCAGCTCTTCCTGCAAATGCTTGCGCACCGAACCGTCGAAACCGCGCAAGAACAGATCGCCGCGATACAGCAATGTCGTCTCGGCGCCCAGCCCCTGGAAAATCCCGGCAAATTCAACCGCGATGTACCCGCCACCGACGACCAGTACACGCTTGGGCAACTCTTTCAGGAAGAACGCCTGATTGGAGCTGATCGCATGTTCATGCCCTGGGATTTCCGGGATCTGCGGCCAGCCACCGGTGGCAATCAGGATGTTTTTTGCGGTATGGCGCGCGCCATTGATCTCGACGGTATGGGGATCGACGATCTTGGCGTGGCCTTCATGCAAGGTCACGCCACTGTTTACCAGCAGGTTGCGGTAAATCCCGTTCAGGCGGTTGATCTCGCGATCCTTGTTGGCGATCAGCGTCGCCCAATCGAAATCAGCCTCGCCCGGTGTCCAGCCAAATCCGGACGATTGCTCGAAGTCATCGGCAAAATGCGCACCGTAGACCAGCAATTTCTTCGGCACACAGCCGACGTTTACACAGGTGCCACCCAGATAGCGGCTTTCAGCCACTGCCACTTTCGCGCCAAATCCCGCCGCAAAACGCGCAGCACGCACACCGCCGGAACCGGCACCAATCACATAAAGGTCAAAATCGTAGGCCATCTTCAATCTCCTCGGCAGGCCAACAGCATACCCGCAGACGCCGGGCGGGCAAGCGCAATACACGATTTTGGAACGGACCTGACCGACAAAAGCCGGAGACCCCCTGTAGCAGCTGGCGCAGCCTGCGTTGGGGCGCGAAGCGGCCCTGATTTTCAAGCCGACATCAAAGCATCCCGCAAAAGCGACCGCTTCGCAGTCGGACGCAGCCTTCGGCAGCTGCTACAGGTAAAGCATTCGGTATTGGCTGAACATGAAAAAGCCACCCGAAGGTGGCTTTTTCAATACAAGCAGGTCAGGCGCTATTAGTAGGCCTTGCCAGTCTTGTAGAAGTTCTCGAAGCAGAAGTTGGTCGCGTCGATGTAGCCTTCAGCACCACCACAGTCGAAACGCTTGCCTTTGAACTTGTAGGCCATCACACAGCCATTCTGCGCCTGTTTCATCAGCGCGTCGGTGATCTGGATTTCACCGCCCTTGCCTGGCTCGGTCTGTTCGATCAGGTCGAAGATGTCCGGTGTCAGGATGTAGCGACCGATAATGGCCAGGTTCGACGGCGCGTCTTCAGGCTTTGGTTTTTCAACCATGCTGTGAACGCGGTAGATGTCATCGCGGATCATCTCGCCGGCAATCACACCGTACTTGTGAGTCTCTTGCGGATCGACTTCCTGGATGGCGACGATCGAGCAGCGGAACTGCTTGTACAGCTTGACCATCTGGGTCAGTACGCCGTCACCTTCAAGGTTGACGCACAAGTCATCCGCAAGCACCACGGCGAACGGTTCGTCGCCGATCAGCGGACGACCGGTCAGGATTGCGTGGCCCAGGCCTTTCATTTCGGTCTGGCGGGTGTAGGAGAACGAGCAGTTGTCGAGCAGTTTGCGGATACCGACCAGGTATTTTTCCTTGTCGGTGCCTTTGATCTGGTTTTCCAACTCGTAGCTGATATCGAAGTGGTCTTCCAGTGCGCGTTTGCCGCGACCGGTCACGATGGAAATTTCGGTCAACCCAGCGTCCAGGGCTTCTTCAACGCCGTACTGGATCAGTGGCTTGTTTACCACCGGCAGCATTTCTTTGGGCATGGCTTTAGTCGCTGGCAGGAAGCGAGTACCGTAACCGGCTGCTGGGAACAAGCATTTCTTGATCATAAAAGTCCTTGTAAGGGCTGTGTGTACGAGTTTCGGCGCAGTCTAATCAGGCGGCGGGCACCTTACAATGCCCCGCGCTGGCTAACCGATGCCATCATAGAGAAATATTCTGTCGGATAGTTCCGCAAACCGGTTTTGTAGATTGCGCCGGCTCCTATAGATAGCAGAGATCGTCCGTCCTGCCTGTACCGGCAATCGGGCAGGCGTCGGATCACCATACGCTGATCGGCACCACCTTAGGGCATTTGGCGCTATCATTGCGCATTGAACCAAGCCAACGAGGCAGATAGATGTCGGAAGCAAAAAGCGTCAACGGGTTCCTGATCAATCAGGCGAAGGACGGACAATGGTGGGTGGCTGGCGCTAATGGCGAGAGTATTGCCGGGCCGTTCCCGACTGAAGCCAGCGCGATTGAAGTGGCATCAGTGTTGCAACTCGAACACCCGCCCACCAAGCGACGCGGTAAAGACAAGATCTGATTTGAACTTATTCGTGACAGAAGCCCTGCACTGTGCAGGGCTTTTTTGTGATGACCCGCAACGAAGTGGCCTTTCGCTATAACCTTTTGATGCCAGCGCTGTCACAGGCTTAGCCCCATTATCCTGACGACGACAACGACATGAATAAATTCTTACCCCTGATCGCACTATTGGCCCTTGGCGGCTGCGCAACATCCGAAACAACCTACCTGAACAACGGGGAACAAGGGCTTGCGATCGATTGCTCCGGGGAAGCCAATTCCTGGGCAACGTGTTACGAGAAAGCCGATGCATCGTGCGCCGGTACCGGCTATCGAATCGTAGGCACTGACGGCACACCTTCACTCAAGGAAAGCGACAAGACCTTGGGCGTCGATGTCGGCAACTTCAAAAACCGCAGTGTCGTGGTGGTGTGCAAGTAGGGCCCCTGCCCTACATGTGGATTTCGGCGAATTTGATTCCGAGACCTCGAACGGTCTCGATCAAATCGTCGAGACGACTGAAGGATTCGACTTCGTCGTTTTCATCGACCAGAAAGTAGCTACGCCCCTCGCTTTTCTTGAAAAAAACGATCCACTCCCCTGAATTGGCCGGGTTCTGAATCACATGCGTGGCAGAAATCAGGCCCTCTGCATGACGTTCCCGTACCTGCTCTCTTTTCATTACTCGACTCCAGAAATGACAATGCCGCCAAAGCGTTGCTTTGACGGCATCTATGCGTGCGGACTGTAGTTTATCAGCCCGATATGCAGGCCGTGGCGGCATTTCGAACATCCCATGGGCGCAACGGCACATTGGAAATGCGCTCGTGCAGCTTGATGCTGCTGCCCGTTGAGCGATCTTCGATATCAAACACCGCGGCCGGCCCAGAGGTCAGCTTTTGCGGAACGATCACTCGGACACCGTCCTTGTGCGGTTCGATTTGCAGAGCGCCCCGGCTACTGGCCAGCTTCTCGGTCAGGCACTGCGCATACTCCTGGGGCTTCTTGCCTGAGATCACGCTCATGGTCGGCAACGTTTCATTGATCTCCGAAACACTTGCGCAACCACCGATCGACAACGCCAATGGCAAAACCAACACACCCCACTTCATACAAAACCTCCGATAAAGAGCCTCCGACAGCACAAATGCCGTTTTTCTCCGAGGCTCACTGCGTTTATCGCTCATGGATCTCCAAATAACCGGTTTAATTGTCAAAGTGGACCACGGCGGCCGGATAATAACCTGTTCGGGCTGATAAACTGCGCCCATCGCCCAAGCTATCGTTTTGATTTTGTAGAAAAAGCCCTTCTGGAGGCGCCTCATGAAATTTATCCACCAGCGCGAGCACCTCAACGAAGACGACATCGTCGTCATTCAATGCTCCCAAACCTGCAACATCCGCTTGATGAACGACGCCAACTTTCGCAGCTTCAAAAATGGCGGCCGTCATACGTATCACGGCGGAGCGTTTGACACTTTCCCGGCGCGAATTACTGCACCGAGTACCGGTTTCTGGAACATCACGATCGACACGGTCAGCAACCGGGCCATCAGCGTGACCCGCAAACCGACCCTGACACACTCGATCAAGATCATCCGCCGCTCCAACTCGAAACTGAGTTGAGTAACGCTCTTACACGAAGACAGCAGGAATGACCGTGGCCCAAACGACCAAATACGTCATCAAATACAAACTCAACGGCGAACGTCGGTTCGAGTTTGCACAGCTCGAAAACGGCACGACAGAAGAAGCCAAGGCTGCGCTGGATGTGATTCACGGCCAAGGCGACGACGTGATAAGCGAAATTAGCGTGAGCAAAGCGCTGTAGGAGCAATGCGACCGGCGCCTGCCAGAGTTCGACCGCAAGCGCCGGAGTGATTCCGCCGCAGGCCCGTCCCAGACTGTCACCTTTAACCCTGCGTTAAGGAGTCAGGACATGTTTGATGAGCGTTCGCTCGATGGATTCGACTGGGACGGTCTGCAACAGCAACTCGACCAGGATGGCTGCGCCGTGATCAAGTCGTTGTTGAGCGATGAGGATTGCGCGGATATCAGCGCGATGTATTCGCAATTCGAGCCATTCCGCTCTCAAGTGATGATGGCTCGCCATGGCTTTGGCCGTGGCGAGTACAAGTACTTCAAGTATCCACTGCCTGAACTCGTCAGCCGCTTGCGTCGCGCGCTCTACCCTCGTCTGGTGGCGATCGCCAATCGCTGGTACGAATGCATGAACTTGCCCACCCGATTCCCCGATCAACATGAAGCGTTTATTCAGCGCTGCCATGCCGCTGGTCAGGAACGTCCGACCCCCTTATTGCTGCAGTACGGTCCTCAAGACTACAACTGCCTGCACCAGGATTTGTACGGTGAACACGTTTTCCCGCTGCAAGTGGCGATTCTTCTGTCAGAACCGGATGAAGACTTCACAGGAGGCGAGTTCGTGCTGACCGAACAGCGCCCACGAATGCAGTCGCGCCCGCAAGTCATCGGTCTGAAAAAAGGCGACGGGGTCATCTTTGCGGTCAATCAACGTCCGGTCAAAGGCATCCGCGGTGACTACCGCGTTACCCTGCGCCATGGCGTGAGTCGTCTGCACACTGGAAAGCGGCACACCTTGGGCATCATCTTTCACGACGCGTTATGAGCCATGAACCCGACTACTTTAGACATGTTCGCCAACCTCGAACCCGAGCAACATCCCAGGCGCGAGCAGATGGGGAAACAGTCCTACGTGCTCAGGGGCTTCGCCCTGCCCTGGCTGGATCGATTACTGCCTGAACTCGAGGCGGTGCTGAAGGCTGCACCATTTCGGCAGATGGTCACGCCGGGCGGGTTCACCATGTCGGCAGCCATGAGCAGTTGCGGCACCTGGGGCTGGACGACCGACCGCAGTGGCTATCGCTATACCCGACAAGACCCGCTAAGTGGCGAGCCTTGGCCGGACATGCCCGAGGTGTTTTTTCATCTTGCCCAGGCAGCAGCGCGAGAGGCGGGATTCGAAGCGTTCCTGCCTGATTCCTGCTTGATCAATCGCTACGTTCCCGGTGCAAAAATGTCATTGCACCAGGACAAGAACGAAACGTCCTACGACGCGCCCATTGTCTCAGTGTCCCTGGGGTTGCCGGCGATGTTCCTGTTCGGCGGATTTGAACGCAGCGATAAATGCCAACGAGTGCCGCTGTTGCATGGCGATATTGTGGTTTGGGGCGGTGTCGACCGTTTGCGATATCACGGCGTTTTGCCTATCAAGGAAGGGCAGCACCCGCGACTGGGCGAACAACGGATCAACTTCACGTTTCGTACCGCCCGATGAACATCCGAATTCAACCGCAAGCACCGGAGTGTGGTGAACGGGTGCGGGACTTAGTCTGAATGAAACGTCGCAACGGAAATGACGCAATGACCACTCATTCGACCAGGATCACCATCGAGAACGACCCGCGCTGGGCCGCCGTGGTTGCACGCGACCCGCGTGCGGACGGGCAATTCGTGTACGCGGTCAAAACCACCGGCGTCTATTGCCGGCCCAGCAGTCTGGCGCGGTTGCCCAACCCGCAAAATGTCGAATTCTTCGACACCGCCGAACTGGCCCAGGCCGCGGGATATCGCCCCAGCAAACGCGCAGCAAAAGATCAGAGCGAGATCGCGGCGCAGCATGCGGCCACGGTCGCCGGTGCCTGCCGGCAGATCGAAGAGGCCGAGGAGCTACCGGCGCTCAGTGACCTGGCGTTAGCGGCAGGGCTCAGCAGCTTTCACTTCCACCGGGTGTTCAAGGCCGTGACCGGGCTGACGCCCAGGGAGTACGCCCGCGCACATCGATCTCGCAAAGTGCGCGAGCATCTGGGCAATGGCGGCTCGGTCACTGATGCGTTGTACGACGCCGGCTTCAATTCCAATAGCCGGTTTTACGCAGCGGCGGACCATGTGCTGGGCATGAAACCCGCTGATTACCGAGCCGCCGGCCAAAACAACGACATCAGGTTTGCCGTCGGCCAGTGTTCGCTGGGGGCGATCCTGGTGGCGCAAAGTGAACGCGGCGTTTGCGCGATCCTGCTGGGCGATGATCCGCATCAACTGGTCTGCGATCTGCAGGACAAATTCCGTAGAGCCAATCTGATTGGCGCTGATCACGCGTTCGAGCAACTGATCGCCAAGGTGGTTGGCTTTATCGAGGCCCCGGCGCTTGGCCTGGACTTGCCGCTGGATCTGCGCGGTACCGCGTTTCAGGAGCGGGTCTGGCTGGCATTGCGCGAGATTCCTGTAGGCAGTACGGCCAGCTATGCCGAAATCGCGCAGCGTATCGGTGCGCCGAAATCCTACCGCGCCGTGGCTCAAGCCTGTGGGGCTAACAGCCTGGCGGTGGCGATTCCTTGCCACCGGGTTGTGCGCAGCGATGGCGATCTTTCAGGGTATCGCTGGGGGGTTGAGCGCAAGCGGCAATTGTTGGAGCGTGAGGGGCGTTAGGTTTTCAAGATCAAAAGATCGCAGCCTCGTTTCACTCGACAGTTTCTACAAGGGTTATGCGTACACCTGTAGGAGCTGTCGAGTGAAACGAGGCTGCGATCTTTTAAATTTAGCGATTAACGTCCACCACCACTCTCCCCCGCAACTGACCCGCCAGCAACCGTGGAGCGGCCTCGATGACCTCGTTCAATCCGATCTCGTGGCTGATCAGCGGCAACAATGCGACGTCCAGATCCCGCGCCAGGCGATCCCAGGCCAGCACACGCCTGGCTTTTGGCTGGGTCACGCTATTGATACCGGCCAGGGTGACGCCGCGCAAAATGAAAGGGGCAACAGATGCCGGGAAATCCATCCCTTGTGCCAGCCCGCACGCTGCAACGGTTCCGTTGGATTTTGTGGCGGCGCAGGCGTTGGCCAGGGTATGGCTGCCGACTGAATCGATGACCGCCGCCCAGCGTTCCTTGGCCAACGGCTTGCCCGGCTCGGACAATGTGCCACGATCAATGATGTCACTGGCACCCAATTGCTTGAGGTACTCATGCTCGGAAGTCCGGCCCGTGGACGCGACCACCCGATAGCCCAGCTTGCTCAGCAATGCGATGGCGAAACTGCCTACGCCTCCGTTGGCACCCGTGACCAGTACTTCGCCCTGTTCCGGCGTCACACCGTTGTGTTCCAGCGCCAGGATACTCAACATCGCCGTGTAGCCCGCCGTGCCAATGGCCATCGCCTGGGCCGCTGTGAACGCCTCGGGCAACGGAATCAGCCAGTCGCCGTTCAGGCGCGCTTTTTGTGCCAATCCACCCCAGTGCCCTTCACCCACACCCCAGCCATTGAGTAAGACGTTATCCCCGACTTTGTAGTCCGGATGCTCGCTGCTTTCGACAGTACCGGCCAGATCGATTCCCGGCACCATCGGGAATTTTCGCACCACCGGGCTGCTACCGGTAATCGCCAGGCCATCCTTGAAGTTCAGCGTGCTGTAAGCCACGCGCACCGTCACATTGCCTTCGGGCAATTGATCGTCATTGATCGCTTGCAGTGTGGCCTGGTAACCGCTGTCATCTTTGTTGATCAGAATGCCGTTGAACATTGATGCCTCCTGAGAAAACTTGCAGAGTGGGTGCCGTTCAAATAGCACTTGGCACTGTGTTGCCCTACCCGACTTTAAGCCAATCCGGGTTTGATGGGGCGGGCGATGGGTTGGGCTGGCCTTGCGTCAGGCATTAAGATACACATTCAGCGCCACTGCCCTGTCCTGTTATTTCGCCGGAGAGCACACCCAATGAGTCAATGGCCAGACACGCGCATTCTCGACCTGTTAGGGATCGAACTGCCCATCATTCAGGCCCCCATGGCCGGTGCGACCGGCTCGGCCATGGTCATCGCTGCCAGCAATGCCGGTGGCCTGGGCTCGATGCCCGCCGCCATGCTGAGTACCGATCAGTTGCGTGAGGAACTGACGACCATTCGCCAGCAGACCCAGCGGCCGTTCAGCGTCAACTTCTTCTGCCATCAACCTCCCGCACCAGATGACCAGCGTACCCGTGACTGGAAGAACCTGCTGGAACCGTACTATCGCGAGTTGGGTGTCGACTTCGACGCACCGACGCCGGTGTCCAATCGCGCGCCCTTCGATAACGCCACCTGTGAAGTGATCGAAGCGCTCCGTCCTCCTGTGGTGAGTTTTCATTTCGGCCTACCCGAAAAATCGTTGCTGGATCGGGTCAAGGCAACCGGCGCAAAAGTGCTGTCTTCGGCCACCACCGTCGAAGAAGCCATATGGCTTGAGCGTCAGGGCTGTGATGCGATCATCGCCATGGGCTATGAAGCCGGCGGCCATCGCGGGATGTTCCTGAGCGATGATCTCAACAGCCAGGTGGGCACCTTCGCGCTCGTGCCGCAGATTGTCGACGCGGTGACTGTGCCGGTGATTGCAGCAGGCGGCATCAGCGACGCTCGCGGTGTCGCGGCGGCGTTTCTGCTGGGCGCGTCGGCGGTGCAGGTCGGCACCGCATACTTGTTTACGCCGGAAGCCAAGGTCAGCGCGTCACACCACAAGGCGCTGCGAACGGCCAAAGAAAGTGAAACCGCCGTCACCAATATTTTCACGGGGCGCCCGGCGCGGGGAATTCTCAATCGGGTGATGCGCGAACTCGGGCCGATCAGCAACACAGCGCCGGCCTTCCCACTTGCGGGTGGCGCTTTGATGCCGTTGCGGGCCAAAGGAGAAGCGGATTTCAGTAACCTGTGGGCGGGTCAGGCTTTCACCCTCGGAGTGGAGTTGACCACCGAAGAGCTGACCCGACGGCTGGCGGAAGAAGGCCTGGCGAAGTTGATTCGTTAGGTTAGGTAAACACCTCGACCCGTGTAGCGGCTGGCGAAGCCTGCGTTCGGCGGCTCTGTGGCGAGGGGATTTATCCCCGTTGGGTCACGCAGTGGCCCCAAATTTTTACGACTGCTGCGCAGCCGAACGGGGCGGTGCGACGTTTCGATAAATCCCCTCTCCACAACAGAGGCGAACGCAGGCTTCGCCAGCTGCTATACGGTTTATAGCCAATCAGATGTATACAATCCCGTTCCGTTTGCAGGCATTTCGCTATATATTTCGCTACATAGCGTTTACCCAACTCGCTGTCCTGCCGACTACGGAGCCGTTTCATGACCCTATGCGCCTCACGTTTTGCCCCCACAGCCTTTGCCAGCCTGATCGCGGTATTCGCCTTCGGCTCTGCCCAGGCTGACGAAGTTCAGGTGGCCGTCGCGGCCAACTTCACCGCGCCGATTCAGGCCATTGCCGCTGATTTCGAAAAGGACACCGGGCACAAACTGGTGGCTGCTTATGGTGCGACGGGTCAGTTCTACACCCAGATCAAGAATGGCGCGCCGTTCGAGGTGTTCCTCTCGGCAGACGACACCACCCCGCAAAAACTGGAAGCCGAAGGCGATACGGTCAAGGGCTCGCGCTTCACTTACGCCATCGGCACGCTGGCGCTGTGGTCGGCCAAGGAAGGTTACGTCGACAGCAAAGGCAAAGTGTTGAGCGACAACCAGTATCAGCACCTCTCCATCGCCAACCCGAAAACGGCGCCTTACGGACTGGCCGCCACCCAGGTGTTGGCCAGACTGGGCCTGACCGACCAGGTCAAAGGCAAGATCGTTGAAGGCCAGAACATCACTCAGGCCTATCAGTTCGTCTCCACCGGCAACGCCGAACTGGGCTTCGTCGCCCTTTCACAGATCTACAAGGACGGCAAAGTCACGGGTGGTTCGGCCTGGATTGTTCCGGCCGACATGCACGACCCGATCAAGCAGGACGCGGTGATCCTCAACAAAGGCAAGGACAACCCGGCCGCCAAGGCGCTGGTTGAATACCTCAAAGGTCCAAAAGCCGCCGCTCTCATCAAGTCCTACGGTTACCAACTCTAAATGACGCTATCGAGTGCCGACTTCGCCGCGATCTGGCTGACCCTGAAACTCGCGTCGCTGACGACGGTTATCCTGCTGGTGATCGGCACTCCGATCGCGTTATGGCTGTCGCGCACCTCGTCCTGGTTGCGCGGACCGGTCGGGGCGATCGTCGCCCTGCCTTTGGTCCTGCCGCCCACGGTGATTGGCTTTTACTTGTTACTGGCACTCGGCCCGCACGGGTTTATCGGCCAGTTCACCCAGTCACTCGGGCTCGGCACCCTCACCTTCAGTTTTGCAGGGTTGGTCATCGGCTCAGTGCTCTACTCGATGCCCTTCGTGGTTCAGCCGCTGCAAAACGCTTTTTCTGCCATCGGCACCCGCCCACTGGAGGTCGCCGCGACGTTGCGCGCCAATCCCTGGGACACGTTTTTCAGCGTGATCCTGCCACTGGCGCGCCCCGGTTTCATAACGGCGGCGATACTCGGTTTCGCTCACACCGTGGGTGAATTCGGCGTGGTGCTGATGATCGGTGGCAACATTCCGGACAAGACCCGAGTGGTCTCAGTGCAGATTTACGATCACGTCGAGGCCATGGAATACGCCCAGGCCCATTGGTTGGCCGGTGCCATGTTGGTCTTCTCTTTTGCCGTGTTGCTGGCGCTCTATTCCAGCCGCAAAATCAAAACGGGCTGGAGCTGACCGATGATTCATACGCGCCTTAAACTCAGTTATTCCGGGTTCGCTCTGGACGTGGACCTGCAGTTGCCGGGTCGTGGCGTCACCGCGCTGTATGGGCACTCCGGCTCCGGCAAGACCACCTGCTTGCGCTGCATCGCCGGCCTGGAAAAAGCCGATCTGGGGTTTATCCAGGTCAACGATGAAGTCTGGCAGGACAGCGAAAAGCACCTTTTCGTCCCGCCGCATAAACGCGCGCTGGGCTATGTTTTCCAGGAAGCCAGCCTGTTTCCTCATCTGTCAGTGCTGGCCAATCTGGAGTTTGGTCTCAAGCGAATCCCGAAAGCACAACGCCGGGTCGACATGGCCCACGCCACCGAACTGCTCGGGATCGGCCATCTGCTGGACCGGCATCCCCAGCATCTGTCAGGCGGCGAACGTCAGCGCATCGGCATCGCTCGTGCCCTGCTCACCAGCCCGAAATTGTTGCTGATGGACGAGCCGCTGGCAGCGCTCGACAGTCAGCGAAAAAACGAAATCCTGCCTTACTTGCAACGGTTGCACGATGAGCTGGACATCCCGGTTTTGTACGTCAGCCATTCTCAGGATGAAGTGGCGCGGTTGGCCGACCACATCGTTTTACTCAACGACGGTAAAGCGCTGGCCAGCGGCCCGATTGGTGAAACCCTCGCGCGCCTGGACCTGCCGCTGGCGATGGGCGGTGATGCCGGCGTGGTGATCGAAGGCCATGTCAGCGCCTATGACGCTGACTACCAACTGCTGACGTTGCAACTGCCGAACACCGACATGAGCATTCGCGTGGCCCACGCGCCCATGACCCAAGGTCAGGCGTTGCGCTGCAAAGTTCACGCACGGGATGTCAGCCTGAGCCTGCAGAGTGTCGGACAAAGCAGCATCCTCAATCGCCTGCCCGTCACGGTGATCAGTGAAATGGGTGCGGACAACGCCGCTCACGTGCTGGTGCGCCTGGACGCCGCGGGCACACCCTTGCTGGCACGCATTACGCGTTTTTCCCGAGACCAACTGGCCATACACCCGGGCCAGCAACTCTGGGCGCAGATCAAGGCGGTGGCCGTGCTGGCGTAAATCCGCTGGCACGACTGCAAAAGTGCGCGGTCAATGGCTGTAACGGCCCCTGATTTGCGCCAAGGAAAACCGCCATGCCCGATACCGCGTTGCCTGATGTGCTGCCACCGGACCTGCATTATGTCGATGACACGCAGCCTGGAATCACGCGCAAGAAATTGCGCGGCAAGTTCTGTTATTTCGATCCTTCAGGTCAGCGCATCACTGACCCGGATGAAATCAAACGCATCAATGCCCTCGCCGTCCCACCGGCCTACATTGATGTGTGGATTTGCGCCGACCCGCGTGGCCATCTGCAAGCCACCGGGCGCGATGCACGCGGGCGTAAGCAATACCGTTACCACGCGCGCTGGCGCGAAGTACGCGACGCAGATAAATACTCACGCCTGAGGGATTTCGGACGGGCCCTGCCAAAACTGCGCAAACAGCTTGAGGCGTTGCTGGAGGCTCCAGGCTTCAGTCGCGAGAAAGTCATGGCCACTGTGATTACCTTGCTTGACGCCACTCTGATCAGGGTCGGCAATACCCAATACGCTCGTGACAACCGTTCGTATGGCCTCACCACCCTGCGCAGCCGTCACGTTGAGGTCAATGGCAGTGCCATCCTGTTTCAATTCCGCGGCAAAAGCGGCGTTGAACACCAGATCACGGTGAAAGACCGGCGCCTGGCTCGGATCATCAAGCGTTGCCTGGAGATTCCCGGGCAAAATCTGTTCCAGTACCTGGACGAAAACGGCGAACGCCATACCGTCAGCTCCTCCGACATCAACGCCTATCTGCAATCCCTCACTGGCGCAGATTTCACCGCCAAGGATTACCGCACCTGGGCCGGCAGCGCGCTGGCGTTGTCGGTGTTGCGCGAATTGCACTGGGAGCCGGAATCGGATGCCAAGCGGCATGTGGTGGAGATGGTGAAGAACGTCGCCAAACAGCTGGGCAACACCCCTGCGGTCTGCCGCAAGTGCTACATCCATCCGGCGGTGCTGGACGGATTTCTGCTGGGTGCGCTGGCCGAACTGCCGAAACCCAGGACGCGCAAAGGACTGCGGGCTGAGGAAGTCGGGCTGGCGATGTTTCTGGAGCAAATGGTCGAAGCTGCGCAGAACGCTGAACTTCGGTGATCCCTGTAGGAGCTGTCGAAGGCTGCTCCTACAGGAATCTTGAACGATGCTGAATCCTCGTCTAGGCTAGCCGCCTTCTCCTTCCCTTCAGGATGACCTTCGACGTGAACAACTAAGCCTTCCAAAAAATGTTTCCACGACAAGTTGCCAACGGCGCTTGTTGGTCTTTTCGACATTTTCCGGAGGTGCCTATGACTCACGTCACGCGTCTGCCTGCACTCGTCTCACTGAACCATCTGGGTTTCAAGTTCGCCAATGGCGAAACTGTTTTCGACGCCTTGACCCTGAGCTTCGACCGCGTTCATACAGCCATCGTCGGCCGAAATGGCATTGGCAAAAGCGTGCTTGCCCGCTTGATTGCCGGACGACTCAAACCCACCTCAGGAACACTGGATGTCCAGGCTGAGGTGGGGTATGTGCCGCAAACATTTTCGCTACACGTCGAGCAAACGGTCGCCCAGGCGACGGGTACCGCAGACGCGCTGATGGCGTTGTCGCGTGTGCGTCTGGGAATTGCCTCGAATGAAGATCTCGAGACCCTGGCTGAACGCTGGGATGTGGCGGACCGGCTGCGCTCGCAGCTGGACGAAGCAGGGCTTTTCGACGTTCGGCACGACACCCCGACTCACCTCCTGAGCGGCGGACAACAAGCGCGGATCGCGTTGATCGGCGCGTTTCTCGCGCAGGCGCAATTGCTGGTGCTGGATGAGCCCACTAATCATCTGGACACGGAAGGACGTCAGTGGCTGAAGCGCAAACTTGCACAATGGCGCGGCGGGTTGATTGTTGTCAGCCACGATCGACAGCTGCTCAATCAGGTTGATCGAATCGTCGAACTCACGCCGCTTGGATCAAACGTTTTTGGCGGCAACCATGAGGTGTTCCGGGCCCAACGAGCGATCGACCAAGCGGCGAGCCGTGCGACGCTTGATCGGGCACGCACTGATCGCAAGCGGGAACGGGTTCGTTTGCAGCGTGAGCACGACACGGTTCAGCGACACGCTGCCTGCGCCCGTAAAAAGGCTGAAAGCGCCAACGTATCGGGATTCGAACGCGCAAAAATGAAGGGCGCGGCCATGGATGCGATGGGGCCCATTCACCGGGCACATAAGGCCCGCAAAAACCTGCTCGATGTTCGGGTATCCGATGCCAACGCCAGAACACTGCTCGATGAGCCCGTCATGGTGTACTTGCCCGGCACGCTGATCCCGACGACCAGGCAAGTACTGACGCTGGTTGACGTGCAGCTGCCTTGGCAGCCAGCAGACGCAGCGCCTTTAAGCCTTTCTCTCGCGGGGCCCGTGCGAATCGTTGTGAGTGGCCCGAACGGTTGCGGCAAGTCGACTTTGTTACGGATGCTCGCGGGGGAAGTCGAGCCAGTCAGTGGACAGTGCAGTACTCACGTTCCCTGCGCTTTTCTGGATCAGCAACTGGCGATACTGGATGATCAGCGCTCCATCCTGGAACAACTGGCGCTGTTGGATACACCACTGACAGAAGGCACGTTGCGTAGCCACCTGGCACATCTACACCTGGGCGCCAACCACGTCACCCGCCCGAGCGGTTTACTCAGCGGCGGCGAACGCTTGAAGGCTGCGATCGCTATTGCGCTGTGGCGGCAAACACCCGCGCAACTGCTGCTGCTCGATGAGCCGAGCAATCACCTCGACCTGGAATCCATATCAGCCTTTGAAACAGCGTTGCAGGCATTTCCCGGAGCAATCGTGGCGGTCTCTCACGATCAGCATTTTCTCGCCGCATTGGCACCGACTCATGCCCTCAACTGGGCGTCGCAGGGATGGCATTTATCGACGATGGATGAGCGCGATCAGACGAATTGAACCGTCCTGGTTTTGCACGATTGCAAATGGCTTCTATAGTTGATGTGACAGAAATCAGCTGCGGTGGCGCCATGGAAGACATTTTCGTCGTTAAGCGTTGCAACAAGATCATCATCCATGGCCGCCGAGCCGGGGAAGTCAGTCATCAACCCCCCGACGCCGCTGTCTGGTATCGAATTGCCGATTCCCGCACTCGCGGCTTCATCGGTGACGGCTTCGATCTTGAAGAAGACGCCCGGCGCGCATGCCAGCTGCTTAATGCCAGGTCCCGCGTGACGGCCCGACAAGGCTGAAAGGCGGGTCTATACTGAAAAAGCTGAAGGAACAGCGTCCCCATCGGCAGAAAGCTCGCACCTCGCGGGCTTTTTGCTGCCATTGCCAGGTTTCTTGAACGGAGGTGTTACATGTCCGAAAAAGAGTCCATCACCACCCTGCTCACCTTGCTTGATTCACGCCAGGCGCGTTTGGCTGCGGCGTGCAAGGAAATCGCCGACTGGGTCGATCACCAAGGCGGACACCCGACTGCCCTGCGAATCCGTGATCGCCTGAACGATATCGAGAAAGACACACCGTTGATCCGCAACACCCTGTCTTCGCTCAAACCCGTCGACCGGCCGCTGCCACGTTTCAGATAGTCTGATCGGGATACTCGATTCGCGGACATGGCCTGATTCAGGACGCATGAACGGCGGCGTTATCGCTACCGGGTGCGTCCTTGTCTGAGTGCTCTTGCAAATACCGCCTGGCCCCGCGCCGGGATTTTTTTTGCCCATACCTTTCACGTTGCTTTCACATTGCTTGCCCTAAGGTGGAATCACTCCTTTGATGAATCCCCTTGGCCCGCCCGCATGCGGGCCATTTTTTTGCCTTTTTTCGGACCATCGAACGTCGTCGAGCACAGAAGGTCAAAACCTTACACGTCACAAGGAGACGTCTAATGGTTACTCACTTCAGCGTCAGCGGGCATCTTGCCTGCGGTCACCAAGGCAAAAACCTGGTTTCAACGCGCGAACTGAACCGGGTGAAATGCAGAAGCTGCCGAAACACCGACGCGTACAAAGATGCACGCAAAGATCAACGCAACTCGGCACGCCGGGCTGCACGCAAAACCAAAGTCACGCATACCGCCAATGACTGGCGCGCGGCTTGGGTCGAGCGCCTCACCGCGCTGGCCGGACGACAGCGATTGCCTCGCGGATTTACCGGTCAACCTTTCGTTTAGCTTGATGGTCGGCGGCTGGATCCGGTCATCGGTGCTCAGCCGCCCTTGCTGCAGAGGAAATCCTGATGAACAGTCGATTCCTGCTTCTCGTCATCGTCAGCCTGAGTCCGAACCTGGTCATGGCCCAAGGGTGTGACGTGATGACCCGGTCCCAGAGCCCTTCGGTCCCGGTTGTTGAATCCCACACCTGTTACGAATACGAAGGCATGCCGGTGGACGCCATCGACTGGTCCTGCAGCAATGAAAGCAAAGAGATGCTCACCAGCACCAAGAAAAAAGTCGAACAATGTGGTGATCATTATCAAGCCACCTGCCTGGCCACACTGACGCAAGAATCCCTGGCGAATCCCCAGTCCATCAGCAAGGACAAAAACAGCCAGTCGGTCAACATCCCTAACAATGCCCAAATCACCACGTACTACTACGGGGCCGAGCACTTGAATCAATCAAAGATCGACTGCGAAACCGGTGGCGGTAGTTGGAAAACCAGATAAAGGCCAGGTAGTTGGCGGAACATTACAAAGGTGCAGCTGACATCCCTGCAGAGACTCCGTCAGGTTGTTGTTCATTCGGGTAAACTGCCGAGCAGTGCTTTACTCGACAGCGAAATCAAGCGTGCACCATGAGGCTTTGGATTCTATATATCGGGCGCTGGACCGGATCGGAATTGGCGAAGTCGCAGGGTTGCGAGGTTTAATAGATGACCGCCAAGAATCTGAAAATAGGCTTATCCCATGGCTCACTCACTCAAATACCAGATAACCGAATCCGTTCGTGTCGTAGAGATTGAGGTGGGAAAACTGCTCGATTTAGCCACGATGCTCAAAGACGATGGGAATGATGTCCTGTCAACGACCGTGTCGGATCAGGCCAACAAATTGCTCGAGGCATCGGTAGCGCTGAGAATTGCGATGGCGGGCTGACTGCTTGAGTCATCTCTAATCCGTCATCTTTTTTTTGTTTACCCGTCACGTGCTCGTCACACTGCCCAATCACACTGCAATCAGCCAAAAGGATTTGGCCACGTGCAAAAGAAAGCCCGGCCTGGTGCCGGGCTTTCGCGTTTTACTACGCTAGAGCAGTCGAACTCAT
The DNA here is from genome assembly GCF_058145095.1 of Pseudomonas sp. MDV22-iso1. Classification (NCBI taxonomy): domain Bacteria; kingdom Pseudomonadati; phylum Pseudomonadota; class Gammaproteobacteria; order Pseudomonadales; family Pseudomonadaceae; genus Pseudomonas; species Pseudomonas sp. MDV22-iso1. Next base: position 105,658 of record NZ_JBYVMF010000007.1, read on the forward strand.
TCAAGCGCCTGATTCAGGATCGCTAGCAGGCATGCCGCGAGCCTCCTGTTCATTTTCGTCCTGATCGTTCATCTGTGGGTCGGCCTTCGGGTTAGCGACGCGGCTGGCCGTACCCGCTTCTGGATGCTCACTCGATACCGAGTCAGTGGCAGCAACGTCGGCCATGTCTTCATCGACCGGCGACTCATCGTCCGCCGGTAACGGGACCTCTGGATCAGTTCTTCTAGGGTCGTGGCCCATTTCGTTATCGGTGCCACTCATTACGCCCTTCTGGGAAATATTCCCGGGTGCATTTTCATCAATGTCCATACTCGCTCTCCCTTGTGAAACGCAGAATTGCGCGTGCTTAGCATTGAGAGACGGCCGAGGATCCTAAGTGCCAGACGATGGACGAACGGCGGATACAAAAAACCCAGCGCGATGGCTGGGCTTATGAAGTGACGAATGCGGATCAGAAACAAACAAAGGTTTGCGACAGCTTTCGCCCGCAAACCTTTGATTTAAGATGGTGCCCGAAGCCGGAATCGAACCGGCACGCCCTTACGAGCGGGGGATTTTAAGTCCCATGCGTCTACCAGTTTCGCCATTCGGGCGGTAGCGCGGTGAAGCTGTCTGGAGGCGGGTCAACGACCCTTACACCACTCAGACGCTTGTGCAGCAGAGGTGGAAATATATACATCCCGCCCCGGTGAAGCAAGTTCGCATCTGGCATTTTCAAGACTAAATCTTGCCAGGCGGTGCAAATAAAAAAGCTCCGTAAATCATCGATCTACGGAGCTTGTTTAAAGTGGAGGCCGAGGTCGGAATCGAACCGGCGTAGGTGGATTTGCAATCCACTGCATAACCATTTTGCTACTCGGCCTCAAACGTTTGATGTCATGTAGCACAACACCCTACGCATACAAACTTGGATTTAGATACAAGATCTAAGCCCTTGAAAACATTGAGCTTTTTAAGCGGTCAGTGCTTTCGATGGCGTGAATTATGGACTGATTTACGGAGGCTGGCAACCCCTTGATTTCAAAAAAAATTATCCAGCCCGGCATTTATTCTGCCGGGCCTTTTTTGCCTTATTAACCACGACCCCGGCAGTCGATTTCCACGTCTCCCCTGCTCAACCGCACCGGCCAGACACGCAGGCACTGTTGCGGATACTCGAGGCAGGTGCCGTCCTCAAGACGGAAGTGCTGCTTGTAAATAGGCGACGCCACCACCAGTTCACCCTTGATATCGGCGATCAAACCGCGACCAATGACATTGGCCCCGGATTTCGGGTCGTGGTTGTCGATAGCGTAGAGGATCTTGCCTTGCGCGTCTGGCAGGTAAAACAGCGCGACTTGTGCGCCGTCGAGCCACACCACGACCCCGGAGTTGATGACCAGATCCTGCTCGCTGCACACCGATTGCCAGACCGCGTCCTGTTCAGACGCCAGAGTGTCATGGGTGCGCAGGGTATTTAATGGGTTCATCAGACAATCTCCTCGCGGACTGGAATAAGGTTGAGTTCGCTGGCCATGATTGGCCGCCGCTGCCCTCGTTCCTCGACAAAGTGGATGTCCGGGTCCGGACGCTTATCGTTGACGAAGGTGCGGAAGCGCTTGAGCTTATCCGGGCTTTTCAGCGCATTGGCCCATTCGCATTCATAGCGACTGACCACCAGCTGCATCTGCGATTCGAGTTCATCACCAAGCCCGAGGCTGTCGTTGATGATCACTTCCTTCAAGTAATCCAGGCCGCCCTCCAGGCTTTCACGCCAGACCGATGTGCGCTGCAGTTTGTCGGCCGTGCGGATGTAGAACATCAGGAAGCGGTCGATGTAGCGGATCAGGGTCGCATCGTCGAGGTCGGTGGCAAACAGCTCGGCGTGGCGCGGGCGCATGCCGCCGTTGCCGCATACGTAGAGGTTCCAGCCCTTCTCGGTAGCGATCACGCCAACGTCTTTACTCTGCGCCTCGGCACATTCGCGGGTGCAGCCGGACACGGCGAACTTGAGCTTGTGTGGCGAGCGCAATCCCTTGTAACGATCCTCAATCAACAGCGCCATTTTCACACTGTCCTGAACGCCGTAACGGCACCAGGTGCTGCCAACGCATGACTTGACTGTACGCGTCGATTTACCGTACGCGTGGCCGGTTTCGAATCCCGCCTCAATCAACTCCGCCCAGATGTCTGGCAGTTGATGCAGTTGCGCGCCGAACAGGTCAATTCGCTGGCCACCGGTGATTTTGGTGTAGAGCTCGTATTTTTTCGCGACCACCCCAATCGCGATCAGCTTGTCGGCTGTGATTTCACCCCCGGCTATTCGCGGCACGACTGAATAGGTGCCGTTTTTCTGCATGTTGGCCATGAAGGTGTCGTTGGTGTCCTGAAGTGGCACCAGCGATGGATCCATGATGGGCTGGTTCCAGCACGAGGCGAGAATCGAGCCCACCGCCGGCTTGCACACATCACAGCCCGTGTGACCGCTACCGTGTCTGGCCAGCAGTTCTTCGAAGGTGATCACCCCTTCCACACGCACCAGCGCGTAGAGTTCCTGGCGAGTGTAGGCAAAGTGTTCGCACAGACTTTTGTCGACATTGACGCCACGCGCGGTCAACTCGTGCTCGAAGACTTGCTTGAGCAACCCGGCACAGCCTCCGCAGCCGGTACAGGCCTTGGTTTGCGACTTGAGTTGAGCCAGATCGGTGCAGCCGCTATCGATGGCTGAGCAGATCGAGCCCTTGGTGACGTTGTGACACGAACACACCGTGGCCGATTGGGGCAATGCGCCTGGTCCAAGCGTTGGTGCGCCCCCGGACGATGACAGAATCAAGCCAGCCGGTTCCTTTGGCAGTGCAATCGCGTTCTGCATGTATTGCAGCAGCGTGTCGTAGTAGCTGTTATCACCGACCAATACAGCGCCGAGCACCTGTTTACCCGTGGCATCTACCACCAGGCGTCGATAGCTGGAGGTGCTCTCGTCGATAAATTGAAAACTACGTGCGCCCGGAGTAATACCGTGAGCATCGCCAATGGAGCCCACGTCGACGCCCAATAGCTTGAGCTTGGTCGACATGTCGGCGCCCATAAACGGCTCGGCGACCTGCTTGCAAAGCCTGGCCGCCACACTGCGCGCCATTTGATACCCCGGCGCCACCAGGCCGAACAGGCTGCCGTTCCATGAGGCACATTCGCCAATGGCGTAAATGTCTGGATCGCTGCTGAGGCACGCGTCGTCGATGACCACCCCGCCGCGTGGCCCGATCGCCAGCGCGCATTGACGAGCCAGTGCGTCTTGCGCACGAATGCCGGCGGAGAACACGATCAGGTCGGTTTCGAGGAATTCATCATTGGCGAAATTCATCCGGTACCGGTAATGCTCGCCGGCGCTGATCGATTGTGTCGCTCGCGACAGGTGCACACCGACGCCCAGCTTTTCGATTTGCGCCTTGAGCGCCAGGCCGCCGTGTTCGTCCAGTTGCACAGGCATCAAGCGCGGAGCGAATTCGACGACATGGGCTTCCAGGCCCAGACTCTTCAGTGCATTGGCTGCCTCAAGCCCGAGAAGCCCTCCTCCCACGACCACACCACGTCGCGCGTTGGCAGCGGCGGCTCGAATAGCGTCCAGGTCTTCGAGCGTGCGGTACACCAAGCGTGAATCGTCCTGCGCGCCTTCAATTGATGGCACAAATGGGTACGAACCCGTTGCCAGGATCAGTTTGTCGTACGCGACCGAGCCTTGGGCGGTAATCACCTCATGGCGGGCGCGGTCGATCTCTAGGACCGGCACGCCCAGATGCAACGTAACACCCGGAGTCTGGTAAAGCGCGGCTTCGCTGAGCGCCAGCGCCTCAGCGTCCCGCCCGGTGAAATACTCGGAAAGATGCACGCGATCATAGGCGCGTACGGGCTCCTCGCTGAAGACGTGCACCCGGTAATGATTAAGGGCGCCGCGCTCAATCAACTGCTCGACACAGTGATGTCCGACCATGCCATTACCGATCACGATCAGCGTCTGCAACTTGTTCAACGTGGCAACAATGGAGTTCATAAATAGCACCCGGCCAAAGCCCGTCACGGAAAAAAAGCAAAAAAAAACGCCTGAAACCTTTCGGTTCCAGGCGTCTTTGCCTGTTCGTTTGCGGCGTTAAAACCGGACGTCTCTGCCCGATCCACCGCTGCTGCCCACGACCTGTGCGGCCAATCGGTCGTCGTTGACCGTGAGGGCTGCCCATTCGAATGTTCTCGCAATGGGCCTGTTCAACGTAATGCAGCGTTTGTGCCAGATCGTTACTACGCCCCTATGCGCGGGCCTAAGCTCGGGCAGACGCACTCAGGAAGCCCCGTCCACTGCCATGCCATAGTGCAGCGAACGCTCCGCGGCCTTATAAAAGTGCACGTCCTTACAGGTATTTGAGCCAGGCAATATCCCGACGTCGTGCTTTCAGTTCAGCGAACCAGTTGACCGGCCGATACAGCGCAATGGCCATGACAGCGGCGGCCAGCCAGACAGACGCTACCGAGTCAAAAGCGAACCATGCCCCCTGGTTCAATCCAAACAACGCGACCGCCATGATGTACAGCACCTTCAGGGCGTATAGATGTAATAAGTAAAAGAACATCGGGGCCGATCCAAATACCGTCAGCGGACGCAGCCAGCGGCTTTTCTGCACGCGCTCGAACCCCAGCAGCAACAGCAAACCCACGCTCAAGGTCAGCGTCACGAACAGCAAAGACGGCGGATACTTGGTGATATTGAAAAAGCTCATCAGTGTCTGCACGCCCGTATCTCCCGCAGACCAGGGCTTCTCGCCGTAACCATTGAGCAGGCGCAACGCGATGAAAACGCAAAGCCCGATGGCGCCGCATAGCAATAGTTGCCGTTGACGCTTGCGAGCATCCATTGCCCGGCTGAACCAGGGCCCGATGGCGTAGCCAAGACCGATGACACCTATCCACGGCAGCACCGGGTAAGAAGTCCGCAGACGCAAGCCTTCACTCAACTCGATCCAGCCCCGGTCATGAAGAATGGCCCACGGGAGGTGCATGACCGAATCCACCGGAAAATGAAGCGCGTCCAATGCGTTGTGTCCGGCGATGATTACCAGGCTCAGCAACAGCAATAAAGCTCGAGGCAGCCAGACCATCACCGAGAGCGCAATCATGCTCAAACCGATGGCCCAGATCACCTGCAGGTAAATCACCGAGGGTGGAAACTGAAACGTCCAGGCAAAGTTCACCAAGGTGAACTCAAGCACCACCAGAAACAGCCCGCGCTTGAACAGAAAGCTGCACACATCAGCCTTGCCCGCGTATTTCTCGCCGTACAACCAGGCTGATAGACCGGTGAGCAGTACAAATACGGGAGCGCACAGATGTGCGAGTGTCCGGCTGAGGAACAGTGCAGGTTCCGTCGTGGCAATGTCCATGGGGTCGGACACTTGCCGATGCAGGAAAAAGGTTTCGCGGACATGGTCAAGCAGCATGAGCACAATCACCATGCCTCTTAACGCATCGATGGACGTAAGCCGGCTGTTCGCCTGGCCGGTGGAGAGAGTCGCCGTATTCGTCATGGAGATTTCGCGATACCAAGGGTTGATAAATGTGTGCCTCAGGCAGATCGCCGCAAAGCTTACATTGTTACCCTATAACATCACTAGCTGAAATTTGAGTGCATACCCGCTGAATGAAATCCAGGCGCAAAGCGCACAAGCAAAAACGCCACTCTAAACAAGTGGCGTATTTGCTGATTGGGAGCATGAGACTCACACCTGGCTGCGGTCCCGGGGCTCTCATCCCAACAGTATTTGAGGTAAAGAACTCAAGAGGAAAAAGCCTCTGAACGCGCCGGCTGCTTGTACCGTTGTGGTTGCTGCCAGGCGAGTTGCGCCTGGACGTGTGCGACAGCATCCAGGACTTTTTGTGCCCAGTTCTCATCCTGCGGATCCACCACAACCACGCGAAAACCATGGTCATGCCCCTCAATGCGCACGCCCTCGGAGTCATCGACATGCAGGTCGATATCGAATGCGGGAGGATATTTCGAGGGAGTGTTCGTTAGCCCGTGTGCTGTCAGGGCACGATTATGCAGCACGCTGTTGACCACACCGTCTACGCGGATGCCATACAGCATGAGCCAACGCTGAATGTAGGAAGGCGTTCGACCGGACGAGGTGTAGACCCAGATACTGCAACCCTGACGGCGCAGCTCACGCGTAAGGGAGCGTGTTCCCATGCGCAACGGCTCGCCCAGCCAACGGTGAATGCAGGCCGGCAGCCGGCTGTGCTCGACGGCGCTGTGGTCGAGCTGACAAGCCAATGTGTCATCGATATCGAACGAAATACGGATACGCGGACGCTGGACCGAGATCAATGGGATGGCTTGCCACACTCGGCCGATCGCGGCCCGGCATTTTGACAGCGCTGGAGACTCGCTCATCAACGGCCTCCCTGAACAATGGCTAGCGGCGTTTCGTCCAGGAAAAACTTCTTCGGATCAGGCGCCTGTTCTTCCAGGAAGGCTGCATATTTTTTCTTGATCTTGGGTAATTCGTACAGTGCCTTGACGCCGTGCTTGGCGGAGTTGCGTATGACCGATGACGGGTTGAAATAGCCCTCGGCGTTTTCCAGCGTCAGCACGAATGGCGGCAAGCCTGCACGCATGAGCAAATAACTGACGATAAGCGACCCGGTGCGGTTGTTACCTTCAATGAACAACTGCGGCTTGCTGAGGATGCGCACATACACGCCCGCCGCGCGCTTCCACACGGACTCGCTGTGATAGGCGCAATACCAGTTGTACAGATCCTTTATTCCCCCCTCCACATTGTTGAAGAAGTGCTCTTCCGTAGCCGCGAGGTGTTGGGCGTACTCAAGCCGGCGCGCCGGGTCTCGGCCGCACAGCACGGTGGCATTGATCTCCAGCATCAGGTTCAGTTGCTGGAGATCAAACAGGTCGACGCCACGTGCGACATAGTCATCAATCAGCGCATAGCCTTCGAGCACGTTCTGCAACACCTCGTCGGTCAAGGGATCTCGCGGCTCGGTAAAGTGCCGGCTGAGCTCGGCAAAACGGCCCTGCACTTTGCGCAGTGCTCGTTCTATCGCGGGTAAATCAAGACGACGCGTTGCAGACATTGGCGATCCTGCGAATCCGTAAAATAAAAAACTAAAACGAGACGTGTGCCGCTTAGCTGAATTTGCCGCTGATGTAATCCTCGGTCATTTGCTCACGCGGGCTGCCGAAGATCTGGGCGGTCGGGCCCATCTCTACCAGGTAGCCGGTGCGCGTGCCCTGGGAAATATCCACCGAGAAAAAGGCTGTCGTATCGGCCACGCGGATGGCCTGCTGCATGTTGTGAGTCACCAAGGCGATGGTGTAGTCCTTCTTCAACTCGACCATCAGCTCTTCAACCCGGCGAGTGGCTATCGGGTCAAGCGCTGAACACGGCTCATCCAGCAACAGCACTTCCGGTTCAGTGGCAATGGCGCGGGCGATGCACAGCCGTTGCTGCTGACCGCCGGAGAGCGACAGCCCGCTGACCTTGAGCTTGTCCTTGACCTCATCCCATAACGCGGCGCCCTGCAAGGCGTGCTTGACGCGGTCGCCCAGGTCACCTTTATAGCGATTGAGGCGCAGGCCGAAGGCAACGTTGTCGAAGATGCTCATCGAGAACGGATTCGGCTGCTGGAACACCATGCCGATGTAGCGGCGTACCACCACGGGATCAACGCCCTTGCCGTACACGTCCTGCCCCAGAAAATGTACATGGCCTTCGAAACGGAACCCTTTGACCAGGTCATTCATTCGGTTAAGGCTGCGCAGCACGGTGCTTTTACCGCAGCCCGACGGACCGATGAACCCGGTGATCTTGTTTTTTTCAATCGGCACATGGCTGTCGCGTACCGCCATGAAGTTGCCGTAGAAAATCTTGTCGAGCTTGCAGTCCATGACCACAGGTGTCTTGGTAACAAACGGAGCGGCTATTTGCGCAGTTGATACGTTCAAAATTCAGGTGCTCCCGTTCTCAATACTTGGGCTTGCCGAAAATACGGCTCAATATATTCACGACCAGCACGATCATCACCAGCACCAGCGAGGCCGCCCATGCGAGCTCCAGCTGGTTGTCGAAGGGCATGCCGGAGAAGTTGTAAATCAGCACGGCAAGCGATGCCGTCGGGTTCATCACCGCGAGGCTGCCGTCGTGGTAGATCCAGTAGTTGCTGAACAGCGCGGTAAACAACAGCGGCGCGGTTTCGCCTGCTGCGCGTGCCACGGCCAGCATCACGCCTGTGAGGATCGCCGGCATGCCGGTCGGCAAGATGATTTTCCAGATCACCTGCGAGCGCGTGCAGCCCATGCCGTACGCCGCATCCTTCATGATCTTGGGCACCATCCTCATCGACTCTTCAGCCGTCAGTACAACGATGGGCAGCATCAGTACCGCCAGTGCCACGCCGCCTGCCGGCGCCGAGTAAGTACCGGTGGTCATCACCACCAGGGCGTAGGCAAACACCCCGGCCAGGATGGAAGGCAGCCCCGTAAGCATCTTGGCGGCAAAGCGGGCGGTGTTTGCCAGCTTGCTGTCGGGCCCGAGTTCAGCCAGGAAGATGGCGGCCATGATGCCGACCGGAACCGCGATGGCGGCGGCGATACCGACCATCACGAAGGTGCCTGCCATCGCGTTGCCAAAGCCTCCACCCGTCTCGAAACCGGTGGGCGGCAATTCGGTGAATACTTCCAGGCTCAAGCGTGCCCCGCCCCGCATGATCAGCATGTACAGCACGGAAATCAGCGGGACGCTGGCCAGCACCGCACCGGTCCACACCAGCGTGGTCAACACGAGGCTGCGCAGGGCGCGGCCTTCGAACTTGCGCTGCAGGCTCGGCACGGCGGTGATAGGGGACGTGAGGTCAGTCATTATTTGTTACCCCGCTGGGCGTAGAGCATGATCATGGAACCGAGGACGTTCACCAGCAGCGTGATGAACATCAGCACCAGTGCGGCATACATCAACACCTCGATCTCGTTGGGACCGGCTTCGGGGAAGTTCAGCGCCAACAAGGCAGCCAATGTGTTGGCCGGCGCAAACAGAGAAAGCGAAATGTTGTTGGCGTTGCCCACCAGCATGGCCAGCGCCATGGTTTCACCCAGCGCGCGACCCAGGCCGAGGACCAGGGAGCCGAAAATGCCGGTGGCGGCGGATGGCACCATCACCTTGAGAATCGCTTCCCAATGGGTGGTCCCCATGCCGTAGGCCGCCTGTTTGGTTTTCATCGGTACGCCGGTCAGGGCGTCCTGCGAAACGGCAGCGATGGTTGGCAGAATCATGATGGCCAGTACCAGCGCCGCAGGCAGCAGTCCCGGACCGCTCAAGGACGTGCTGAAAAAAGGAATCCAACCCAGTTCGCTGTTCAACCACGCCGTAAGGGGGCGGATCGCCGGGATTACCACGTAAATCCCCCACAGGCCATAAACGACGCTGGGGATGGCCGCGAGTAATTCGACGATAGTGCGAAACACCGCTGCCAGCTTCGCCGGCAGGAAATCCTGGGTGAGGAAGATCGCCATGCTGACGCCGAAAACGCCTGCGATCAGCAACGCGATAAAGGCACTGTAAAGCGTGCCCCAAATCGCCGGCAGAATGCCGTACTTGCCTTGGTTAACGTCCCAGACGCTGCCAAAGATCACGTCAAAACCGTGTTTTTCCATGCCAGGAAGGGCCTTGCGTCCCACCTCGAAAACCAAGGCAAAGACCAACGCCAGAATCAGAACCACCCCTATTCGCGCAAGCGCACGGAAGGTGCGATCAACCAGGAAGTCCTTCGTGGAAGGCGGCTGGCAGGCCGAACCCGGGTTAACCGGTACGACAAAAGGTGTGTTCATTGGCTAATTCCGGTACAGGGGGAAAACTCCCCCGGCAGGCTGAACGCGCACGCCGAGAGAGGCCTTACGAGCGTTACTGAATGTTGGCGGACGCTTTGCGAACCTGATCGACAACCGATTGCGGCAACGGGATGTAACCCATCGAATCGGCGATTTTCTGCCCCTCGGTCAGGCTGTATTCGACCATTTCGCGCATGGCCTTGGCCTTGGCCGGGTTACCGTTGTCCTTGCGGAAGATCATCCAGGTGTAGGAAGTGATCGGGTAGGACTTGGCACCGTCCGGATCCGGCAGCCAGGCCACCAGGCTTTCCGGCATGTTCACCGCGGCCAGGGCCTCGGCACCGCTTTCGGCGTTCGGTACGACGTAATGACCGGCCTTGTTCTGCAACTGGGCGAAGTCGACCTTGGCCAGCTTGGCGAAGCCGTATTCGATATAGCCAATGGCGCCCGGGGTCTGGCGCACGGTGGCTGTGACGCCATCGTTTTTCGGCGATTTGATGAATTTGTCACTGGCTGGCCAGTTGACCGTGTTGCCTTCACCCAGCGCCTTTTGGAACTCCGGGTTGATCGTTGACAGGTGCTTGGTGAACACCGCAGTGGTACCGCTGGAGTCTGCACGTACGACGACGGTAATCGGCGTATCAGTCAGCTTCAGGTCCGGGTTGGCGGCAGCGATCTGCGGATCGTTCCACTTGGTGATCTTGCCCAGGAAGATATTGGAGTAAACATCCCGTGGCAGCTTCAGGCCCTTGGGGTTGCCTGGCAGGTTATAGGCCAGCACGATTTCGCCCGCCGTCATCGGCAGCAACTGTGCGCCTTCGGCAACTTTGGCGATGTCTTCGTCTTTCATGGCCGAATCACTGGCGGCGAAATCGACGGTTTTATTCAGGAAGTCCTGCACACCCGCGCCGCTGCCTTTGGATTGATAATCCACAGTGACACCTGCGGTTTTCTTGCTGAAATCCTTGAACCAGGTGAGGTAGATCGGGGCCGGGAAACTGGCGCCGGAACCGGTCAGACGAACGCTTTCCGCAGCGAAAGTCATCGAGCTGGCACAAAGAGAAACCGCAACGGCGAGTGCAGCAGACTTCATCAAGCTTTTCATTCAGGGAACTCCTTGTGATTTCGGGCTCCCGTACTCTGCAATAGGATTGTTACGCTTTTATGAAAATTGAATGGCAATGTGCGTTTAGCCCGCTTTTTGCCACAAAACGAAAAAAGACGCCGAAGCGTCTTCTAAAATTTCAGGCAAAAAAAAGCCACTCTATTGAGTGGCTTTTTCTTTGTATTTGGAGCGGGAAACGAGACTCGAACTCGCGACCCCGACCTTGGCAAGGTCGTGCTCTACCAACTGAGCTATTCCCGCGTCTTGGTGTGGCGCATTCTATAGAATCCAGAAGCCCCGTCAACCCTTTGATTCAAAAAAGTTTTATTTCTTTTCAACGTCGGTCTTCAGATGCGGCCACGCAGCCCGCAGGTACTGGACCATCGACCACAACGTCAGTCCGGCTGATACCAACAGCAAGCCATAACCCACCAATACCCAGAAGGTGAAGTCTGACGGATTGGCCAGCAGGATCACCAGTGCCAACATCTGCGCAGCGGTTTTCCATTTACCCAGGTTCGACACCGCCACATGAGCGCGGGCACCGAGTTCGGCCATCCACTCACGCAGTGCCGACACGACAATTTCACGACCGATGATGACGGCGGCCGGCAGCGTAAGCCACAAGTTACCGTGTTCTTGCACCAGCAACACCAGCGCAACGGCGACCATCAGCTTGTCGGCAACCGGGTCGAGAAAAGCCCCGAACGGCGTGCTTTGCTCCAGACGGCGGGCCAGATAACCATCCAGCCAGTCCGTAGCGGCGGCAAATGCAAACACCGAAGCGGACGCCATGTAGCTCCAATGGTATGGCAGGTAAAACAACAGTATGAAGATCGGGATGAGCAGGACGCGTAGAACGGTAATCAGATTAGGGATATTCATCGGCACAACTGGCTACGAGGTGAGGTGGCATTCTACTCGCTGTGCAGGTTTGCATAAATCAACTCTGCGAGTTTTTTACTGATCCCGGGCGCTTTGGCGATCTCTTCGATGCTGGCACGAGACAGCTCTTGCAATCCACCAAAATGTTTAAGCAAATCGCGCCGACGTGTCGGCCCGACCCCGGCTACGCCTTCAAGCGTAGACGTACGGCGGGTTTTGCCGCGACGGGCGCGGTGCCCGGTAATGGCGAATCGGTGAGCTTCATCACGAATTTGCTGGATTAGATGCAGTGCCGGCGAATCCCCACGCAACGTGAACTCATGCGCTGCATCATTCAGGTACAAAGTTTCGAAGCCGGCCTTTCGGGTTGCCCCCTTGGCCACACCCAGCAGAATCAGGTCGGGTACCGCCAACTCGTTGAGTACATCACGCGCCATCGACAGCTGACCTTTACCACCGTCCACCAGCAGAATGTCCGGTAATTTGCCCTCCCCGTCCTTCAGCTTGCTGAAACGACGGGTCAACGCCTGGTGCATGGCGGCGTAATCATCGCCTGGGGTAACGCCTTCAATGTTGTAACGACGGTAATCCGATTTGATCGGACCTTCCGGGCCGAACACCACGCACGACGCCACCGTCGCCTCGCCGCTCGAGTGACTGATGTCATAGCACTCGAGGCGCTGTGGAGGCTCATCCAGGTTCAGTACTTCTGCCAGCGCATCGAAACGCGCGGCGACATGCTGCCGGTTGGCCAAGCGCGCACCCAGTGCCTGTTCGGCATTGGTCACCGCCAATTGTTGCCAGCGGGCTCGCGTACCCCGCACCCGATGACTGATCGACAGTTCACGGCCGCGCAATTCCTCAATGGCTGCGATCAGCGTAGGAAAGTCTTCATGCACCACGTTGACGATCAACTCGCTCGGCAAGTCGCGTTCCGGGCTGCTGATGAAGTAATGCCCAAGAAAAGCCGCCATGACTTCGGAAACGTCTTCATCAATACCAACTTGAGGGAAGTAGTTCTTGCTGCCCAGAACCCGGCCGCCCCGCACGCTGATCAAATGAACGCAGGCGCCGCCCGGATTGACGAACGCGGCGATCACGTCGACATCACCAGTCCCGCCTTCCATGCTTTGCTGATCCTGAACCCGGCGCAGCAGCGATATCTGGTCCCGCAACTCGGCCGCCCGCTCGAACTCGAGGTTGATCGCCGCCTCTTCCATGGCGGCGGACAATTCGTCGGTCAGCGCATTGCTGCGCCCTTCCAGGAACATCACCGAGTGCCGGACGTCCTCGGCGTAAACCTCGGGCTCGACCAGTCCGACGCAGGGTGCCTTGCAACGTTTGATCTGGTATTGCAGGCAAGGGCGCGTGCGGTTCTTGTAGTAGCTGTCTTCGCACTGACGAACAAAAAACGTCTTCTGCAGCAAGCTGAGGCTTTCGCGAATCGCACCAGCGCTGGGGTAAGGACCGAAATATTTGCCCTTGGCCTTCTTCGCACCGCGATGGATGCTCAGACGAGGAAATTGACCATCTGAAAGGAAGACATAAGGATAGGATTTGTCGTCCCGCATCAGGATGTTGTACGGCGGACGCCATTCCTTGATCAGCGTCTGCTCGAGCAACAAAGCTTCGGTTTCGTTAGACGTGATCGTCGTCTCGACCTGCGCGATACGCGCGACCAGTGCTGCAGTCTTGGGGGCGAGACCGGATTTGCGGAAGTAACTGGACAGGCGACTCTTGAGATTCTTGGCCTTGCCGACGTAGAGCAGGCGCGCATCGCTGTCGAACATGCGATACACACCGGGACGCCCACTGACCGTCGACAGAAAAGCGCTTGGATCGAAAATTTCAGTCATTTCAGAGGCTGGCATCAACCATGCCGTGACGAACCGCCAACAGCGTCAACTCGACGTCGCTGCTGATCGAAAGCTTTTCGAAAATGCGGTATCGGTAGGTGTTTACGGTTTTTGGCGACAGGCACAATTTATCGGAGATTATCTGGACTTTCTGGCAACCGACGATCATCAGCGCGATCTGGATTTCCCGCTCGGACAAGGCGTCGAACGGCGAATCGCTAGTGGGCTGGAAAGACTTGATGGCAAGTTGCTGGGCGATCTGCGGACTGATGTAGCGCTGGCCGGCAAATACCAGGCGAATGGCCTGGACCATTTCGGGCAAACCGGCTCCTTTGGTCAGGTAACCCGCGGCCCCCGCCTGCAACAGTCGTGTAGGAAACGGATCTTCCTCGCACACGGTGACCGCAACGACTTTGATGTCGGGATGACTGCGCAGCAACTTGCGCGTGGCTTCAAGACCGCCGATACCGGGCATCTTCACATCCATCAGGACCACGTCCGGCTTCAATTCTCGCGCCTTGAGCAGGGACTCTTCCCCTGACTCAGCCTGGCCGACCACTTGCAGGCCATCGATGTCAGCCAGCATTCGTGTAATGCCTGTACGAACGAGATCATGGTCATCGACTACTAGCACCCTAATCAAGCAGACACCTCGCGCAATGGGCTTGTTGGTTGCCGGACACCTTAGCAAAAAGCAACTGGCAGACCTAGCGGCAAGCGCTATATAAAAAGTTTCAATACGTCTTGTAAGGCTTGTCGCATGCGTGCTTCAGAGGTCAACCAGCGGTATGGCGAGCAATGACCAGCAAATCTCGTGACTAATCAACAGGCACCGCTCGTGCTATACCTCTTTGGAGCGCTCAAGCGATAGGAAAGGCCAACGGCAGCCGATAGCAATTTCTGATTGAATCCACGTACCCGCCTCTAGTAAGCTCGGCGCATCCATCGGAGACAGACCATGTTCAACACCCTTTCACAGCTTCGTACCGCCAGCGCCTTGCGCTCGGTTGCGGCTGTCCGGGTGAAAGACGTTTGTGCTCCGGTCAGCTTTTATTTTGGGTATTGGTTTAGCCACTGGCGCGCCTGATACCCACACGGCGCCCACTTTAAACGGGTCGCCACCAGAGAATTCTCAACCCCCGGTCGGCCTCCCGACCGGGGGTTTTGTTTTTTCAGCCCCACACATTTTTAGCGACACACCAGACATCTCGAGGATTTAGAAAATGAACTACGCCACTTATTACCGTTACGACTTTTTTACCGCCTGGCGATTTACCAGCCTCCGCTCGGGACAGCCTGCCGCCTCCGATCGGTCACCCACAGGTGGCAAGCACACACACGCAGCCAATCCGGCTAATTGTCGAACACCCCACTAGGGCCGAGCGCGCGGGAACGAACCCGCCGCCAGCCCAGGAAGCCCGAACATGAACTCGTCCGTCTCTGCTCTGCCACTGTCCAACTTGAGCCCGGCCAATGAAGCGCTGACCCTGCGTCTGCCCAGCTCGTTGCAGCTCAAACAGCAATTACCCCTCAGCAACACCCTGACCCAGCAAGTCGCCGCCCATCGCCAGGCGATCCGCGCGATTCTCAACGGTGAAGACTCCCGTTTGCTGGTCATCGTCGGCCCTTGCTCGATTCACGACCCTCAGTCAGCCCTGGAATACGCCGCCCACCTCGCGCGCCTGGCATCCGACGTCAGTGATCAGATGTTGCTCGTCATGCGCGCCTACGTCGAAAAACCCCGCACCACTGTCGGCTGGAAAGGCCTGGCCTACGATCCGCACCTGGACGGCAGCGACGACATGGCCGGCGGCCTGACCCTGTCGCGCGAACTGATGCGCGAAATGATCCAGCTCGGATTGCCGATTACCACTGAACTGCTGCAGCCCATGGCGGCAGGCTACTTCGACGACCTGCTCAGTTGGGTTGCCATTGGTGCGCGCACCACCGAATCGCAAATTCACCGGGAAATGGCCAGCGGCCTGAACATGCCGGTAGGCTTCAAGAACGGCACCGATGGTGGAGTCGGTGTCGCCAGCGACGCCATGCGCTCGGCCGCTCATCCACATCGTCATTTCGGCGTCGACAGCCAAGGGCATCCGGCAATCATCCAGACACCCGGAAACCCGGACACCCATCTGGTATTGCGCGGCGGTCATCGCGGGCCAAACTATGATCGCGACAGCGTTGCTCAAATACACAGCGACCTGACCCGACTCAAGATCCCGGCGCGAATCATGGTCGACTGCAGCCATGCCAATAGCGGCAAAGACCCGCTGCGCCAACCGGCAGTGTTCAACGACGTCCTGGAACAACGCCTGCAAGGCAATCGCTCGCTGATCGGCATGATGATCGAGAGTCATCTGTTCGAAGGTTGCCAGCCGCTGAGCGCTTCGCTGCGTTACGGCGTTTCCGTGACTGACGGCTGCCTGGGTTGGAGCGGGACGGAGCACTTGTTGCGAGAGGCAGCGCAGCAGTTGCGCGAACAACACAGCGCTCGATAGCCCGCGTAATCAGCGATCTCCTTCCAGTCTTCAAACGAGGGCTGGAAGGTTGTTTCCCACTATGAAATAGCGATCTTGAAATAACGACACCCGCGAAACACCCCGCACCCACCCGCGATTTTTCTCACTCCCCTACTCCGTTTTCACCACAGGACAGCGGCTTTTTCAGACATCCCGCGGCATGACAGTGCATTAGAGTGAGGCGCAGTACACGACCCTAACTCTCGAAAAAAGGGATGAACATGCAACGGAATGCACAGACTCAGTACCCGATCCTGCTGGTCCACGGGCTATTCGGCTTTGATCGGATCGGCACGCTGGAACACTTCCATGACATCAGGCCGGCCCTGCGATTCGCCGGTGCCAGGGTCTTCGTACCTCAGCTGTCCGCGACACACAGCAACGAGGCGCGCGGCGAGCAGCTCTTGGCACAGATCGAACGGGTACTGGAAGGCACCGGGCACGACAAAGTCAACCTGATCGGGCATAGCCAAGGCGCACTGGCGTCACGCTATGCCGCGGCGATCGCGCCACAAATGGTCGCCTCGGTCACGTCGGTCAGCGGCCCTAATCACGGTTCGGAACTGGCCGACTTCCTGCGCAAAGCGCTGACCCCTGGTGGCCTGCCAGAACAGGTCGCCGAGACCGTGGCGACCTTGTTCGCCGACTTCCTGTCGTTGCTCAGTGGCCAACCACAAATGCCCCAGAACGCCATTGCGGCACTGACTGCCCTGACCACCGAAGGTGTCGGCGCCTTTAATCTGAAATACCCGCAAGGGTTACCGACGCAATGGGGTGGCATGGGGCAGCAGAAGGTTGGCGGGGTTCACTACTATTCCTGGAGCGGCACCTTGCAGGGCAGCATTCTCGACGACGGGCTGAATGCGCTCGATCCCCTGCATTTCCTGTCCCGCGCCTTTTCTCACTACTTCATTAACGAGGCCGATCAGAATGATGGCCTGGTTGGGCGCTTCAGTTCTCACCTGGGCAAAGTGATCCGCTCCGACTATCCGCTGGATCACCTGGGCACCATTAACCAGACTGCCGGTCGCACCTGGAAAAGCGTCAACCCGGTGGAGCTGTATGTGGAGCATGCGGATCGCTTGCGAAAGGCCGGTCTGTGATACCGCAAGGAACTTTGAGAAGAATTAGGCCACTGAATCCGGTACGCTCAGCACTTTACTGAACATTAAATGGAGAGTTTTCCCATGCCTAAAGCTACTGCCCGTCACATCCTGGTTGCCAGCGAAGACAAGTGCAACGAACTGAAGTCCCAAATCGAAGGCGGCGCTGATTTCGCCGAAGTCGCCAAAGCCAACTCCACTTGCCCATCGAGCCGCCAGGGCGGTGATCTGGGCTCGTTCGGTCCAGGCCAGATGGTCAAGGAATTCGACACCGTCGTTTTCAGCGCACCCATCAACGTTGTGCAAGGTCCGGTCAAGACCCAGTTTGGCTACCACCTGCTGGAAGTGACCAGTCGCCAGGACTGATCAATCCGCGAAGTCTTTCTTATAACGGCCCGCCTTTTTGGTGGGCCGTTGTGTTTGCGACGTGTAATACGGCTGGCGAGGGATGCGCCGCTAGCGTACAAATTGCGGATATCGACCATCCGGCTTTAAGGCTGACAATGCGACTGGCTTTCCCTACTTTGTTGTTCACTGCCGTAGCCCTGCTGTTGGGCGCTGCCGGTGTGAATGCAGCACCGCAACATGCGCTGACCGTCTACGGCGAACCGGCAAAGTATCCTGCCGGATTCAGTCATTTTGCCTACACCAATGCGCAAGCCCCCAAGGGCGGCACGATGCGCCGTTCGGCGGTGGAAATCGGTCACTTCGACCACATTCTCCCGTACATCGACAAAGGCATCGGCGTCACGCAGATCGACGGCATGCTCTACTCCCCGCTCGCCCAGCGTTCGATGGACGAGCCTTACACCGTGTACGGCCTGGTGGCACAGAAAATGGAGCGCGCCGAAGACGGTTTGTCCTTGCGCTTCTACCTCAATCCAAAAGCCCGTTTTGCCGACGGCAAGCCCATCACCGCTGAAGACGTGCGCTACACCTTCGATTTGCTGATGACCCAGGGCAGCCTGCGTTATCGCACCCAGTTCGCCGACGTGAAAGGCGTCGAGATCGAATCGCCGCTGACCGTCCGGTTCGATTTCAAAAGCAATGAAAACCGCACCCTGCCGCTGGACATCGCGACCCTGCCGGTGTTTCCCGAGCACTGGTGGAAGACCCGTGATTTTGCCGGCGGCGGTGGATACGAAGCGCCATTGGGCAGCGGTCCGTACAGGGTCGGCAAAGTCGACTCCGGGCGCAGCATCACCTTCGAGCGCAATGCCGACTGGTGGGGCAAGGACCTGCCGGTCAGCCGTGGGCTCTACAATTTCGATCATTTCAGCATTGAGTATTTCGGCGACACCGACGTGGCGCGTCAGGTGCTGCGCGGCGGCGCTTATGATTACAACCGCGAATTCTCCGCCACGGGTTACTCCATCGGCTACGACAGCCCTGCCCTGAGCGATGGACGACTGCAGAAAGCGCATTTGGCGACCCAGGCACCGCAACCCAGCCAGGGCTTTGTTTTCAATCTGCAAAACCCGATGTTCCAGGATCGCCGCACGCGCCAGGCATTGGCCATGCTCTGGGATTTCGAATGGAGCAACCGGCAGATGATGCGCAACCTGTACATCCGCCAGCAGAGCTATTTTTCCAACACTGACCTGGCCGCCCGCCATCTACCGGACGCTGGCGAGCTGGCGATTCTTGAGCCCTTGCGCGGGCAAGTGCCGGACGAAGTGTTCACCAAGGTCTTCGAAGCACCGAAAACCGATGGCAGCGGCGTGATACGCGACAAGCAGTTGCAAGCTCTGGAGCTGCTCGAACAGGCCGGATGGAAACCGGACGGCGATCAACTGGTCAACGCCGATGGCAAATCGCTGAACTTCACCTTTTTGGTCAGCCAAAACGGCATGGACCGTCTGCTCTTGCCCTACAAGCGTACGCTGAAGCAGATCGGCATCGACATGAACATCCGCCGTATCGACGCGTCCCAGTACGTCAACCGCCTGATGAGCCGCGACTACGACATGATCGTCACGGGCTACCCGGTGACCACGTCGCCCGGTGGCGAGCTGCTGAATTATTTCGGCTCGGTCTCGGCCAACGACCCCGGCGCCAACAACTACATGGTGCTGAAAAACCCTGCGGTCGACACCCTGATCAACGGCCTGATCCGCGCTACCACCCAGGTCGACATGCTGCGCTACGCCCACGCACTGGACCGGGTGTTGCAGTGGAATTACTACTGGATCCCCAACTATTACCCGCCCGGATCTTCCACCGTGTGGTGGAACCGTTTCGGCATGCCCAACGAACAGGCGAGCAATGACGAGGCCATCGAAAGCTGGTGGGAAGTGAGCACCACGCCGCTGACCAATCAGCAAATGACCGCCGAACGCATTACCCGCGGCAAACCCGGAGGACCGCATTGATGTGGGCTTATATAGCGCGTCGCCTGCTATTGATCATCCCGACGCTGGTGATCATTCTTCTGGTCAACTTCGTCATCGTCCAGGCGGCGCCGGGCGGCCCGGTGGAACAAGCCATCGCGCACCTGCAAGGCATCGGCGGCGCAAGTGTCAGCGGTGGCTCCGGCGAAACCCTGTCCGGCACCTCACGGGCCAGTCGTGGGCTCGACCCTCAATTGATCAAGGAGATCGAAAAGCAGTACGGCTTCGACAAGCCCGCCCACGAACGCCTGTGGCTGATGCTCACCAGCTACGCCCGCCTGGACTTCGGCAAAAGCTTCTTCCGCGGCGCCACCGTCACCGACCTGATCCTGGAAAAAATGCCGGTGACGATTTCCCTCGGCCTCTGGGCAACGCTGATCACCTACCTGGTGTCGATCCCGCTGGGCATCCGCAAGGCCGTGCGCCACGGCAGCCACTTCGACATCTGGAGCAGCACCGCGATCATCATCGGCTATGCCATGCCGGCGTTCCTGTTCGCGATGTTCCTGATCGTGGTGTTCGCCGGCGGCACTTCGCTGAACTGGTTTCCGGTGCGCGGGCTGGTCTCGGACAACTTCGAGTCACTGTCCACCGTGGGCAAGATCGCCGACTACTTCTGGCACCTGGTGCTGCCCGTCACGGCGCTGGTCATCGGCGGTTTCGCCACCCTGACCATCCTGACCAAGAACTCTTTCCTCAATGAAATCACCCGCCAATACGTGGTCACTGCCCGCGCCAAGGGCATGAGCGAACGTCGCGTTCTCTACGGCCATGTATTCCGCAATGCCATGCTGCTGGTCGTTTCGGGCATTCCCCAGGCGTTCATCAGTGTGTTCTTCGCCGGCTCGCTGCTGATCGAGGTCATTTTCTCCCTCGATGGCCTGGGCCGCATGAGTTACGAAGCAGCCGTCTCACGGGATTACCCGGTGGTGTTCGGCTCGCTGTTCATCTTCACGCTGTTTGGCCTGCTGATAAAACTGGTCGGCGACCTCTGCTACACCCTGGTCGACCCGCGTATCGATTTCGCCGCGAGGAACGCCTGATGCTCAAGCTCTCGCCGCTGGGTCGCCGGCGCTTCGAACGCTTCAAGAAAAACCGTCGTGGGTGGTGGTCGCTGTGGCTGTTCATCGGCCTGTTCCTGCTCACCCTCGGCGGTGAACTGATCGCCAACGACAAACCGCTGGTCGTGAGCTATCAGGGCGAGCTGTACTTCCCGGCATTCAAACGACACACCGAACAGGAGTTCGGCGGGCAACTGCCGTTCCAGGCCGATTACCGTAGCGATTACGTGAAAAAACTGATCGAGAAGGACGGCGGCTGGATGCTGTTCCCGCCGATTCCGTTCAGCGATGACACGCCCAACTACGACCTGAGCAAACCGGCGCCCAGCCCACCCTCAAGTGTCAACTGGCTGGGCACTGACGACCAGGCGCGCGACGTCTTGGCCCGTGTGATTTTCGGCGCTCGGGTGTCGATTTTGTTCGCGCTGATGCTAACCGTTGTCAGCGCCCTCATCGGCATCGCCGCCGGTGCACTGCAAGGGTATTACGGCGGCTGGGTGGACCTTCTTGGCCAGCGCTTGCTGGAAGTCTGGTCCGGTCTGCCCGTGCTTTATTTGCTGATTATTCTCTCTGGATTTGTCGAGCCGAATTTCTGGTGGCTACTGGGGATCATGGCGCTGTTTTCCTGGCTGGCCCTGGTCGATGTGGTGCGCGCCGAGTTCTTGCGCGGACGCAACCTGGAATACGTCAAGGCCGCCCGGGCACTGGGGCTGACTGATCGTAAAGTCATCGTGAGGCACATTCTGCCCAACGCGATGAACGCGACCCTGAGCTATCTGCCCTTCATCCTGACCGGAGCGATTTCGACACTTACGGCGCTGGATTTCCTCGGTTTCGGCATGCCGGCGGGGAGCGCGTCGCTGGGCGAACTGATTGGTCAGGGCAAGCAAAACCTGCAAGCGCCGTGGCTGGGATTGACCGCGTTCTTTACCCTCGCACTGATTTTGTCCTTGCTGGTGTTTATCGGCGAGGCGCTGCGTGATGCCTTTGATCCGCGATCTTGATCCGCGATCTTGATCCGCGATCTTGAGCTGCGATCTTTAGAGACGAACTGTTGATATGAGTAACCTGATCGAAATCCGTGACCTGAGCGTGGCCTTCAGCGGGCAGACCGTGGTGCGCAATCTGAGCCTGGACATCCTCCCCGGCGAATGCCTGGCGTTGGTGGGTGAGTCGGGCTCCGGCAAATCGGTGACCG
Source organism: Pseudomonas sp. MDV22-iso1 (assembly GCF_058145095.1). Lineage (NCBI taxonomy): Bacteria > Pseudomonadati > Pseudomonadota > Gammaproteobacteria > Pseudomonadales > Pseudomonadaceae > Pseudomonas > Pseudomonas sp. MDV22-iso1. The sequence goes on from NZ_JBYVMF010000007.1 coordinate 127,646, forward strand.
CGCATTCGATCCTGCAGCTGCTGCCCGAAACCGGCACTCAGTCCACCGGCAGCATCCGTTATCGCGGCAAGGAACTGCTCGGTGCCTCGTCGAAAGTGCTGCGAGAGCTGCGCGGAAACCGGATCGCGATGATTTTCCAAGAGCCGATGACCTCGCTGAACCCGCTGCACACCATCGAAAAACAGATCGGCGAAACCTTGCTGCTGCACAAAGGCCTCACCGGTAAACCGGCACAGGCGCGAACCCTTGAATTGCTGCACCTGGTGGGTATTCAAAAACCCAAGGAGCGCCTCAAAGCCTACCCGCATCAATTGTCCGGCGGCCAACGCCAGCGGGTGATGATCGCCATGGCCCTGGCCTGTGAACCGGAGCTGTTGATCGCCGATGAGCCGACCACGGCGCTGGACGTCACCGTGCAGCGCAAGATCCTGTTGCTGCTCAAATCGCTACAGCAACGCCTCGGCATGTCGCTGTTGCTGATCAGCCATGACCTTAATCTGGTGCGCAGCATCGCCCAGCGGGTGTGCGTGATGAAGGCCGGCGAAATCGTCGAGCAAGCGCCCTGCGAAACACTGTTTACCGAGCCGAAGCATCCTTACAGCTGCGTGCTGCTGAACGCCGAGCCGGAGGGCGAAGCACTAACTCGGGACGAACGCGAGAATGTGCTGGAAGTGGACAACCTCAGCGTGAAGTTCGCCCTCGCTGGCGGGCTGTTTCAGCGCAAGACCTGGCTGCACGCGGTGGATGGCATCAGCCTGAATATTCAGCGCGGCAAGACCCTGGGTATTGTCGGCGAGTCCGGTTCCGGCAAGTCGACATTGGGCCAGGCGATCCTGCGCCTGCTCGATTCCGAAGGCAGCATTCGCTTTCAGGGCGAAGCGCTGGATGGCCTGACGCAAAAGCAGCTGCGGCCATGGCGCAAGAAAATGCAGGTGGTGTTCCAGGACCCCTATGGCAGCCTGAGCCCGCGCATGTCGGTGGCGCAGATCATCAGCGAAGGCCTCGAAGTGCATAGCCAATTGACGGCTGAGGAGTGCAAGGCCGAGGTGATACGGGCCCTTGAGGAAGTCGGTCTCGATCCGCAAAGTCGCGATCGCTATCCCCACGAGTTCTCGGGCGGTCAACGCCAACGCATCGCCATCGCCCGCGCACTGGTGCTGAAACCGGCGCTGATCCTGCTCGATGAGCCAACCTCGGCACTGGACCGCACGGTGCAAAAACAAGTGGTCGCCCTGCTCCGCCAGCTCCAGGAAAAACACGGGCTGACGTACCTGTTCATCAGCCATGACCTGGCGGTGGTGCGAGCGCTGGCCCATGACATGATCGTGATCAAGGATGGCAAGGTCGTTGAGCGTGGAGCGAGTCATGAGGTGTTTGAATCGCCGCAACATCCCTATACCAAGGAGCTGCTGGCGGCGGCGCATGTCGGGGCGACATGATTCGATGCAGGCTTGAAACCGCGTCGCGCCCATCGCGGGCAAGCTGTCTCCCACAGGGATTTTGCTGGCAACTTAAATCCCCTGTAGGAGTGAGCCAGCTCGCGATGAGGCCCTAACTGGCGAAAATATTCAGGATCAATACCCCATGAACCCCACCGAAAGCCTCAAGGACTACCAACGCGTGCGCCTGCTGGCGATCCGTTCGTTGTTCGAGATCATCGAGCAATCCAGCGAAGGCACGGTCATTGTCGATCGCGACGCCAACATCGTCTGGATGAACGAACGTTATGCCCGCCGGTTTGGCCTGGAATCGGCGCAGGTGGCGATCGGCAAACCGTGCGAAAGCGTGATCCCCGGCAGCCTGTTGCGCGAGGTGGTGCGCTCCGGCCGGCCAATACTGCTCGACATGCAGGACACCCCGAAAGAACCGCTGGTGGTCATGCGCCTGCCGATTCATGACGACACCGGCGAGGTGATCGGCGCCATCGGTTTTGCGCTGTTCGACGAATTGCGCAGCCTGTCGCCGATGCTCAAGCGCTACATGAGCATGCAGGAAGAACTCGCGTCCACGCGTTCGCTGTTGCGGGCCCGGCAAAGCAAGTACAACTTTGCCCATTTCATCGGCACCAGCGCCGCCAGTCTGGAAGTCAAACGCCGCGCCCGACGCAGTGCCAGCGCAGAGTCGCCGGTGTTGCTGCTCGGTGAAACCGGCACGGGCAAAGAGTTGCTCGCGCAGGCCATCCACGGCGCCTCCCCACGGGCGCACAAAGCGTTCGTCAGCATCAACAGCGCGGCGATCCCCGAGGCATTGCTGGAGGCCGAGTTTTTCGGCACAGCGCCCGGCGCGTTTACCGGCGCCGACCGCAAAGGCCGTGTCGGCAAGTTGCAGCTCGCCCAGGGCGGTACGTTGTTTCTCGATGAAATCGGCGACATGCCGCTGCCCCTGCAAAGCAAACTCCTGCGCGTATTGCAGGAAAAGGAATTCGAGCCGGTGGGCTCAAACGAGATGATCCAGAGCGATGTACGCGTGATCGCTGCCACGTCCACGGACCTGGAAGCGGCGATCAAACGTGGTGAATTTCGCGCGGACTTGTATTACCGCCTCAACGTACTGCCCATTCAGGTCCCACCGCTGCGTAATCGCCTCGACGACCTGCCGGCGCTCAGCGAAGCGATCCTCGAAGAACTGCGCAGCCAGCACGAACTCAATGGCGAAGCGCTGGAGCTGTTGGGGCAACACGCCTGGCCGGGGAATATTCGTGAACTGCGCAACGTGTTGGAGCGCGCGGCGTTGCTCAGCGATGACCTGATCCTCGACGCGACAGAAATACGGGCGGCGATTGGCACGTTTACGCCGGTGGAACGCGCGGCGGCGCTTAACCGGGAACCGACTCCCCGAGAGACGTTCAGCGAAGCTCGGGAGCGATCTGATCGGCAAGTGATTGAAGCCGCCCTCGCGCAATGTGGCGGAAAAGTTGTTGAAGCAGCCGCGCAATTGGGGCTGGGGCGGTCGACGCTGTACAAAAAGATGGTGGCGCTGGGGATTGCAGAATCTCTATAACGAGACACCAATCTCCATTGATAGATCAGGCCTCATCGCGGGCGAGCCCGCTCCCACAGGGAACGGCGTTAGCCCAGACAACTGGACCACTGTGGGAGCGGGCTTGCCCGCGATGAGGCCAATGATGGCAATGCATATCTCAAGAAAGAGACAAATAAACAAAAAACCCCACAATAAAAAAGAAATATCGTTATTTATCAACACGTTACAACGATGGCACGAAACTCGCTAACACTCTCCGACCAAGCCTCACCCAAAAAAATAACAATCCAGGAGACACACCATGAGTGTGATCATCGCCTTGGCAGCCCTGGCGCTGCTGATGCTGGCTGCTTACCGTGGCTACAGCGTTATCCTCTTTGCCCCCATTGCCGCCCTCGGCGCCGTGCTGCTCACCGACCCGTCCGCCGTCGCGCCTGCCTTTACGGGCGTGTTCATGGAGAAAATGGTCGGCTTCATCAAACTTTATTTCCCGGTGTTCCTGCTCGGCGCCGTCTTCGGCAAGCTGATCGAGTTGTCAGGCTTCTCGCGCTCCATTGTTGCAGCGGCGATCAGCCTGCTGGGGACGCGCCAGGCGATGCTGGTGATCGTGCTGGTCTGCGCGTTGCTGACCTACGGCGGCGTGTCATTGTTTGTGGTGGTGTTTGCCGTCTACCCGTTCGCGGCGGAGATGTTCCGCCAGAGCAACATTCCCAAACGCCTGATCCCGGCCACCATTGCCCTCGGCGCCTTCTCGTTCACCATGGACGCCCTGCCCGGTACCCCGCAAATCCAGAACATCATCCCCAGCACCTTCTTCAACACCACCGCGTGGGCAGCGCCGTGGCTGGGTGTGATCGGCACGATCTTCGTGTTCTGCACCGGCATGCTGTTTCTGCAGCGCCAGCGCAACAAGGCCCAGCGTGCGGGCGAAGGCTATGGCACGGAACTGCGCAACGAACCGGAAACCGCTGAAGACATCAAGCTGCCCAATCCCTGGATCGCCCTGTCGCCGCTGCTGGCCGTGGGCATCATGAACCTGCTGTTCACCCAGTGGATTCCGCAGTGGTACGGCAAGACCCACAGCCTCGCGCTGCCGGGAATGACCACGCCGGTGACGACCGAAATTGCCAAGCTCACCGCGATCTGGGCGGTTCAGGCCGCGCTGCTGATCGGCATCCTGATGGTGTTGGCGTTCGGCTTTACGGCCATTCGCAGCAAACTGGCCGAAGGCAGCAAGAGCGCGGTCAGTGGTGCATTGCTGGCGGCCATGAACACCGCATCGGAATACGGTTTCGGCGCGGTGATCGCGTCCCTGCCGGGCTTCCTGGTGTTGGCCGACTGGCTCAAGAACATCCCCAATCCATTGGTCAACGAAGCGATTACCGTTACGTTGCTGGCCGGCATCACCGGCTCCGCGTCCGGCGGCATGAGCATCGCCCTGGCGGCGATGTCCGAGCAGTTCATCAGTGCCGCCCACGCCGCCAACATCCCTCTGGAAGTGCTGCACCGGGTGGCCGCCATGGCCAGTGGCGGCATGGACACCCTGCCGCACAACGGCGCGGTGATCACCCTGCTGGCCGTCACCGGCCTGACGCACCGTGAAGCTTACAAAGACATTTTCTGTATTACGCTGATCAAGACCCTGGCGGTTTTTGTGGTGATCGGTACTTTCTACGCCACTGGCATTGTGTGAGGTATTCATGACGACTCTTTCGGGCAAGACCGCACTGGTCACCGGTTCCACCAGCGGCATTGGCCTGGGCATCGCCCTGAGCCTGGCCAAGGCGGGTGCCAACGTGGTTCTCAACGGGTTTGGTGATGCGTCCAAGGTCATCGCAGAGGTACAGCAGTTCGGCAGCAAGGTCGGTCATCATCCCGCCGACGTCAGCGACCCCGCGCAGATTGCCGAGATGTTCGCCTACGCCGAGCGTGAATTCGGCGGCGTCGACATTCTGGTGAATAACGCCGGCATTCAGCACGTGGCGGCGGTGGAAGATTTTCCGGTGGAACGCTGGGACGCAATCATCGCGATCAACCTGTCATCGGTATTCCACAGCACCCGCCTGGGCCTGCCGCACATGCGCGCGCAGAACTGGGGCCGCATCATCAACATCGCCTCGGTGCACGGCCAGGTCGGTTCAACCGGCAAGGCCGCGTACGTTGCCGCCAAGCATGGGGTGATCGGCCTGACCAAAGTCGTCGGCCTGGAAACCGCCACGACCCACGTTACCTGTAACGCCATCTGCCCGGGCTGGGTCCTGACGCCGCTGGTGCAGAAGCAGATCGATGATCGCGCGGCCAAAGGGATCGACCCGCAGCAGGCGCAGCATGATTTGCTGGCCGAAAAGCAGCCTTCTCTGGAGTTCGTTACGCCTTCGCAACTGGGTGAACTGGTGCTGTTCCTGTGCAGCGAAGCGGGCAGCCAGGTGCGTGGCGCGGCCTGGAACATTGATGGCGGCTGGTTGGCGCAGTAACCCCGCCCAGTTCAGTGGCAAAGGCGCTTTTGTGGCGAGGGAGTTTACTCCCGCTGGGTGGCGCAGCCGCCCAAAAAAATGGTCGCGACACCTGTTTTTACGACTGCTGCGCAGCCGAGCGGGAGTAAACTCCCTCGCCACACGAAGCGTCTTTAGCTGCGCAGTAAACGTCAGCCACTGCCTGAACAGACATAAGAACAAGAGGCCAAGCCATGTCCGACATCCTCTGGCAACCCGACGCCAAGCGCATCGCCAAGACTCGCATGGAGGCCTTTCGGCGCTTCATCGCGCAACGACACCACCTGCACATCGACGACTACCCCGCCCTGCATCAATGGTCCATCGATCAGCGGGAAGGTTTCTGGCAAGCCATCGTCGACTTTTTCGACATCCGCTTTCACGACCAGCCCGACGCGGTACTGCAGGAAGGCCCACAGATGCCCAGCGCTCAGTGGTTTCCGGGCGCCACTTTGAATTTTGCCGATCACCTGCTGCGCCGCCGCGACGACGCGGTAGCGGTGATCGCCATTGCTGAAAACGGCCAGCGCGAACAGCTGACCTGGGCCGAACTGGCCGAACACGTCGCAGGTTTTCAGAACAGCCTTAAGGCTGCCGGTGTCGGCGTCGGTGACCGGGTAGCCGCGTGCATGCCGAATACCTGGCAAACCCTGGTGGCGATGCTCGGTACGACCAGCCTGGGCGCCATCTGGTCCTGCTCATCGCCGGATTTCGGCACCCAAGGGGTGATCGACCGTTTTGGTCAGATCGAACCGAAAGTCCTGGTGACCTGCGCCGGTTACCGCTATGCCGGCAAAGAAATCGACCAGACCGCCAAGATCAACGAAGTCATCGAACGACTGCCGTCCCTGCAGGAATTGATCGTTGTGCCTTATGCGCGATCACAGGCCCATGCCAGGGATTTCCACACCCCCGCCAATGTCACCCTGTGGGACGATTTTTATGAAGCCGGCGGCGAGCCGGATTTCGTCCCAGTGCCCTTCGCGCACCCGCTGTACATCCTCTACTCCAGTGGCACCACCGGCGTGCCCAAATGCATCATCCACAGCACCGGTGGCGTGCTGCTGCAACACGTCAAGGAACACGGGTTGCACGCCGATCTCGGCGCCGGTGACCGACTGTTCTACTACACCACCTGCGGCTGGATGATGTGGAACTGGCTGGTCTCGGCCCTGGCGGTCGGCAGCGCAGTGGTGCTGTATGACGGCTCGCCGTTTCACCCGGAGCCCGAGCGTTTGATCGACATGATCGATGACGAGCGCATCAGCGTGTTCGGCACCAGCCCGAAGTTTCTCGCGACCCTGGAAAACAGTGGCATCAAACCCCGGCAAACCCATGACCTGAACAGCCTGAAAACCCTGCTCTGCACGGGCTCCGCGCTGTCGCCCCAGAGCTACGACTTCGTCTACCGCGACATCAAGCCAGACCTGTGCCTGGCCTCGATGTCAGGCGGCACCGACATCGTTTCGTGTTTCGTCATCGGCAATCCGCTGCTGCCGGTTCGCCGTGGCGAAATGCAGGGCAAGAGCCTGGGCATGGCCATCGAAGTCTGGAACGACGACGGCCAACCGGTCATTGGCGATAAAGGCGAACTGGTCTGCACGCGACACTTCCCGGCGATGCCCATCGGGTTGTGGAATGACCCTGACGGCGAAAAACTCCGGGCGTCGTACTTCACCCAGTTCCCCGGCGTCTGGGCCCAGGGTGATTACGCCGAAGAACTGCACCACGGCGGGATGATGATTCACGGACGCTCGGACGCCGTGCTCAACCCCGGCGGCGTGCGCATCGGTACGGCGGAGATCTATCGTCAGGTGGAGAAAGTCACGCAGGTCATCGACAGCGTGGCCATTGGTCAGCAATGGCAGGACGATGTGCGTGTGGTGCTGTTCGTGAAACTGTGTGACGGCGTCGAACTGGACGAATGGCTTGAGCAGCAGATTCGCCAGGTCATTCGCGCCAACACCACACCCCGGCATGTGCCGGCAAAGATTCTCGCGGTTACGGACATCCCCCGAACCATCAGCGGCAAAGTGGTCGAGCTGGCCGTGAGGAATGTGGTGCATGGGCAGAAGGTGAAAAACACCGACGCACTGGCCAATCCCGAGGCACTGGAACAATTTCGCAACCGCGCTGAACTCCAGAGCTGAAAAAATACCCCCTGTAGGAGCTGCCGCAGGCTGCGATCTTTTGATCTTAAAAAACAGATCAAAAGATCGCAGCCTGCGGCAGCTCCTACAGGGGGATATGTATCAGTCCATCAGTCCCCATTCGCCTGTGACTGGCGGTGAGCCGGGCGACGCCTCACTGTGCAACTTGAGGCGTAAGCGCAAATTATTCACCGAATCCGCATGTTTCAACGCTTGCGCTTCATCAATCGCTCCCTCGGCGACCAACGCGAACAGCGCGCCATCAAAGGTCTGCATGCCCACGTTCGCTGACTTCTCCATGATCCCCTTGAGCTCATCAAACTCATGGCGCCGTATCAAATCCGCAATCGTCGGCGTGCCCAGCATCACCTCCACCGCCGCCCGGCGCTGACCATCGCGGGTGCGTACCAGACGCTGCGAAACGAACGCCTTGAGGTTATTGCCCAGGTCGTGCAGCAGTTGGGTTCGGCGTTCGTCGGGGAAGAAGTTGATGATGCGATCCAGCGCCTGATTGGCGTTGTGCGCGTGCAACGTGGAAATCACCAGATGGCCGGTATCAGCAAACGCCAGCGCATGCTCCATGGTCTCGCGGTCGCGAATTTCGCCGATCAACACCACGTCCGGCGCCTGGCGCAGAGTGTTTTTCAACGCGGCATGAAAACTGCGCGTATCGACGCCCACCTCACGCTGATTGATGATCGACCGCTTGTGCCGATGGATGTATTCGACCGGGTCTTCAATGGTGATGATATGGCCACTGCTGTGGCGGTTGCGGTAGTCGATCAACGCCGCGAGCGAGGTCGACTTGCCACAGTCGGTCGCACCGACGAACAGCATCAGGCCTTGTTTCAGCATCACTGTTTCGAGCAGCACCGGCGGCAGTTTAAGGTCTTCGAAACGTGGAATGTCGAGCTTGATGTTACGCGCCACAATGGACACATCGTTGCGCTGCTTGAAAATGTTGACCCGAAAGCGCCCGATACCCGGCAAGGAAATCGCCAGGTTCATCTCCAATTCCCGATCGAACTCCAGGCGTTGCTCGGCGTCCATGATGGAGGCGGCAATGGCCGCGACTTCCCCCGGTTTGAATGGCTGGTCGGTCAGGACTTTGAGCGTCCCATCAAACCGGGCGCTCGGTGGCGCGCCAGTGGACAGATAAAGGTCGGAACCATTCTGTTGAGCCAATAGCGTTAACAGTGCATCGATTTCCATGGCACATTGCACCCGCGAAGCAATCGAGTAAAAAAAATGACCTCAATCGGGTCATCCAGCGTCTACCGCCTAGGATAGTAGACGCCGCCTCAGCGACTTTAGTGCAGGATTTTTTGATGAACGCATCACCCATCGGCAGCGATGCCCAGGCTTTGATTGCCCGAATGGACTGGACCCGCAGCCCGCTGGGCCCCGCCAGCACCTGGCCGCAGAGCCTGAGAACCGCCGTGGACATCGTGATTCACTCGCCGATGCCCATGCTGCTGTTGTGGGGATCGCAGTTGACGCAGATCTACAACGACGGCTTTGCCTTGTTGGCCGGTGACAAGCACCCACAGGGTTTCGGACAGCCTACCCACCAGATATGGCCAGAACTTAGAGATTTTACCGACCCGATTTACAGCGCCGTCCTACAAGGACAAGTGCGCACCTACAGCGAGCAGCGCTTCACGTTGCAGCGTGGCGACGGTGAATCCGAATTCTGGCTGGATCTGACCTACAGCCCCATTCGCGATGAAAACGCCCAGGTCGCCGGCATTCTGATCACCGCCATTGAAACCAACGAACGCCGGCGCATCGCCCTGGAACTCGAACAACGTTCCGCCGCCAGCCTCAAAGCCCAGCGCGAAACCGAGGAACGCCTGCAGCTTGCCCTCGCGGCGACCGATGCGGTAGGTACCTGGGACTGGAACATCAATGACGACCAATTCATCGCCGACACCCACTTTGCTCAACTACACGGCGTCGACCCGCTACTCGCCAGCCAGTTGCCGATCAGCGCGTACCTTCAGGGCGTGCATCCCGAAGACCGCGCCATGGTCACTCGCAGCATCAAGCACGCCATCACCCACGGCACTGAATACACCGAGGAATATCGCCTGCTGCAGCCTGACGGCCAGGTGCGCTGGGTGTTCGCCCGCGGGCGTTGCTACAAGGACCATCATGGCCGACCGATCCGCTTCCTGGGTGCCGCACTCGACCTGACCGAACGCAAACACACCGAACAGGCGCTGCGCCAGAGCCAGACCGAACTGCAGCTGATCATCAACGCGATGCCGATCCTGATCAGTTACGTCGACAGCGAAGAGCGCTTCCGCCTCAATAACGCCGCCTACCTCGACTGGTACGGTCGCACGCCTCAGGAACTGTACGGCCGCACCATCCGCGAAGTGATAGGGGACGAAGCCTACGCCCTGCGCGCCAAGCACATCGCCAAGGCGTTGAACGGCAAGACCTGTCGCTTCAGCATCAAGACCCGACACCGCGACGGCAGCAGCCGCCACGCGTTGATGAACTACCTGCCGCGTCACGGGCCGGACGGCGCCGTGAATGGCTTCTATATTTTCGTGATCGATGAAACCGAGCGTAAAAAGACCGAAGACGCGCTGCTCAACCTCAACGAAACCCTGGAAGAACGTGTCGCCGCGCGAACCCAGCAGCTTGCGGAAGCCAACGAGCGGCTGCAAAACGAGATGATCGAACGTGAACGCGCCGAGGACGCCTTGCGCCATGCGCAGAAGATGGAAGCAGTCGGCCAGCTCACCGGTGGCATTGCCCATGACTTCAACAACATGCTCACCGGCATCATCGGTAGCCTCGACCTGATGCAGCGCTACATCGCAGATGGACGCGCCGCCGAGATCGGCCGTTTTACCGAAGCTGCCGTGTCCTCCGCCAACCGCGCCGCCGCCCTGACCCATCGTCTGCTGGCGTTTTCCCGACGGCAGTCGCTGGACCGCAAGCCGTTGAACGCCAACGACCTGATCCACTCCCTGGAAGACCTGCTCAGCCGTACCAAGGGCGACCATATCGAGCTGAGACTGCGACTGGTCGACAACGTGTGGCCCGTCAGCACCGACGTCAGCCAGCTGGAAAATGCCCTGCTCAACCTGGTGATCAACGCACGGGACGCGATGCCCGACGGCGGTGAGCTGCTGATTGAAACCGCTAACGTTTACCTCGACGACAGCGACATCATCACCCTGGAACCGGTCAAGGCCGGTGACTACTTGATGATTGCCGTCAGTGATAACGGCACTGGCATGACGCCGTCCATTCTGGCGAAAGCGTTCGATCCGTTCTTCACCACCAAACCCATCGGTCAGGGCACGGGACTCGGGTTGTCGATGATCTATGGGTTTGCCCAGCAGTCCGGCGGCCATGTCCACCTCGACAGCGTGCCCGATCAGGGCACCTGTGTACGCCTGTACTTGCCGCGTTTGCGAGTCACCGCGCCGGAAAACACGTTGCTACCCTTCACAGGCGAGGCCCCGGCGGCCATTGCTGGCGAAACCGTGGTGCTGGTCGAAGACGACCCGGCGGTGCGAATGCTGGTGCTCGACCTGCTCCGGGAGCTGGGTTATCACATCCATGAAGCGGAAAATGCGAAAGCTGCCCTGCCGCTGCTGGAGTCCGATTTACGCGTGGATCTGCTGGTGACCGACGTGGGGTTGCCGGGCATGAATGGTCGGCAACTGGCGGAAATCGCGCGCCAGCACCGGCCCGATCTTAAAGTGCTGTTCATGACCGGTTATGCGGAGAAAGCCGCCGAGCGCCAAGGCTTCCTTGAGCAAGGGATGGACATGGTGGCCAAGCCTTTTTCCATTGACCTGCTGGCCAGCAAGATTCGCACGATGATCGGCCAACACGAGTGAGTTAAGGCATAATCGCCGCCCCGCTGTCAGCACCGTTGCAAGGTACCTGCCCCATGAAAGCTCAAGCCCGCCATATTCTGGTGAAAACCTCGGAAGAAGCCGAGCAGCTCAAACAACGCATCGCCAAGGGTGAAGCGTTTGATGTGCTGGCCAAGAAGTACTCCACCTGCCCGTCCGGCAAGCGCGGCGGCGACCTGGGTGAAGTGCGGCCCGGGCAGATGGTCGGGGTGATCGATGCGGTGATCTTCAAAAAGCCGTTGCGGGTGGTGCATGGGCCGATCAAGAGCAAATTCGGGTATCACCTGGTGCAGGTGTTTTATCGGGATTGACGGGTTGGCTTAAGGGCCCCATCGCCAGCAGGCTGGCTCCCACAATGGATTTTCAGTGCCCACAAACCCTGGGGAAGCCAGCTCACAGTGGATCTTCAGTGCCCGCACACCAATGTGGGAGTCAGCTCCTACAATGCATCTTCAGTGCCCACACCCCCTTGTGGGAGCCAGCTCCTACAATGCATCTTCAGTACCCACACACCAATGTGGGAGTCAGCTCCTACAATGCATCTTCAGTGCCCACACACCAATGTGGGAGTCAGCTCCTACAATGCATCTTCAGTGCCCACACCCCCTTGTGGGAGCCAGCCTGCTGGCGATCCGTTGGCGCAGCCAGCGGCCATCCTCCACTTACCTGGGAATCAACGCCCCCGGCACCTGAATCACCCGACTCGCCAAATGATGCCCGGCCTCCGCGGCTTCCTCCGGGCTGCCGCCCTTGAGCCGGCTCGCCAGATACGCAGCACTGAATGAATCCCCCGCAGCCGTGGTGTCCACCACCCGTTCGACCCTCTGCGCCAGCACTTCAAACGACTCCCCACCACAGCGAATCAAACACGCTTCGGCGCCACGCTTGAGCACGATCTCGGGTGTTCCGATCTGCTCATAGGCAGCAAACACCGCCTCGCAATCGGAAAACTGAAACAGTGCCTGCTCGTCATCGACGGTCAGCAACGCCAGGTCCACGTGCGGCAACACGCTGCGATAGGCCGCCCGCGCCTCGTCCACCGAAGTCCACAATCGCGGTCGATAGTTGTTGTCGAAGACAATCCGAGCGCCCCGCTGTCGGGCTTCGATCAGCGTTTCCAGCAACTTTTCCCGGCCTTGCGCGCCAAGCACCGCCAAGGTGATACCGCTGAAATACAGCACGTCATAACCCGGCAACGCCGCGAGGATCGGTGCGGCTGCCGGGGTGGTGAAGCAATCGCGGACGGCGGCTTCGTTGCGCCAGTAGAGAAAGCGCCGCTCGCCTGCGGCATCCGTCTGGATGCAGTAAAGGCCGGGCAAGCGACCGGGCAAGCGCTGGACCATGCCCAGACCGATGTTTTCGTCGGTCCAGGTGCGGCACATGGCGTCGCTGAAACTGTCATCGCCCAGGGCGGTGACGTAATCCACCGAACCGCCTGCACCAAGTGCCCGGGACAGGTAAACCGCCATGTTCAAGGTGTCGCCGCCAAAGCTTTGCTGCAGGCTGCCGTCGGCGCGTTGTTGCAGTTCGATCATGCATTCGCCGATCAGGGCGATGCGTGGGGTGTTGGGGGTGGTCATTGTTGTTCTCTGATGATTCGAGGGTGTCCGGCTGGACGCCATCGGGAGCAGGCTCCCTCCCACAGGGATTCGTGTCGTACACAAATGTTGTGGTCACTGAAGATCACTGTGTGAGTGAGCCTGCTCGCGATGGCCGCACCTCGGTTTCAAACCTTAAAAACAGGTTTCCATGGTCTCGATGACATTCAACTGCTCATCCACCAGGCACCCCACACGCCACTTGTCGAACGTCAGGCAAGGATGCGAAGTACCGAAGGAAATGATGTCACCCACCCGCAAATCGACCCCCGGCGCCACGGTCATGAACGCATGCTGGTCCATCACGGCCGTCACCTTGCAGGCACCCACATCGTCGCCCACGGCTGGCACGACACCGGCCTTGTAACGCAGCAATGGCACGGGTAAGCCGGCGTCATAAGCCACGTCGCGTTTGCCCAGGGCAATCACCGCAAACCCTGGCTCAGGCAACGATTGAACATGCGCCCAGATTTCCAGCGCCGGACGCAGTCCTTCATGCAGATCACTGCGCCGGTCGAGCACGCAGCATTGCGCTTCTTTGTAGATGCCATGGTCATGCGCCACGTAGCTACCGGGACGCAGAACGCTGAGGAAGCGTCCGCCGGCATTCTGTGCTTCGAAGGATTCGGCGATCAGGTCATACCAGGCCGAGCCCGATGCGGTAATGATCGGTTTGGCAATGGCGAAGGCGCCGCTGTTCTGCAACTGCACCGCCAGCCGCACGAGTGAAGCGGCAAACTCGCGGATACCCGTCACCGCGTGATCGCCATGAATCACCCCTTCGTAACCCTCGATGCCGGTCAGCGCCAGGGACGGTTGCGCCGCGATGGCTTTGGCCAGTGCGACCACTTCCTCTTCCGTACGGCAACCGCACCGCCCGCCGACCACGCCGTACTCGATCATCACGTTCAACCGCACTCCGCGCGAAGCGAAGTACGCCCCCAGGTCGGCGACGTTATCCGGGTGATCGACCATGCAATGGAATTCAAAACCCGAGTCCGCCAGCAGGTCGGCAATCAGCGCCATGTTCGGCGTGCCCACCAGTTGGTTCGCCATCAACACCCGACGCACGCCATGGGCATACGCCGCACGGGTTTGCGTGGCGCTGGCCAGGGTGATGCCCCAGGCGCCGGCGTCCAGTTGGCGGCGAAACAGTGCCGGCGTCATGCTGGTTTTACCGTGGGGCGCGAGCTCGGCGCCGCTGTCGCTGACGAAGGCCTGCATCCAGCGGATGTTGTGCTCCAGGGCTTCACGGTGCAGTACCAGGGCCGGCAGGCTGACGTCGCGTACCAGGTTGGCGCCGGTATGGGCGAAGCCCTTTTCGACGGCGGCAGTACGTTGGGCAATAGACATGGTCGAACTCCTTACTTTTCGCGGCTGCTGGCAGTCGCTGTTATTCGTTGATGCGACGGGCCAGGCTGTTGGCGCTGTCGATCAGCACCTGGCGATAGTCGTTGTAATTGTTTTTGGCATCGGCTCGGGGAGCGACGATGCACAGGGTCGCGATTGCCACGCCACTGGGGTCTTTGACCGGGGCGGCGAAGCAATGGGTAAAGGTGTCGGCAACGCTGTCGAAAGAGAAAAAACCGTCGATGTCGGCCTGACGAATTTCCTTGAGAAACTGCTCCAGTGGCAGGCGTTCGCCGTCGGGCAGGATGAAGTCGTCATAGTCGATCAGGTCGACGATTTCCTGATCGCTCAGGTGCGCCAACAGCAGTCGCCCGGACGCGGTCCACGGGATCGGCGCGTTCTCTCCGATATCGGAGGAAATCCGGAAATGCCGTTCGCCCTCCTTCATCAAGGCAACCGTGTACTTACGCCCGTTAAGCAGGCACATCTGCGCAGTTTCACGGGTCTGGGTGACGATTTCCTGCAAGGCGTGATCGGCTTCGCGGGTCAGGTCGAAATGACGCAGGTGCGCCTGCCCGAGGAAGTACAGCTGACGGCCCAGGTACACGTGACCGTCCTTGCCAACGAGCTCGAGGATCCGCCGTTCGAGCAAGGATGCCACCAGTTCGTAGACCGTGGATTTAGGGCTGCCGATACCGCTGGCGATCTCGTTCGGACGCAGGGGTTTGCCGATTTCCTTGAGGAAATCGAGGATATCGAACGCCCGATCCAGACCGCGAGCCCGGCGTTTGATGGTGTCTTCGGTCATGTCAGTGATTCCCATACAAATTCGCCCTGTAGGAGCTGCCGCAGGCTGCGATCTTTCGATCTTGCTTCTGGGGTAGCTGCAAAAACGCCAAAAGATCGCAGCCTTCGGCAGCTCCTACAAGAGCGATCGCGGTTCAGGCCTTTTTCTTGTACGCGATGCAGTCGATCTCGACCTTGCAATCGACCATCATGTTCGCCTGCACACAGGCCCGGGCCGGGGCATGCTCGGGCTTGAAGTACTCGGAGAAGACCTTGTTGAAACTCGTGAAATCCCGCGGGTCCTCCAGCCATACGCCGGCACGCACCACGTCCTCCAGGCCATAACCGGCCTCTTCGAGAATTGCGATCAGGTTCTTCATCGTCTGGTGGGTCTGCTCGACAATGCCGCCCGACATGATCTCACCGTCCACCGCCGGCACCTGCCCCGAAACGTGCAGCCAGCCATCGGCTTCAACGGCGCGGGCGAAAGGGCGAGGCTGACCGCCAGCGGCGGTGCTACCGGTGCCGTAACGAGTAATGCTCATGAGTGTTTCTCCTGATTTGAAAGTGAAGATGTTTGGGTAAACATCAAAAACGCGTGTTCTTGAGAAATTCCGCCAGTCGCGGCGATTGCGGGCGTTCGAACAATTCCTTGGGCGGCCCCTGCTCTTCGATTCGCCCCTGATTCATGAAAACGATCTTGTCCGACACCTCGAACGCAAAGCGCATTTCGTGGGTCACCAGCAGCATGGTCATGCCTTCATCGGCCAGCCCCTTGATCACGTTCAACACTTCGCCCACCAGCTCCGGGTCGAGGGCCGAGGTGACTTCGTCGAACAGCATCAGGCTCGGGTTCATCGCAATCGCCCGGGCAATCGCGACGCGCTGCTGCTGGCCGCCGGACAGTTGACCGGGAAAGTGGTCGCGACGCTCCAGCAGGCCGACCCGCTCCAGCCATTTCTCCGCCAGGGCCACCGCTTCATCCTTGTGCAGCTTCTTGACCTTGAGCAAACCGAGGGTGACGTTCTGCAGCGCGGTGAGGTGCGGAAAAAGGTTGAACTGCTGGAACGCCATCCCGGTCATCGCCCGATGCCGCGCGATGGTTTTTTCCGGGTGCCGCACGCGCTTGCCGTTGACCTCGTCATAACCGATGGACTCACCGTCGAGCACGATCTGCCCACCCTGGAATTCTTCGAGCATGTTCACGCAGCGCAGCAGTGTGGTCTTGCCCGAGCCACTGGAGCCGATCAGCGTCACGACGTTGCCACGCTGCATGCTCAGGTCGACGCCCTTGAGCACTTCGAGCTTGCCGTATTGCTTATGCAGCCCACGAATATCCAGCAGTGGCTGACCGCTCTGAGGATTGACGTTGTTTGCGTTTGAGATCTGAGTCATGGCAAGGCCACCCGCTTTTCAATGTGCCGGCCGAGTAACTCGATGCCGTAGTTGATGACGAAAAACAGAAATCCGGCGAACAGATAAAACTCCAGGGTCATGAACGTGCGAGCGATGATCTGCTGCGTACTGAGCAGCAATTCCGCCACGCCGATCACCGATAACAGGGTCGAGGCCTTGACGATTTCGGTGGAAGAATTGACCCAGGTCGGCAGGATCTGCCGCAACGCCTGAGGCAACAGCACATACCCGAGGGATTGGTAAAACGTCAGGCCAATGGCCTTGCTCGCTTCCATCTGCCCGCTCGGCAACGCTTGCAGCGCACCGCGCACGATCTCGGCGACATGTGAACCACAAAACAGCGTCAGCCCCAGGGCTCCGGCCTGAAACGCACTGATTTGCCAGCCCAGCGCCGGCGCCATATAGAAGCAGGCCAGGACCAGCACAAACACCGGTGTACCGCGAATGATGTCGACGTAAAAACGGAACGGTGCACGCATCCAGAACTTGCCGTAAGTCAGCACCAACCCCGTGACGATGCCGACCAGCGTGCCCAACAGAATGGCCAGCGCCGAGACCTGCACACTGGTCAGAAAGCCCTGCCACAGGACTTCCCGCGCCACCCATAACTCATGCAACCAACTGGGAGATTCGTACATGGGGCCTCCTATCGGCGAATCGCCAGACGCTGCTCGAGGTAACGCAGCATCATGGCAATGAGGTAACAGGCCGCGACATAGAGCGCAGTGGTGACCATCCAGGTTTCAATCACCCGGTAGCTCTCGACATTGATCTTGCGCGCGTAATAGGTCAGCTCCGGCACCGCAATCGCGGCCGCCAGCGAGGTGTCCTTGAACAGCGAAATGAAGTTGTTCGACAGGGCTGGCAGCACATTGCGCAGCATCACCGGCACGGTGACGTAGGCCTTGACCTGCCACTCGCCCAAACCGATCGCCAACCCCGCTTCGCGCTGGCCCTTGGGAATGCTCAACAGTCCGCCACGGAACACTTCGGTCAGGTAGGCCCCGGCATACAACGACAGGGTGATGATGAACGACGGAATCTTGTCCAGACGAATGCCCAGGCTTGGCAACGCGAAATAGATCAACAAAATCAACACCAGAATCGGCGTATTGCGGATCACCGTCACATACACCGACGCCATCACCCGCAGCGCCCGGTGCCTGGACAGCAAGGCAAACGCCATCATCAGACCGATCACACAACCGATGGCGATCGACACCAGCGCCAGCTCAAGCCCCAGACCGAGCCCTGCCAGCAAGGTGTCGAAATCGCGCCACACGGCGGCAAAGTTCAACTGATAGTTCATGGTCAGCAGTACCTTGAGCGGGGCGCTGTTGGGCACCCCACTCTCACGGGGTCATTTGAATTCGACGGGGAAACCGATGGCTGGGGTAGGCAGATCCACACCGAACCACTGCTTGAACGACGCCGCGTAAGCCGGGAACTCAACGCCAGTCATGGCTTCATGCAAGGTGGTGTTAACGAAGTTCAGCCAGTCCTGATCGCCACGTTTGACCGCACAGGCGTAGGTTTGCGGGCTCCAGGCGTAGGCCGGGCTGCGATAGCGACCCTGGTTTTGCACCATCAGGTATTTAACCGACGATTGATCGGTCGCCGCCGCGTCGGCACGGCCGGAGTTCACCGCCTGGTACATCAGGTCCACGCTGTCGTACTGGTCGACCTTGGCCTTGGGTAACGCCTGATGCACCAACTCTTCGGCGTACACGTTCTGCAGCACCGCCACCGTCACACTGTCGCCCGCGGCATTCAGGTCTTCGATTTCCTTGTACTTGCTGTTGGCCGGCAGCAACAGCCCCACACCTTCGCGGTAGTACGGCAGGGTGAACGCCACCTGCTGGGCACGGCTGGCGGTGACGGTAATGAACTGGCAACTGATGTCGACCTTGTCGGTCAGCAGATTGGGAATCCGCGCATCGGACGATTGCACTACGTACTCAACCTTGCTCGGGTCGTTAAACAGCCCCTTGGCGATCATGTGCCCGATGTCGATATCGAAACCCTGCAATTTGCCATCCGCTCCCTGGAAGTGCCACGGCGCATTGGTACTGCCCGTACCCACAATGAGCTTTCCGCGGGCCAGCACGCTATCGAGCTTACCGTCCGCCGCCTGGGCCACACCCACGGCAGCAGCCGAAGCTACAAACAGAAAAACACACGCTTTAAACAAGGAAGGTCGGCGATGCATGGCAAGCACTCCAGGGTGTTGTTTATTCCGCTATAGCGGATAGTGGTTTGTAACAGCGGAATAGACAGCAGAAAGTGTGCCACAGGTTGTGACGGGAATGTTGAGGAGAATGGAAAGTGTTTTGAATCAGAGGGATGCAAGAAAACGCGAAAACCGGTGTTACGAAAGGCACAGGGCACAAGCGCTACCGTTAGCTACGGCAGGCGGGTATGAGGTTCACAATCGGTGCGCCGATGCCCATGTGTGCGACATGGGCTGAGTTTTCAGCTCTCGGGGAGATTGCCATCGCGAGCAGGCTCACTCCTACAAGAGACCGAGCCGCATTGGCGAGTGCAGTCCAGGGTGGGAGTGAGCCTGCTCGCGATGAGGCCCTGAGAATCGGCGAATGACTACGAGCCGACAGGCACCAGCAACACTCGCGTCACCCGTCGCTCTTCGACCGCCATGACGGTCATCCGCCAGCCTTCCCACTCATGGCTGTCCCCGATCATCGGCAGCCGGTCGAGCACGCTCACCACCAAACCGGCCAGGGTCTGATAATCCTCGGTCGGTTCCGCGGCGAAACCGGTTAGTTGCCGTACGCGCATCAGGTTCAGCGCGCCGCTGACCATGAACCCGCCCTGTTCCTCAACCACATCCGGGCCTTCGATTTCGCTGGCATCGGGCAACTCGCCGGCAATGGATTCAAGAATGTCGGTCATGGTCAGCACACCCACGAAGTCGCCGAATTCATTGACCACAAACGCGATGTGCGTCGAGGCTTTGCGCATCTGCTCCAGGGCATTGAGGATCGAATAACTTTCCAGCAAGTTGATGGCCTTGCGCGCCAGATGCTCAAGGTCGGGCTCGTTGCCGGCCAGGTACTCTTTCAACAGCTCCTTCTTGTGCACGAAGCCCAGCGGCTCATCGACCGCACCATCGCGGATCAGCGGCAAACGCGAGTAGGACGAATGCATCAGCCGCGTGCGAATCGCGCTGGCGTCGTCAGACAAGTCGATGTGATCAACGTCGGCGCGCACGGTCATCAGGCTGCGAATCGGGCGTTCGGCCAGTTGCAGTACGCCACTGATCATCACCCGCTCACGTCGGTCGAACAGCACTTCACTCGGCGCCTCGCCGTTGTCCAGGAGGTCGGCAATCTCGTCATCGACCTCTTCAGCCGCCAGCCTGCGGCCACCGAGCAAACGCATCACCGCATGTGCCGTGCGTTCGCGCATTGGACGTACGCCCTGCATCGAGCGTTTACGACGCGCCCGGGCGATCTGGTTGAACACCTCGATCAGGATCGAGAAACCGATTGCCGCATACAGGTAACCCTTGGGAATGTGGAAACCCAGGCCTTCAGCGGTCAGCGCGAAGCCGATCATCATCAAGAAGCCCAAGCACAGCATGATCACTGTCGGGTGCGCGTTGACGAAACGGGTCAGCGGTTTACTGGCGACAATCATCAGGCCGATGGAAATGATCACGGCGATCATCATCACTGCCAGCTCATCGACCATGCCCACGGCGGTGATCACTGCGTCCAGGGAAAACACCGCATCGAGCACCACAATCTGCGCCACGATCGGCCAGAACAGCGCATAAGCTGCGTTGGTCGAGCGTTCGCCGACATGACCTTCGAGTCGCTCGTGCAATTCCATGGTGGCCTTGAACAGCAGGAACACACCACCGAACAACATGATCAGGTCACGTCCGGAGAAGCTCTTATCGAACACTTCGAACAATGGCTGCGTGAGGGTGACGAGCCAGGAAATACTCGCCAGCAGGCCCAGACGCATCAACAACGCCAGCGACAAGCCAATGAGACGTGCCCGATCCCGCTGCTCCGGCGGCAGTTTGTCCGCCAGAATGGCGATAAACACCAGGTTGTCGATGCCGAGCACCAGCTCCAGCACGATCAACGTCAACAAGCCCAGCCACGCGGTAGGGTCAGCAATCCATTCCATAAAAACGTCTCGATCTCTTCAGTGAATTCAGAATGCCGAACACGGCAAGGCACGGCGCAGGGGCCGTGGAGTGGCAATGAAAAAGGCGTTCTGAAGTCGGAAGACCGGATGTTTCGCGTGCATCAGGACCGCGCGGTTGCGCGTGGGGAAAGGGTAACTGGGAGGCTCCGAAACGGTGTTCATGCAAATCCTGAAAGGAAAAAGGTCTTGAAGCGTACAGGCGAAAGTCTCTTTTCCTACAGCCTGGAATTATTACAAAATCTGTAGAACCTCGGGATAGTTGCTGTTCGGGTGGCCGCCATCGCGGGCAAGCCCGCTCCCACACTGGATGTGTGCCGTTTCGCAATCCGCCTGTTGGAGAGAGCCTGCTCGCGAAGCTTTTAGCGTTGTTTAACCAGTTCGATATACCTGACCACCGCCGCCGACTTCTCGAACCGCCGATACACCAGCGACAACCACGAACTCGCCTCACAGCCCTTGATCGACCGATACACCACACCCGGCAACCCGACATGCCCGACCACCGACTCCGGCACCACCGCCACGCCCTGTCCCAAGGACACCAGCGCCAGCACCGCCACCAGCCCGCCCGGTTGAGCCCCCAATCTGGGCGCAAACCCGCCAGCGGCGGCAACTTGCAAGGTGCCGCTGATCTGTTCCGGAAGAATGAACGTCTCGCCCTGCAGGTGTTCCGGGCCGATCTCCGTCAGTCGCGATAGCCATGATTCGCTCGGCAGTGCCAATACGAAACCCTCAGCGTCAAGACGGATCGCTTCCAGGCCTTCAGGCAATGTCATGGGTGAACGTACGTAACCGATATCGAATCGACCCTCGTCCACCATCGCCGGCAATGACGCCATCGGGTATTCGCGCACGTTCACACTGACGTCGGGGCATGCACGGCTGAAGGCCTGCACTTGTTTCTGCAGCAGGCCCGAGTACACCGCCGAAGCCACGTAGGCAAGTTCGATATGACCGATCTCCCCACGTCCCGCGCGCTGGGCATTTTGCTGGGCGAATTCAAATTGCCGCACCGTCGCTTCGGCTTCGATCACCAGAGCCGCGCCAGCCTCGGTCAGGCTGATTTCACGGGTTTGCCGCACGAACAAGCGTGTACCGAGTTCGTTCTCCATGTCCTGAATCTGTCGCGTCAGGGTCGGCGGCGCGATACCCAGTTGCTCGGCGGCGCGGGTGAAGTTGCCTTGCCGGGCAACGGCCAGAAAATAGCGGAAATGCCGTATGTCCATGAATGCATTAGCTCAAAGGTAATGAAGTCCAGGGGCCTGGCTAACAAAGTCCCTGGTGGGTCACGATAAGCTCATCGGGCAATCACAGTAAAGAGCCCGAATCATGCCCACTAAGCTTCGTAATTTCTCCGCGACCAGCGACCTTGCCCAAAAGGCAATCCCGTCATGAGCCGCGTCAGTCCGCGCCTGACGTTATTGACGGCCTCAGGCGTCTGTTCGCTGATTGTCCTCGACACCAACATTGTCGCCGTGACGTTGCCCACCATCGCCAGAGATCTGGGCGCGAATTTCGCGGACATCGAATGGGTCGTCAGCGCCTATATGCTGGCATTTGCCGCGCTGCTATTGCCGGCGGGCAGTTTTGCCGACCGCTTCGGACGACAGAAAACCCTGATCTGGGGCCTGAGCATTTTCATCCTGGCGTCGATCGGCTGCGGGGCGGCGCCGAACGCGTTATTCCTGGACATCGCACGGGCCATCAAAGGTGTCGGCGCGGCGCTGCTGTTGACCTCGGCGCTGGCCTCCATCGGCCACGCTTTTCACGATGAGGTGGAGCGAGCCAAGGCGTGGGCGTTCTGGGGTGCGTGCATGGGCGTGGCGATGACGGCCGCCCCCACCCTGGGTGGCGTGATCACCGAATACATCGGCTGGCGCTGGATTTTCTACCTGAACCTGCCCGTGGGTCTGTTGCTGATGGTGATGGTCTGGCGCGCGATTCCCGAGTCCCGGGACACCCAGTCGGCGCGCCTCGATCCTTGGGGCAGCCTGGCGTTCAGTGCCAGTCTGGCGTGCCTGATCTGGGGCCTGATCGAGGCCAACCGGATCGGCTGGAGCAACCCGCTGACCTACGCAAGACTCGTCGGGGGCGCGCTACTGCTAGGCGCGTTCGTCGTGATCGAACGGATGCAGCAGCGCCCCATGGTCGACCTGCAATTGTTCAGGCATCCACGCTTCATCGGCGCGTTGCTGGGCATGTTTGCCTACGCCGGATGTGCCCAGGTGATGATGACCTTGCTGCCGTTCTACCTGCAAAACGGCCTCGGCTTTTCCGCGATTGCCTCGGGAGTGGGGATGTTGCCGTTTGCCGTGACCATGCTGATCTGCCCGAAGATTGGCGCCCGACTGGCGACGCGGTTTGCGCCGGCAACCTTGATGGCGACAGGACTGGCACTGGTCGGCAGCGGCAACCTGCTCAGTGCCTGGGCCGTCTCCAGCGGGGGCTACCTGCTCTTTGCCCTGGCGATCGCCGTGACGGGGGCCGGCGCGGGCCTGCTCAATGGCGACACGCAGAAAAACATCATGGCCTGCGTGCCTCGGGAACGCACCGGCATGGCGTCGGGCATGAGCACCACCATGCGTTTCAGCGCCATCGTGCTGGCCATCGGTGTGTACGGCGCCTTGCTGTCGAGCCATACCGAAGCCTTGCTGCGCGGCCAACTGGCGACACAGGGTGGGCAATGGCTCGATCAGACGCAGGGCATTGCATCTCGCGTGGTGGCCGGTGACATGACGGCGGCCATGAGTCTGCTGCCTGAAACCGCTCGCGCGGCAGTCGAAACCATGGCACGTCAGGCGTTCGTCGGTGGCTTCAGTTTGTTGCTGCTGGTCGCCGGTTTGCTGGCACTGCTGGGAGCCCTGGTGGTGGGCACGTTGATGCGCAATCCAATTCCGGTGCCGACTCGCGTGTCCATGAGCCTGGAATAAACAAGGGAGTCATGGCCTGCGTTGAGTTGTCCTCTCTAAACCCTGAAGACAACTCATTGATCACTGGAGCCCTTCCCATGGCGAAAATCACCATTGCCCAGCAACTGGCCACCACCCTTGAACAGGCCGGCGTCAAACGCATCTGGGGCCTGACGGGCGACAGCCTCAACGGCCTGACCGACGCCCTGCGCACCATGGACAGCATCGAGTGGATGCATGTGCGCCATGAAGAAGTCGCCGCGTTTGCTGCCGGCGCGGAAGCAGCGGTGACCGGGGAACTGGCGGTGTGCGCGGGCAGTTGCGGACCGGGCAATTTGCATTTGATCAACGGGCTGTTCGATTGCCACAGGAACCATGTGCCGGTGCTGGCGATTGCTGCGCAGATTCCGTCTTCGGAAGTCGGCCTGAATTACTTTCAGGAAACCCACCCCCAGGAATTGTTTAAGGAATGCAGCCATTTCGTCGAGCTGGTGAGCAGCCCGGCCCAGATGCCGCATGTGCTGCACCGGGCCATGCGCAGTGCAATTCTCAATCGTGGTGTGGCGGTAGTGGTGATTCCCGGTGACGTCGCCCTGCAGGAAGTCGAAGACAACCTCAAGCCCTGGCCAGCCCTCGCCAAACCGCGCACCTTGGCAGCGCCTCACGACCTTGATCGACTGGTCGAGTTGTTGAGCCAGGGCAAAGCCGTGACACTGATGTGCGGTGCCGGTTGCGCAGGCGCGCATGATCAGGTGGTGGCACTGGCCGACGCCCTTGGCGCGCCGGTGGTTCACGCATTGCGCGGCAAGGAACATGTCGAGTGGGACAACCCGTTCGATGTCGGCATGACCGGTTTGATCGGCTTCAGCTCCGGTTATCACGCGATGCTCAACTGCGACACGCTGGTGATGCTCGGTACCGACTTCCCCTATCGCCAGTTTTACCCGACCGACGCCACCATCATTCAGATCGACCATGACCCGCAAGCCCTTGGTCGCCGCACCGCGCTGGATCTCGGAATCGCCGCAGACGTTGGCGAAACCCTGGCGGCGCTGCTTCCGCGCTTGCCGTATCGCGCGGACCGGAGCTTTCTGGAATCCTCGCTCAAGCATTACGAAAAAGCGCGCCAGGGCCTTGATGACCTGGCGCAACCTTCAGCACCAGGTCGCCCGATTCATCCGCAATACCTTACGCGCCTGCTCAGCGAGCTGGCCGAAGACGATGCGATCTTCACGGCCGACGTCGGCACCCCGACGGTGTGGGCCGCCCGTTATCTGAAAATGAACGGCAAGCGGCGCCTGCTCGGTTCGTTCAATCACGGATCGATGGCCAACGCCATGCCTCAAGCCATCGGCGCGCAGGCAGCGTTCCCTGATCGCCAGGTGATTTCCCTGTCCGGAGACGGTGGTTTCAGCATGTTGATGGGGGATTTCATTTCCCTGGCGCAGTTGAAGTTGCCGGTAAAAATCATCGTCTACGACAACGCGTCACTGGGCTTCGTCGCCATGGAAATGAAGTCCAGCGGGCTATTGGATACCGGCACTGATCTGCACAACCCGGACTTTGCGGCGATGGCCAATGCGATGGGCATTCTGGGGATTCGTGTCGAGGAGTCAGAGGATCTGGAACAGGCGTTGCGCCGGGCGCTGGCGCATGATGGGCCGGTGCTGGTGGATGTGGTGACCGCCACCCAGGAATTGGCGATGCCCCCCACCATCAAGCTGGAACAGGCCAAGGGGTTCAGTTTGTACATGCTCAAAGCGGTAATGAGCGGGCGTGGGGATGAGGTGATCGAGTTGGCGCGGACCAACCTGTTTCGCTGATGATCGTGTAACGCCCAATCGCGAGCAAGCTTTGCTCCCACAATGCAGATATCTGTAGGAGCAAAGCTTGCTCCTACAGTGCCTCAACCCAGATCGTCGATATGCCGGTATTGCGCTTGCAGTTCCGCCGCCAGCAACTTCGCCCGTCCCAACCGAATCGGCCCTCGCTCGATATCGATCAGCACCCCCGGGCATGCCAGCGTCGGCAACATCGACCACGCCTTCAAGCGCCCATCCGTCAGCAGCAGCACACGCTGTTGCTCAGCCGGAAAACGCTTTTGCCGAGCGATCAGCCAACGCCCCGCTTCGCCCAGTGCCGCCAGCAATGGCGTTCCTCCTCCGGCACCTAACCCATCCAGCCAGGTGCGCAGACCGCTCGACGCTTTCAACCCTTGCACCTGCCAATTCGGCACCGCACCACTGGCGGTCAGCAACGCCAACCGCGCACGCTGGCGATAGGCGTCATCAAACAGCTGGGCCAGCAGCCCTTTGGCATCGCTTAAGGCCTGATGGCGACGCGTCGAAGCCGAGGCATCGACGATCACCAGCCACAGCTCATGGGGCGACCGGGTGCGCAGGTGGAACAGGACGTCCTCACGTTGACGCGGACGGCCATTGAGTAACGTGCCGGGCCAATTGATCGAACCACTGCGTGCCGCATGACGTTTGCCCTGCTTGCCCTTATCGAGCCGTCCGGCACGGGGTCTGGCATTCGCCCCCACGTCCGATCGAGGGCGAATGCCTAAGGCTTTTTTGGCCAGCTCGGCACTTCACGTCGGGCGCCGACCGGCAGCGCCTGAGCAGGCATTTCACCCCATTGACCCTGGCCTTCGCTCGGCTGCGTGTTCTCGCCGGAGGGTGGCTGGCCATGTTGCGGGGCCGGTGGGGTGTGCTCACGACGACGATGGCGCAAGGCGAACTCGGCGACGGCGTCGATATCCTCCTCGGCAATGGCCTTCAATCCGCGCCAGGCTGCATGGGCACGCGCAGCGCGCAACCAGACCAGGTCTGCGCGCAGGCCATCGACGCCGGCAGCGAAGCAGCGCTGGGTAATCTGTGCCAGCGCCTGATCGTCGAGTGGAATACCAGCCAACGCGCTGCGCGCCCGCTCGCACTGTTCGCGCAGGGACTGCTGCTGGCTCTCCCATTGCGCGCAGAAATGTTGTGGGTCGCTATCAAAATCGAGGCGCCGACGGATGATCTGGCCGCGCTCGGTCGGCACTGTGTGGCCACTGAGGGCGACGTTCAGGCCGAAGCGGTCAAGCAGTTGCGGGCGCAATTCACCCTCTTCCGGGTTCATGGTGCCGATCAGTACGAACTTCGCCGAATGCCGATGGGAAATGCCGTCGCGCTCGATCAGGTTGGTGCCACTGGCCGCGACGTCGAGCAGCAGGTCAACGAGGTGATCAGGCAACAAGTTGACCTCATCGACGTAGAGCACGCCCCCGTCAGCCTTGGCCAATACACCGGGGGAAAACTGCGCGCGACCCTCGCTCAGGGCTGCATCGAGGTCGAGGGTGCCGACCAGACGTTCTTCGGTCGCTCCGAGGGGCAAGGTGACGAATTGACCGCTGGCCAGCAAGTCCGCCAGGCCACGGGCCAGGGTCGATTTGGCCATGCCCCGAGGGCCTTCGATAAGCACGCCGCCGATTTTCGGGTCAATGGCAGTAAGGCAGAGCGCGAGTTTGAGATCGTCAGCGCCGACCACGGCGGAGAGCGGGAAATGGGGGGTGTCGGTCATTTTCATTACTCGGTGATGGTCGGGCATTGATCAATATATCTCACAGGTGCGTCGGTTCCTGTGGGAGCGGACTTGCCCGCGATGGGGCCATCAAATTCAGCATTGATATTGACTCGAAGGACGCCTTCGCGGGCAAGCCCGCTCCCACAGGGGCCTTAGTGTTCTAACTGTCTTCTTCTATATCCAGCAACAAACTCTCGAGCGCTTCGCGATACTCCCCCGGTTCCTTCCACATCCCCCGCTGCTGCGCCTCCAGCATCCGCTCGGTCATATCCCGTAGCGCATGAGGATTATGCTCACGAACAAAATCCCGGGTGCTCGGGTCGAGCAGATAGGCGTCGGCCAGCAACGCATACTGATGGTCATCGATCAGCTGCGTGGTGGCGTCGAAGGCGAACAGGTTGTCCACCGTCGCAGCCAGTTCAAACGCGCCTTTGTAGCCATGGCGCTTCACGCCGTCGATCCACTTCGGATTAGCCGCCCGCGAGCGAATCACCCGGTTCAGTTCCTCTTTGAGCGTTCGAATCTTCGGCAAGTCCGGCTGGCTGTGATCGCCGTGGTAGCTGGCGGCCGATTCACCGCTGAGGCTCTCGACGGCCGCCAGCATGCCACCCTGGAATTGGTAATAGTCGTTGGAATCGAGCAGGTCGTGCTCGCGGTTGTCCTGGTTCTGCAGCACTGCCTGCACCTGGCTCAAGCGCTGGGCGAATTGGTCTCGGGCGACAGTGCCCTCGTCGGAGCCACCGTAAGCGTAGCCGCCCCAATTCAGATAAACCTCGGCCAGGTCCTCGCGGCTTTGCCACAAGCGACCGTCGATGGCGCCCTGCACGCCCGCGCCATAAGCACCGGGTTTGGCACCAAAGATGCGCCAGCCGGCCTGACGTCGAGCAGCCTCTTCGTCCAGCCCCGATTGCAGCAACGCTTCGCGCTCGGCGCGCACCTTGGCCGCCAGCGGATTAAGGTCGTCCGGTTCGTCCAGCGCGGCCACTGCTTGCACGGCGGCGTCGAACAGGCGAATCAGGTTGGCGAAGGCGTCGCGGAAGAAGCCCGAGACCCGCAAGGTCACGTCCACGCGCGGACGGTCCAGCAGGCTGAGCGGTAGAATCTCGAAGTCGTCGACCCGCTGACTGCCCGTGGCCCACACCGGCCGTACCCCCATCAATGCCATCGCCTGCGCGATGTCATCGCCCCCGGTACGCATGGTCGCGGTGCCCCAGACCGACAGGCCAAGCTGACGCAAATGGTCGCCGTGGTCTTGCAGGTGACGCTCGAGAATCAGGTTTGCCGACTGGAAACCTATACGCCACGCGGTGGTGGTCGGCAGGTTGCGCACATCCACCGAATAGAAATTGCGCCCGGTCGGCAGTACGTCCAGACGACCTCGACTTGGCGCGCCGCTGGGGCCTGCCGGGACGAAGCGGCCGCTCAAGGCGTCGAGCAAACCGCGCATTTCTGCGGGGCCGCAGGCATCCAGTCGGGGCGCGACCACTTCGCGCAGAGTATCGAGGATTGCGTTTACTTCAGCCCAGCCGGGAGTCTGTGGGAACGCGCTTTTGTGGCGAGGGGATTTAGCGAAACGTCGCACCGCCCCGTTGGACTGCGCAGCAGTCCCATTTTCTGGGGCCGCTTCGCGACCCAACGGGGATAAATCCCCTCGCCACAAAAGCTCGCTCCCGCAGAGTTCAGCGTCGCCTTCGGCATTCAGAGTCTGCGAGATCAGATCTGCGGCGAACAGTTCCAGACGTTCGCGGGTATCGCCTGCCGTGCGCCAGACTTCCTCGGTGAGGGCTTGCAGCTCAGGCGGACGCGGACCGATCCACGGCTCGGCGAGCACACAATCCAATGGATCGAAACCCAAGCCAAACGCCTTGGCCAGCGCCCGCAACAGACTCGATTGCGCACCTCGTCCATCAGCCCGGGGTATGCGCAGCAATGCAAGCAAGGTGTCGATGCGCAACCGCCCGGTCGGCGACTCGCCGAAGATGTGCAGGCCGTCGCGGATCTGCGATTCCTTCAAGTCGCACAAATACGTGTCCAGCCGCGGCAACCAGATCGCCGCATCGGCATCGCTGTTGAGCTTTTCGTCCAGTTGCAGCTCACGGTCGATGTGGGTATCGCGCACCAGTTGCAGGATGTCGCGCTGCAGCTCCCGCGCCCGGCGTGGGTCCAGCAACTGCGCTTCGTAATACTCGTCGGCGAGCAATTCGAGGTTGCGCAGCGGCCCGTAGGTTTCGGCGCGGGTCAGCGGCGGCATCAAATGATCGATGATCACCGCTTGAGTGCGCCGCTTGGCCTGAGCCCCCTCGCCCGGGTCGTTGACAATGAACGGATAGATGTTCGGCAGCGGCCCGAGCAGTGCGTCCGGCCAGCAGTTTTCCGACAGCCCGACGCCCTTGCCCGGCAGCCATTCGAGGTTGCCATGCTTGCCGACGTGAATAACCCCATGAGCGCCATAGGTGTTGCGCAACCAGAAATAGAACGCCAGGTAACCGTGCGGCGGCACCAGGTCGGGGTCGTGATAGACCGCGCTGGGATCAACCTGATAGCCCCGCGCCGGTTGAATACCGACGAACGTCAGGCCGAAACGCAGGCCGGCGATCATCATTCGGCCGCTGCGGAACATCGGGTCGTTTTGCGGCGCCCCCCAACGTTCCAGGACAGCTTCTCGGTTGGCCTCGGGCAATGCGTTGAACATCAGCCAATAATCATCCAGCCCCAGGCTTTGCTGGCACGGACGCTGGTCGATCGTGTCAAGGTCGTTGCTGACGCCGCCAAGCAGTTGCTGGATCAGCGCAGTGCCGCTGTCCGGCAGTTCGGCAGGCAACGGATAACCTTCTGTGTGCAACGCGCGCAGGATGTTCAGTGCAGCGGCCGGTGTATCAAGACCGACGCCGTTGCCGATGCGTCCGTCCCGGGTCGGGTAGTTGGCCAGAATCAGCGCGATGCGTTTTTCGCCGTTCGGCACCCGCGCCAGATCGATCCAGCGCCGCGCCAGTTCGGCGACGAAATCCATGCGTTCGGGTTGCGCCCGGTAGCACACCACGTCCGATTGACTGCGTTCGCTGCGCCAGGCCAGGTCCTTGAAGCTGATCGGCCGGCTGATGATTCGCCCGTCGAGTTCCGGCAGCGCAATGTGCATCGCCAGATCCCTAGGGCCGAGTCCCTGTTCACTGGCACGCCAACCCGGCTCGTTGTCTTGAGCACAGATCGCCTGAATGACCGGAATATTGCGACGAAACGGTCGCAAATGCGGTGCTTCAGGGCTGGACTGGGCGAAACCGGTGGTGTTGAGAATCACCCCGGCGTCGACCTCATCCAGCCAATCCTCGACCGCCGCCAGGCAGCCGGGCTCTTTCAAACTGGCCAGCGCAATCGGCAACGGGTTTAACCCCGCTGCCTGCAAGCGCTGGCAGAACACATCGATAAACGCGGTGTTCGCCGCCTGTAAATGCGAGCGGTAAAACAGCACGGCGGCGACCGGCTGATCGGCTTGCCAATCGGCTTGCCAGTCCTTCAGATCGGCGGGGCTTTTATGAGGGTGGTAGATGGCCGTGCGCGGCAGGGTTTGCGGCTCGGACCAGGCGTAATCGCGCCCCAGCCAGCGATTGGCCAGGCAGCGGAAAAAGTCCAGCGCGTTGCTCAGGCCACCCTGGCGCAAAAACTGCCAGAGCCGGTCACGGTCGCCGGCAGCCACTGTGCTCAGGTCGCTGAGTTCCGGGTCGGGGCGATCATCGCCGGGCACCAGGATCAGCTGCACCCCTTGCTCGGACAACTGCACCAGCCGCTCGACGCCATAACGCCAGTAGCCGATGCCGCCGTGCAGCGAGATCAGGATCACCTTGGCATGGCGCAGCACTTCGTCGACATACAGGTCGACCGAAGCGTGATTCTGCACCTGCATCGGGTTGGCCAGGCGTACGCTCGGGTAATCGTCGGGCAGCTGCTGCGCCGCTTCGGCGAGCAACGCCAGGCTGGAGTCACCGCTGCACAGGATCACCAGCTCGGCGGGGGTTTGTCCAAGGTCGGCAATGTTGTCATCCGAGACGAATCCGCCGGGCTGAGTCCTGAGCAGGTGCATGGGTTAAACGCTGAGCGCAGCGCGCAACTGCGCTTCAAGTTGAGCAGCGTCCAACGCCTGGCCGATCAACACCAGACGCGTGGTGCGCGCTTCGTCAACGCCCCACTGACGGTCGAAGTGCTTGTCGAAACGCGTGCCCACGCCCTGAATCAGCAGCCGCATCGGCTTGTTCGGAATCGCCGCGAAACCTTTGACTCGCAAAATGCCGTGCTTGACCACCAGTTGGGTCAACGCGTCCATCAGCAGGCTTTCGTCGGCTTGCGGCAGTTCAATGGAAATAGAGTCGAATGCGTCGTGATCGTGGTCGTCTTCACCTTCATGGTGGTGATCGTGGTGGCTGTGGCGGCTGTCGATGTGTTCTTCGGAACCGGCGCCGAGGCCGATCAGCACATCCAGCGGAACGCGGCCGCTGCTGGCTTCGATGACCTTGACTGCGGGCGGCAGTTCTTCGGCGACTTCGAGGCGCACACGGGCCAGGTCTTCAGGGCTGATCAGGTCTGCCTTGTTGAGGATCACCAGGTCGGCGCTGGCCAACTGGTCGGCGAACAATTCGTGCAGCGGCGACTCGTGATCCAGGTTCGGGTCGAGTTTGCGCTGGGCATCGACCTGGTCCGGGAAAGCGGCAAAGGTGCCAGCCGCCACGGCCGGGCTGTCGACCACGGTAATCACCGCGTCAACGGTGCAGGCGCTGCGGATTTCCGGCCACTGGAAGGCTTGCACCAATGGCTTGGGCAGTGCCAGCCCGGAGGTTTCAATAAGGATGTGGTCGAGGTCACCACGACGGGCAACCAATTCGCGCATGACCGGGAAAAATTCTTCCTGGACGGTGCAGCACAGGCAACCGTTGGCCAGTTCATAGACGCGGCCGTTGGCTTCTTCTTCGGTGCAGCCGATGGCGCACTGCTTGAGAATTTCACCGTCGATGCCCAGCTCGCCAAACTCGTTGACGATGACGGCGATGCGCCGGCCCTGAGCGTTGTCGAGCATGTGCCGCAGCAAGGTGGTCTTGCCCGAGCCGAGGAAGCCGGTAACGATGGTGACGGGGAGTTTGGCCAGTGTTTTCATCGGATGCCCTTTGGCAAGGTGGCGGGCATGCGGGACGACAATCGCTGCGACAGGTGCGCGCGCGGAAGAGTTCGCCACCGGATCACCCCGCCCGGTTGTAGTGAGAATCTGTTTCGAGGCAGGTCTCCTGGCTGACGGCGTGCCTGGCGGTTTCGCCTGGCATTCGCTGCGCCTTCCCGCGAACCCGTTGGACAGGGTTTGCAGTGGCGTGGCAGCGAACATCACCGTTCACAGTTGCGGGGGCAGCCGCGGCTTGAACCGCGTTCCCTTCTTAGCTTCGGTAAATACCGAAGAACCTCGAAAGCGCAAGGCTACGCATGGTCTTGGGGCCGGTCAATGTTCGTGAGGCAACACGGCCCCTGTGGCGAGGGGATTTATCCCCGTTGGGCTGCGCAGCAGTCCTGCTCTTTTTAAGGTTTCTGAAGGGGCCGCTTCGCGACCCAACGGGGCGGTGCGACGTTTCGCTGAATCCCCTCACCACAAGTAAACCCCAGACATTCGATACCGAGTTGAGAACCCTTGCCAATTGACGCCAAACCCCCGCCCATGCTCTCCTACACGCCTTGTTACGGGTGCCCTTCACAGGGTGAAACGGGAAACCGGTGAATCATGTGCTTTACTCAAGGCCATGTCAGTCCGGTGCTGCCCCCGCAACGGTAAGCGAGTGAGGAATCGAATCCACTGTGCCAGCAGTTCGGCATGGGAAGGTGATTCTTGCAGGTTGAGGCGAAGCCCCAGCCCCTCGTGAGCCCGGAGACCGGCCCGCAACACACAGTGATTTTCACCTTCACTGAATAACAAACCCGCGGTGGGCGGGCGCTGTTGCATCTCTGCGTGCCCGATTCGCAGGGATCTTCCATGCGCTCTATTCACCCGCTGACAGACCAGAGGGAAGCGCCATGTCGACCATCAGCACCACCGGCAGCAACACCGCCAGCACCACCACGACCCTGACCCAACGCCTGACCGCCGCCTTGTGTGCGTCGATCCTGGGCGCATGCCTTGTGTACTTTGCCGGGTTCTCCCACATCGAAGCGGTGCACAACGCCGCCCACGATACCCGTCACAGCTCCGCATTCCCGTGCCATTGAGACCTGCCGACATGATCAAGCGTATTGCGCAAACCGCAGGGTTCACCGGGCTGCTGGCCGCCCTGCTGCTGACCCTGCTGCAGAGCTTCTGGGTAGCTCCGCTGATTATGCAGGCCGAGACCTACGAAAAATCAGAGCCTGCCGCGGTAGAAATCCATGAGCATACCGGCACCGCCATGGCCGCTCATGCCCACGATGCCGAAGCCTGGGAGCCGCAAGACGGCTGGCAGCGCGTGCTGTCCACCACCGGTGGCAACCTGGTTGTAGCGGTTGGTTTCGCCTTGATGCTCGCTGGCCTCTACACTCTGCGTGCGCCCAATAGCACCGCGCAAGGCTTGCTGTGGGGACTGGCCGGTTACGCCACGTTCGTGCTCGCGCCAACCCTGGGCCTGCCGCCTGAATTGCCCGGCACTGCCGCTGCCGACCTGGCGCAACGCCAGATCTGGTGGATCGGCACCGCCGCCTCTACCGCCGTCGGTATCGCATTGATCGTGTTCAGCCGTCACTGGCTGATGAAAGTCCTGGGCGTGGCGATCCTGGCCGTTCCCCACGTGATCGGCGCGCCGCAACCGGAAGTGCACTCGATGCTCGCCCCGGAAGCGCTGGAAGCTCAATTCAAAATCGCTTCGCAGTTGACCAACGTCGCGTTCTGGCTGGCCCTGGGCCTGATCAGCGCCTGGTTGTTCCGCCGCAAAGGTGAAGGCCAATACCGCGCATGACCCATGCCAGCACAGCGCAGACACTCGTGGTCGGCCTGGGCTGCCAACGCGGCTGCCCTGTCA
This sequence comes from Pseudomonas sp. MDV22-iso1, assembly GCF_058145095.1. Taxonomy (NCBI): domain Bacteria; kingdom Pseudomonadati; phylum Pseudomonadota; class Gammaproteobacteria; order Pseudomonadales; family Pseudomonadaceae; genus Pseudomonas; species Pseudomonas sp. MDV22-iso1. Next base: position 161,972 of record NZ_JBYVMF010000007.1, read on the forward strand.
GCACGTTGCGGGCGCTGCTCGATCAGGCTCTGCAGGCTCATCAGATTGAATTTCACCAGATCAAGGCACTTGCCAGCATCGACCTGAAACGTGATGAACCGGGCCTGATCGCACTCGCCGAACAGCTGGAGCTACCGATCGTGTACTTCAGCAGTGAGCAGTTGGCGGGTTATCACGGGCAGCTCAGTCATCATTCAGACATCGCCTTTGAGCGCACGGGTTGCTATGGCATCGCCGAAAGCGCCGCCCTGGCCCTCGCCGAACAGCTGGCTGACGCACCGGCAAAGCTGCTGATTTCGCGACAAAAATACGCTCAGGCGACCCTCGCATTGGCGTGTGCCGCTTAAAATCTTCGATAATCCCCACCCCGATCATGAGCAATCTTCATCTGAAGGTGTGCCTCGCCCCTTTTTTCACAGGATACGACGATGACCGTCTTCTTCATTGGCGCAGGCCCCGGCGACCCGGAACTGATCACCGTCAAAGGCCAGCGGCTGATTCGCAGCTGCCCGGTAATCATCTATGCAGGATCTCTGGTGCCCGCTGCAGTCTTGGAGGGGCATCACGCCGAAACGGTGGTGAACAGCGCCGAACTGCATCTGGAACAGATCATTGAATTGATCAAAACCGCCCACAGCGAAGGCAAGGATGTGGCGCGGGTGCATTCCGGTGATCCGAGCCTGTACGGCGCGATTGGCGAACAGATCCGCTACTTGCGTGAGCTCGACATCCCGTTTGAAATCATTCCCGGCGTGACCGCAACCGCGGCTTGCGCAGCGCTATTGGGAGCCGAACTGACGCTGCCGGATATCTCCCAAAGCGTGATTCTGACCCGTTATGCCGACAAGACCGTGATGCCCGCTGGCGAAGAACTCGCCAGCCTGGCGCAGCACAAGGCGACCATGGCGATCCATTTGGGGGTCAATCACCTTGAAAAAATCCTCGCCGAATTGCTTCCCCATTACGGCGCCGACTGCCCGATCGCGGTGATCCATCGCGCGACATGGCCGGATCAGGATTGGGTGGTGGGGACGATTGAGGACATTGCCGGGAAGGTTGAGGCGAAGGGGTTCAGGCGTACGGCATTGATTCTGGTGGGTCGGGTGCTGGGGAGTGATCAGTTCAGCGAGTCATCGCTATACCGTGCGGGGCATGCACATTTGTATCGCCCCTAAGATCAAAACATCGCAGCCTTCGGCAGCTCCTACAGGAGAGCTCATTCCCCTGTAGGAGCTGCCGAAGGCTGCGATCTTTTAGCTTTACCCATAAAAAAACGGCACTCACGGGTGCCGTTTTTTCATTTCGCAGCGAACGCCTTAGTAGTAGGCGTTTTCTTTCTGCGTGTGGTCGGTAACGTCCCGCACACCCTTGAGCTCGGGAACGCGCTCGAGCAAGGTGCGCTCGATACCTTCACGCAGGGTGACGTCCGCCTGGCCACAGCCCTGGCAGCCGCCGCCGAACTTGAGAACGGCGATACCGTCGTCAACCACGTCTATCAGGCTGACCTGACCGCCGTGGCTGGCAAGCCCCGGGTTGATCTCGGTCTGCAGGTAATAGTTGATCCGCTCGTTGATCGGACTGTCGGCGTTGACCATTGGTACTTTGGCGTTTGGCGCCTTGATGGTCAGCTGGCCGCCCATACGGTCGGTGGCGTAATCGACAACCGCATCATCCAGGAAGGCTTCGCTGAACGAATCGATGTAGGCCGTGAAGCTTTTCAGCCCCAGAGCGGTGTCTTCAGGCTTTTCTTCGCCCGGCTTGCAGTAAGCAATGCAGGTTTCGGCGTACTGGGTGCCAGGCTGGGTGATAAAGACGCGGATGCCGATACCCGGGGTGTTCTGCTTGGACAGCAGATCGGCCAGGTAATCGTGTGCGGCGTCGGTGATGGTAATAGCGGTCATGGAAACTCCTCGCAGGCTTGGGCGCAGTTTACGCCAATCAACGCGCCGCACAAAGTCCTAGTATTTTTGTCGGGAAAGCGTCGGGGCCGTCTCTGTGGCTGTCGAGTCATCAACTCGGGCTTTAAGCCACCGATAGCTGCGTTTTTCCACCCATTCGTAACTGGCCCATGAACCCACGCCGATGGCCAGCACGCACACGGCAAACATCACATAAGGATTCACGCCATAACGTTGCGCGACGAAACCACCGGCGGACAGCACCAGCACGTGCATCAGGTACACCGAGTAGGAACAATCGCCCAACAGTTTCAGCACCCGATTGTGTTCGAAGTACCGTTCCAGCGACATGCTCGCCATCACCAGCACCGCGCTGGGCAGGCCCCAGGTCAACAATCGGGGTTGCGGTGCAAGGTGATAGATCGCCAGCAATGCGCCCCCAATACTTAACAGCGGCAACCACAAGCCGGGTTTGATCCAGCCACGACGGTAGATCATGCCGATGGCGATCCCCAGCAAAAACTCATAGACAATGTCTGAACGATAGAACTCACTGATCCAGCCATACCCCGTCCACGCCTGGCACACCGCAAACAGCAGCGCCGCAACGATCATCAACCTGACTTGCAAGCGAAACAACAACGCCCAGGCAAACACCACGTAAAAGAGCATTTCGAAGTTCAGCGTCCAGCCGACATTCAGCGTCGGATAAATCCCGTAGCCGCCGGGGTTTTCGGTAGGAATGAACAACAGCGACAGCAGGAAGTGCGACCAGTCGACCGTCTGATCCGGCAACACAGGCTGCGCGAACACCACCACCAGTGCCATGAGCACCGTGTATAGCCAGTACGCCGGAACAATGCGAAACAGCCGATACAGCAGGAATCGACCTGGCGGTAGCGATTTGCCCTCGGTGGACAGAAAAATCACCAGACCACTGATAACGAAAAACACATCCACGCCCACCGCACCCTTGTCGATGAAAAACTGCCCCACCGGGCCGCGGGCCTGGAAGTCGAAGAAAATCTGCATGAAATGGTGGCCGACCACCGCCCAGGCCGCGAGTGCACGCAATGCCTGCACTGAAATCAACATTGATGGCCCTCCGATCTAAAAATCCACCACCTCCCTGTTGCAGGAGCAAAGCTTGCTCCTGCAGGTATCAGCGGTGCTTGATAGATCGGACACCCGCCACCGCTCAAAGGTCGATCAAAGATTCTCGTACCGATTCATATCCAGCACGCCCTCCTCCAACGGGTCGGTTTCATGCACGTAGCGGCTCATATCGTGGAAGTAGAACCAGAACTGCGGATGGCTGCGACGAATCCCCCAACGCTCGACGATTTTCTCGAAGCGATTGGCGTCCTTGGCATTTTCCATGGCGGCAACGAACGCCGGCACCTGATCGGCGGGAATGTTGAACATGAAATTCGGATAGCTGCTGAGCACGCCCGGGTAGATAGTCAGCGTATCGAGCCCCGGCTGATAGCGCAGCGATTCCCCCAGCAGAAACGCCACATTGCTGTGCGCCCGGTTGCGCAGCAGGCTGTAAACCGCACGTTTGCCACTCGCGGTTTCGATACGCAGCATCGTCGCCTCCGGCAATTGATCGATCACCCTCAACCCCGCCGCCGGACGGGACGTCAGGTTACTCAAGGCCTGTTCGGCATTCTGTAAATCAGGATCGATGTTCGGGCGCGAGCAATACGCACCGTCGCAGCGATTGATCGGATCGGGGCTGGCATTGAGGTCGCCATACCGGGCCAGCAACTGCATGGAAAAATCGCGCTTGGGGTCTTTTGCGTCAAGCTTCAGCGCGGTGTCTTTGTCATTGTCGATGGACTCGTAATCCAGCCACATCTTGATTTTGCCGCCGTTCTGATACCAGTCATCCAGGTAACCCTCCCGGGAATCGGCCGGCATCAAGCGCAGGAAGTTCTGCTCCGCACCGTTACGAATCAAGTCGAAATACAGCCGCGTCTGCGCCTGATGGCTGACATTGCCGAATACGTCAAAGTTAACCGCCAGCTGATAATAGGTGCGCTCCAGCAACGGGAAGTCGAACAGCCACATCGTCTGAGGCACTTCGCCGATCAGGCCCTTGTTCACCGAAGCGCTGTCGAAATGCCGGAAGATACTCAGCAATGCATTGTCGTTTCCGGCCCACAAGGTCGACCAACTCGGCGCCGGCGCATCGGCGTAGCTGTCACGGCGCAACGCCTCGTACTCGTTACGCTTGTTGCGGTAGTCATGCCACAGGGTCAACACGCTGCCGACGTCATCGTTCTGCCCCGGCATTGCCAGTAAAGGCGTGGCCTGGCCGCGATAATTCGGGTCGGTGATGTAGAGGTCGTGTTCCGGCGCCTGGAACATTGCCCAAAAGTTATCGCGAATCACGTCGGTGGCGATCTGGCCACGACAAACCGGCCCACGAATGAACGTGCGCACAAAGTATTCAGCGTTATCGAGCATGAACTGATAGCGCGCCTGCGCCGGAATCGCTTCGAAAGTGGAGAACGGATTGGCTCGACGTTTCGGCCCGTAACCCGGCAATGCATTGACCTGCCAGTCACCGCTGTAGAACAGGGTTTTGACCCGCGCCATCTTCGCCGCACTCAACGGGTAGGTGATGTGGGTCTTTTGCACAATGACGCCCTGCACAGGCCACAGGCGGTAATACACCTGAGTCCCTGGATCGTCATTGGGACGGCGTGTCTGGATCAGGTCAATGGGCTGTCCGGTAGGCGTACGCGAGCGCACCCACTGGAAGAAATGCCCCGGTTCACCGTCTTTGAAGTAAACGTGCGCCAGAAACCAGTGCTCGAACAACCACCGCCCCACCAGGCTTTCCCGCGCACCAGGCGCATTGAGCAGGTTCTCCCATTGCACCACCTGTAACGCTTCCTGCGCCGACGGCACCAGGCCTTGCTCATCGATTGGCGCGCCGGAGGCCAGCCAACGTTGCAAGGTCTGGTATTGCTGGTCAGTCAGGCCCGTAACCGCCAGCGGCATCCCCTCTTTCGGATGAACGCTGGCGTAACCAGCGAATTCGGACGGCATGGCACACATGTTTTGTCGGTTCATGCCGAGCACGATGTCTTGCGGCAACTTCGCATTGGGCTGCAATGGGGTGTTGTGGCCCAGCTCCAGCATCCTCGCCATCAACGACGCCTGACTGGCCTGGCCGTCGAGCACCGGATAGAAACCCTTCTGCTGCCAGGCGTGTTGACCAAAGGCGTCATAAAACAGTCGGGTCGGCGCGGCTGCGCTTCTGCGTTCGCCATCGTATACCGGGGCCTTTGACGCGCCCCGTGCTGCGCCCTCGCCGCTGCCCAGGTTGAGCTGACAAGCGGCGTCATTGCAGGCGTGGCAGGCCACACACTTTTCAGTGAAGATCGGTTGTATGTCCCGACTGTAGGAAATGGCCGGGGATGATACAGGTGCAATGACTGGACCTTGCGCCTCGGCGCCCCAGCTTAAACACAGCACAATCATGCTGATGGCGACGCGATACGACATGTCCCTGGTCCCGATCATGAAAAAACGCCGCGATTCTACCGGGCTGTGCCCACCACCAACATGAGCGATATTCATGCAAAACCACGGCATGCTCTAAAAGCGCACAGGTTTGCTATGATCCCGGCCCTTCGTAATGGTCTTTCCGAGTAGTCCACATGTCCGATCGTAGTGTTCGCCTTCAAGCTCTCAAGCACGCCCTCAAAGAGCGCATCCTGATTCTCGATGGCGGCATGGGCACGATGATCCAGAGCTACAAGCTCGAGGAGCAGGATTACCGTGGCAAACGATTTGCCGACTGGCCGAGCGACGTCAAGGGCAACAACGACCTGCTGGTGCTGACCCGCCCGGACGTGATCGGCTCAATTGAAAAGGCTTACCTGGATGCCGGCGCCGACATTCTGGAAACCAACACTTTCAACGCCACCCAGGTTTCCCTGGCCGACTACGGCATGCAAGGCCTGGCGTACGAGTTAAACGTAGAAGGTGCGCGCCTGGCCCGCAAGGTCGCCGACGCCAAGACCCTGGAAACCCCGGACAAGCCGCGCTTTGTGGCCGGCGTGATCGGGCCGACCAGCCGCACCTGCTCGCTGTCGCCTGACGTGAACAACCCCGGCTACCGCAACGTGACCTTCGATGAGCTGGTGGAAAACTACACCGAGGCCGCCAAAGGCCTGATCGAAGGAGGCTCCGACCTGATTCTGATCGAAACCATTTTCGACACCCTCAACGCCAAAGCGGCGATCTTCGCCGTACAGGGAGTGTTCGAAGAACTGGGCTTCGAACTGCCAATCATGATTTCCGGCACCATCACCGATGCCTCTGGCCGCACCCTGTCCGGCCAGACCACCGAAGCGTTCTGGAACTCCGTGGCCCACGCCAAGCCGATCTCGGTCGGCCTGAACTGCGCCCTGGGTGCCAGCGAGCTGCGTCCGTACCTGGAAGAACTGTCGAACAAGGCCGGCACTCACGTATCGGCGCACCCGAACGCCGGTCTGCCGAACGAATTCGGTGAGTACGACGAATTACCGTCGCAGACCGCCAAAGTCATCGAGGAGTTCGCGCAAAGCGGCTTCCTGAACATCGTCGGCGGTTGCTGCGGCACCACGCCGGGCCACATTGAAGCCATCGCCAAGGCGGTGGCCGGTTACGCGCCGCGCGAGATTCCGGACATTCCCAAGGCCTGCCGCCTCTCGGGCCTGGAACCTTTCACCATCGATCGCAGTTCGCTGTTCGTGAACGTCGGCGAGCGGACCAACATTACCGGTTCCGCCAAATTCGCCCGCCTGATCCGCGAAGACAACTACACCGAAGCCCTGGAAGTTGCCCTGCAACAGGTTGAAGCCGGTGCGCAGATCATCGACATCAACATGGACGAAGGGATGCTCGATTCGAAGAAGGCCATGGTGACCTTCCTCAATCTGATTGCCGGTGAACCGGACATCTCCCGCGTGCCGATCATGATCGACTCCTCGAAATGGGAAGTGATCGAAGCCGGCCTCAAGTGCATTCAGGGCAAGGGCATCGTCAACTCGATCAGCATGAAAGAAGGCGTCGAGCAGTTCATTCACCACGCTAAACTGTGCAAGCGCTACGGCGCCGCCGTGGTGGTGATGGCGTTCGACGAAGCCGGCCAGGCCGACACTGAAGCGCGCAAAAAAGAAATCTGCAAACGCTCCTACGACATTCTGGTCAACGAAGTGGGATTCCCGCCGGAAGACATCATCTTCGACCCGAACATTTTCGCCGTCGCCACCGGCATCGAAGAACACAACAACTATGCCGTGGACTTCATCAATGCCTGCGCCTACATCCGCGACGAGCTGCCGTATGCGCTGACGTCCGGCGGCGTGTCCAATGTGTCGTTCTCGTTCCGGGGCAACAACCCGGTGCGCGAAGCGATTCACTCGGTGTTCCTGCTGTACGCAATCCGCAACGGCCTGACCATGGGCATCGTCAACGCCGGCCAGCTGGAGATCTACGACCAGATCCCGGCCGAGCTGCGTGACGCCGTGGAAGACGTGGTGCTGAACCGCACCCCGGAAGGCACCGACGCCCTCCTCGCCATCGCCGACAAGTACAAAGGCGACGGCAGCGTCAAGGAAGCCGAGACCGAAGAATGGCGTGGCTGGCCGGTCAACAAGCGTCTGGAGCATGCGCTGGTCAAAGGCATCACCACACACATCGTTGAAGACACCGAAGAGTCGCGCCAGTCGTTTGCCCGCCCGATCGAAGTGATCGAAGGCCCGTTGATGTCCGGCATGAACATCGTTGGCGACCTGTTCGGCGCCGGCAAAATGTTCCTCCCGCAAGTGGTGAAATCCGCCCGGGTGATGAAGCAGGCCGTAGCCCACTTGATCCCGTTCATCGAACTGGAAAAAGGCGACAAACCCGAAGCCAAGGGCAAGATCCTGATGGCCACGGTCAAGGGTGACGTGCACGACATCGGCAAGAACATCGTCGGCGTGGTGTTGGGTTGCAACGGCTACGACATCGTCGACCTCGGCGTGATGGTGCCGGCGGAGAAAATCCTCCAAGTGGCCAAGGAGCAGAAGTGCGACATCATCGGCCTGTCCGGCCTGATCACGCCTTCGCTGGATGAAATGGTCCACGTGGCCCGCGAGATGCAGCGCCAGGATTTCCACCTGCCGCTGATGATCGGAGGCGCGACGACTTCCAAGGCGCACACGGCGGTGAAGATCGAACCCAAGTACAGCAACGATGCAGTGATCTACGTGACCGACGCTTCCCGCGCGGTGGGCGTGGCGACGCAGTTGCTGTCCAAGGAATTGAAACCGGCATTCGTCGAGAAAACCCGCCTGGAATACGTCGAGGTTCGCGAGCGTACGGCCAACCGCAGCGCGCGCACCGAACGCTTGAGCTACCCGGCCGCCATCGCCAAGAAACCGCAGTTCGACTGGAGCACCTACACCCCGGTCAAGCCAACGTTCACCGGCGCCAAGGTGCTGGACAACATCGACCTGAAAGTCCTCGCCGAATACATCGACTGGACGCCGTTTTTCATCTCCTGGGACCTGGCCGGCAAGTTCCCGCGCATCCTCACCGATGAAGTGGTCGGTGAAGCCGCTACGTCGCTGTACGCCGATGCCCGGGAAATGCTCGCCAAACTGATCGACGAGAAGCTCATCAGTGCCCGCGCGGTGTTCGGTTTCTGGCCGGCCAATCAGGTGCGTGACGACGACATTGAAGTATATGGTGATGACGGCAAGCCCATCGCCAAGCTGCATCACCTGCGTCAGCAGATCATCAAGACCGACGGCAAGCCGAATTTCTCCCTGGCCGACTTTGTCGCGCCAAAGGACAGCGAAATCACCGACTACGTCGGCGGTTTCATCACCACCGCCGGCATCGGCGCCGAGGAAGTGGCAAAGGCCTATCAGGACGCTGGCGACGATTACAACTCGATCATGGTCAAGGCCCTGGCCGACCGCTTGGCCGAGGCCTGCGCCGAGTGGCTGCACCAGCAGGTGCGTAAGGACTATTGGGGTTACGCCAAGGACGAAACGCTCGACAACGAGGCATTGATCAAAGAGCAATACACCGGCATTCGCCCTGCTCCGGGCTACCCGGCCTGCCCCGATCACACCGAGAAAGGCACGCTGTTTACCCTGCTCGATCCCGAAGCCAGCGAAATGCAGGCCGGGCGCAGCGGTGTGTTCCTCACCGAGCATTACGCGATGTTCCCGGCGGCAGCGGTCAGCGGCTGGTACTTCGCTCACCCGCAGGCGCAGTACTTCGCCGTGGGCAAGATCGACAAGGATCAGGTGCAGAGCTACACGTCGCGCAAGGGTCAGGAGTTGAGTGTGACCGAGCGGTGGCTGGCACCGAACCTGGGTTACGACAACTGAGGCTGTATCGATTACGGGAAGGGGCCTGCCCCTACCCGTGGCCCGCGAAGTTTCTGGCGTATCTGAGGACGCCTTCGCGGGCGAATCTTGCTACAGGTTCTAGTGACTCAGGGTGGCACAAACGAGATCAGTTACGTCGTGACGGTCCTGGCTGGGGCGAAAGGGTTCCCGGCACTTCCGTCTCACCGGCCAAAGCCTGAAGCGCCTGTATTGCCCTTCGGGACAATTCGATCAGTTTCTGCGTGCGTCTGGTCTGGGTTTGCTTGCCCAGTTCAACCACGTCCTTCTCGTACTCCTGATCGGCGATCGCCCCATTCGCTCTACGGTCCTCCAATTCACTCAGTTGTTGCAGGCGCTCTTCGCCAAGTGCTTCCTCGATGGCAGAGATCTCGTCGGGATAGCGCTCCTGCAGGTACTCCGTCCAGTAATCCCTGGCGACCATACTGTGCAGTAACGCATCGGAACGCTCGGCGGCAAGGATCGATGCCCGGGTATCCGCCAACAGTTGGCCTCTGATGGGTCTGTCGAACGCCATGTGCGCGGGCTGCCCCGGCAGCTCCAACCCGTCTTCCCAGCCCCCCGCCAAACCAATGCGATAACGCAGGCGCACCTCGGCTCTATCGCGGCGTTGTGCGGCTGCCTCCGCTATTGTTTCGACTCTCTCCAGCCTGAACAGCTGCCGTGACAGCTGCAACAGGGCCCGGCCTCGCTGCAGGGGGCGTCCTGGGGGAATGTCACGCAAGGCGCGGTACACATACACGCGAACTTCCAGCTCGCTGAACGTCAGAATTCGCCCGTCGATACAGGTGCCGTGGGTCTCGGCGTTATGGAACAGCAATTCCCGCAGTTCGGTATTTTCGGCGGCGGCATCCATGACATCCCACAGCCGTCGTGTCAGGTCAGCGCGTACGAATCTGAATTCATCGGTATCACGCAACAGCGTAATCAACTGGAAGAAGCGTTCATGATTGTCTTCCTGGGCCAGGCGCCTCCAGATATCACGCCTTAGCGCTGCCAGTTCAGTGCTTGTATTGGCAAGCCAGGGCTCTAATGCCGGTGCTGCCGTATCGAGCCCAGGACGATAAAGGGGTTCGACGGGCCGAACGGTGGCATCCGCGTCAGGACGATCGTCACCGTCAGAATCATCGTCAGAATCATCGCTATCATCCGATATATCCTCGGAACCGCTCCCATCATCGCTTAGCGGGTCTTCAATTCTCCTGTTCAACTCCTCTCGTGATATCCCCATCACGCTCCCGCCCCCGTTTGCATCGCTGTAGCCCCTGATGCGCTCAAGGGTTGGAAGTGAAAGATCAAGGTTGTCACCCATGTCTGTGCCGGCTACCAATTCGTCATGATTGCCGCTCAACAGTGCTTCTGGGACGTCAGTGATCGAGTTGCCTGTCAGGTCCAATGCGCGCAGATGCCGAGCTTCCAGTGCCCCCTGCGGCCATTGTGTGAGCGAGTTGTAGCCAAGCTCCAGTGTTTCCAGATGAGAGAAGGGGCGGCAATCGAAAGTGGCCAGGATGTTCTGCCTCAGATCAATCCACCGCAGGCGCTCGTTGCCCTGACGTTGATACAAGGGTCCAAGACTGGAGAATTGATTGCCCGACAGCTCCAATCGTTCAAGCTGGTCCATGTGTTGGACGGCATCGGGTAATGCCGGCAACTCATTGCCGTTGATCGACAAGCTCTTCAGTTGAGGGAATGCGTTTAGAAAGCCATTGGACCCCTGCGCGGACATTCTCACGCCCGACAAATCCAGGCGGGTCACTTGGGGCAGTTGCGCCACAAGTTCAGGCAAATCACCTGTGACCAGGCCATTAAAGCTCAACTCTTTTCCTGCTCCACCGGAGCCATCCAGCAGTCCCTCCCGCCACACATCGCGAAGGCGCAACGCGGCGAGCGAGCGGGCTTGCGAAGATACGATCGCTCGGCGCATCGGCACTTCCCGGGAATACAACCAGCCATTGAGTTGACGGGTCAGTGATTCACAGGTCTGGTGCCAGGTGTTGATCTGCGCATCAATGTGGACATCGTTCATTCCATCGTTGCGCAGTTGCTGGATCCTTTTAAGGGCTTGCTCCCCGGTCATGACCGGGTTCAAACGCTGCAAGCGTTCGGCAAACCCGCCAGCACCAGGGGTGACAGGCGTTCGTTCGGGCAGTGATAACAGGTGGCTGGCAATAGACCAGCCCGTCTCCGTCGGCGGGAATTGCGCAGGTACTGCTTCCTGGGCAAATCGCTCCAGCGTTCCCTCGGGCAGGCCCTTGGCGGCTTCAATACGCCGCCGCGCCGCTTCCAGGGCGGCCGCGCCTGTAGTGCTGAATTCGTTACCGGTCAACTGGGTTTTCATCAGCGCGTCTTCGTCGGACAACGCCTCCTGCGAGAGCGACGACAGCTCGTTGTCACGCAAGTCGAGCCACGATAACTTCGGCAATTTTTCGGCGCCGGTTGGCCACGCCTGTAACGTCGTCCCCCGCAGATTGAGTGCCTTTAGCCGAGTCAGCGCGCTGACATCCAGATTGCCCAACGGATTATTGCCAAGGTTCAAGTACTCAAGGTTCAACAATCCATTGAATTGATTCTGGACGGCTGTCGTAACGGCAATATGGTTGTTGTGCAGATCGAGCCGGGTTAACTCAGGCAAGGCCCCGGGTGCAATCGGCAGTTCCGTGAAACCATTGCTGGTAATTTCAAGGGTACGCGTGCCGCTGAACGCACTGATAAAGCTGCGGACCTGCTCGACAGGCGCGTCCAGCCATCCCAGACGCAGGGTTTGAACATGGGAAAAACTGCCCGCTGGCAACCGTGGAAGCTGAACGATTTTCCCGTCGCGGAGCATTTCAGACATCTGCAACCCCATGTCTGGTAATTCAAACACTGATACATCCGCGGGCAAGCCATAGCGTTGGCGCACTGCCCCGCGCCAGCTTTTCTCAAGCGCATGAAACACGCCGGCGTTATGACCCGACACCGACTCGATAGTCCGCTGCGCCTTACGCAGTCCCAGGCCCGAGACCGGTTCTTGATAGAAGGTTCGGAAAATCCCCGCATGTTCCGCGCTCAGGGCTTCAATAGCCGCCAGGCGGGTTCGAGGTGTATTCCAGAGGCCCATGATTTCTGGCTGTAATGGACGATCCGTGAAATTTGGAAGGCCCGTCAGGAAGGTCAGTTCGCCGCGTGCGTACTCACTCACCATCTGATGCACATCACTCAAGTGCCCCAGCGGTCCCGAATAATTTTGTACGTATTCAAAGGCCGGTTTAAAGGCCTCATGGGAAAACCTCGACCAATCCAGCGACAACCCGAACCAAAGTTTTTCGTGCCCGCTATAAAGCCAATCGGGAACGTGATTGATCGAGGTCTTTGCGAGGTCCAGCCGTTCAAGCTGCTTCAGGTTCTGCACATACTCCGGCCACTCCATCGCGGCGAAAGAGGCGTCGATTCGCAATGACTTCAATTCGCTCAACGCTGTCAAATCGAGCCCGCTAAGCGCATTCGAATTGAAACCGGTGTAGTCGAGGTACAACGTTTTCAGATTCGTCAACGCGGTCAGGCGCGTGGGGAAATCAGCTGCAAAGGTGTGCGCGCCTGAAGACAACGTCAAATTCGTCAGCTGCTGCATCTCGGTGACGGTTTTCGGCAGTGACGTGAGCGGTTGGCTTCTGGATGCGAGCCTGGCAAAAGAACTGCCCTCGCCGCCTATCGAGAGTTTTCGGACATTAGGGAAGCGCGTCAGAAAGGCATCGGCATTGGCGTCTGTGAGGCCGCGCCCCGCTACGGTCAAATCATGCACATGGGAAAAATCCGCATCGATCCCTGGTAACTGCTCATCACAAAAAAGCGTTAAGCGGCCCGCTTCGGGCACCTCGGCTGATAGTGGTGCGTTTCGCCAACTGGCCTTGAGCGCCTGGGCGATTTGAGTTCTGTGGTGAAAACTGGAACTCCCGGGAGTTCCTGTCCATTGATCAAGTGTCCAGTTCAGTGCCTGCCAATCACGCGTACGTGTTTCCAGAACACTGTAGATTTGCTTGTTGGTCTTACCCACCTGCTGTCGGATAAAGGCATCGGCCTGTGCTTGCGCGGGATACAGCACCTCTACCCTTGAAGTCAGGGATGGGTCCAGCCCTCTGCCGCGCCCACTGGCGTAATAGCCCAACAGTTGGTCGTTGACCCGCACCGGGGGCTTGAACCGTCCGGTTTGTGGCTCGAGCATGCGTCCTGCTTGACTGCGATGAGCGTCCGCATACGCGATGATTATCCTTTGCAACTCGCTCGCCTGACTGACGTGGGGCAAGTCAAGGGCGGAACGGGCGTCATCGGGCAAGGCGTGCATGATGGAGGCGTAAAAGTTGTCGCCTTCCCTGGGAACGCTGTTGAGCGTTTCTCCTCGCTCATTGAAGGCCTGGTAGCGAGGGCCATTTTTGACCAGGTACTTTTTGACGGGTGCGTTCTCGTCGCCGATGCTATCAAGCAACGTCCCCGTATCACTTCCCTCGCGAACCTCCAAACGCAACGTATCCGGCCAACCCGGCAGGTTTTCCAGGGCATTCAATGCCAGCCGTCGACTGTCCGCCGAGGCAATGTTCTCACTGCGCAAATCTGCGTATGCACGAGTCTGCCGTCCTTGGCGCGCATACCATCGAGCTTCTTCGAGCAGTTTCAAAGGGGGCCGTTTCGTCACTTCAAAACGAGTGAGGTCATCGGCACTGCCATGGGCCAGAACCTCCTGCGCGGCGGCCTCACTGAGACCAGGGCACTCGCGCTGCAACTGTTTGATCCGGGCATCGACCGGTTCGTTGCCCTTGTAAAGCGCGTCAAAAATCGCTGACTGGCGGGATTGAGCGTAATCGGCAAATTGCTTGCCCAGCTCTTCGGCTCTTGATGCGCGCACACGTGCACCCTCTGCCCCCAGCAGGCGGGTGATTTCAGATTCATTCAGCGCTGCCAGAATGCGAGTGGGCAATTCACCTTTCAAGACATCCGCCTGGCTCACCTTGATCACCGGTTTGCCCCCATCACCACGCCACGCACGCTCGGTGCCGAATTTGATCGACTTACCCGACAGGCCGGGGCCTTCAAAGACTTCCAGCACCCGAGCCTCCGGCCACCTCGGCATCCGGGTCACCAACGGCAATGCCTGTAAGTAACGATTGTCGATCGACCTCGTCCCGCGCAGCTGCTCAAGCACCTGCAGCGCCCCCGAATCAGCGTTAAACAGGCGCATGGCATCGGTCAGCTCGGGCGGAGGCGCGGCATGATCCATGTGCATTTTTCTCAGGGCGTTGTCGGTGACGCCACTGACATCGGCGACCTGCAGCAGTGCTTCATCCGAGAACGCCTCGGTTTCATGCCCCATGCGTCGCAACAAATCCAGACGATCCCACTGCATCGGGCGCTCAAGCGTGTGGCGCCAGGCACCGCGACCGTTGCCTTCTAGAATGGGTTGATAGGCATTGGTGTCGGTCGGATGCCGGATGCGCCATTTCTGGATCGACCTGTCAAAGAACGTTTCGTAAACCTTGCCGCCTGGACGAATGTAGGTTTTACCGCCCACGACGTGGTGGCCCAAGGCGTTCGGCCCGGTACTCGCGTCCAGAGAAACGCGGCTTTCATAAGCGCTCAAGTCCGGCTTCCACAGACGTATTTGCCCATTGGGCAGCGTGACAGGATGCAGGTTTTCAATCACAGGCTCTGGCTTGACCGCTGTCAGCTTGCCGACCCCCACCCCGACACCCGCCATCACCCCGATCAACGCCAGGTTCTCTGCCACATCGACCAGATGCGCCTTGGCCGCTCTTTTATCGCCTTCGCTCCATTCAATCGCCCCTTCCAGGGACTCGTACAACAACTGCCCGGCCATCACCACCATCATCACTTCGCCCAGCACCGGAACGAACATCGACACCATGTTCACTCCCAGCAAGCCGACCTGAAGGAGATGGGCCAGTTTTGCCTCCCGCGCCTTAACGTCAACTTCATCAGAAGAAACCGCATGGCTGCGGGCATCGGCGATGACCTTGTCGCGGTGCTGTTCGTAAAGATACGTCCAGAGATCCACGTTCTCAGCCCAGATACCTCGTCCTTTACGGGTGACGGTCGAGGGTGCGATGTACGGATCAGGCACCGGCTCCATTTTGCCAGGACGCTCTGGCGGCAACTCCCTGATGTAAGTCAGGGATGAAGCGGGACTGATGAATTCGACGATTGTTATCCAGGGCGATCTGAAGAAGTCGCTCGGGGAGTCGGCTGACTTTTGAGTAAACTGGCTGAAGTAATAGGGCCGCTGATCGTAGGGTACAAATTGACTGTAGAAGCGCTGGTAGCTGGTCGGGCCCGTAGCACCCGGCTCCATGCCGTCCCGGTCCAGGAACAGACGCTTGAACTCCTGCTTCATTCGCGATCCGCTGTACCGCTTGAGCGGGTGCGCCGGATCGTTGGGGATATAGAGAATTACCTCGTCGTTATAACGATACTTTTCACAGATCACGAATCCCACGCAACCGGTCATTCGGTGCTTCATCAAACCCATGTCGTGAAACCAGACTTGCTTGTTGCCCATCCAGGGATGGTTCTCTCCATTGATGACCGACAGGATCATCGCGTAGTCCCCGGGTTCAATGTCCTTGGTTAACAACGCCTGTTCTGCAGCGGCTCGCATGGCTGCTTTTTGGCTGGCGATGAAATCCTGTCGAAGTGTCGCTTCGACTCTTGTGTCCGCAGGATGAAAAAATGACTTCAGATAGACCTGGTATTTCGCCCCGATATCAAGACGTCGACACAGGGTCGTGAACTGGCTGATGGTCAGGTTCACGGCCACTGGCGCGTACGTGCCGGGGGTGGCGGTACTCACCATGAATCCGGATGTTTGATGGTATGCCCCAGGCTTGCACTCCCAGGCTTCGAAGTTATGCAACGCGGCTTGCAACATCGTCAGCTTCAAAAATTCGAACGACGAAAGTTCCACTGCAAGAACACCGACCTCCAAAGGCCGCCTCAGACACAAGAGAGTCGTGTTGACATCCACTTCCACTGCGTATTGGTCCCTCAGTGCCTTGAGCAGCAGCGGTTCGGCAAAGGTGTCGATGTCTTTGAAGGTCGACATCGTATTATCCAGCCGGGCCTGGGCGGTGGCACTGGCGTTGAAGCTCTGATTAAGGTCCTGTCGTTGTTCGGGGGTGGCATTCAGGTACCAATCCGGCAAAACCGTTCCAGCGTCCTTGATCGCCTTCCTTCTTTGCGGTGCTGCGTCGACAAGCCACTGAGGAATGGACTTTTCAAGAAAATCGCCATGGATACTGTCAGTGGCCGAAGGCTTTTGGTTTTTGGCGGGGTCGTGCGATTGCGAAGACATGAGTCACTCCTGTTAATAGGGAGCAACAGCACATCACTTAAGGCGACCCCGACTGCGGTACATAAATAATGTCCGCGAAGTGCGCAATGACGGCACTCGTTGGCGAATTGTCTATGCTCTGTAAACGTGACTTTCGTAACGAGGGATTTATGGACGATCCGGTCGACAATAAACCGCCCAGCTTCTGGCAGATGCTCCACAGCGTCATGGCCGCGGCGTTCGGGGTGCAAAGCGGAAAGAATCGCGCCCGCGACTTCACCCATGGCAAACCGAGCCACTTTGTCATTCTGGGAATTTTGTTCACAGCGGTGTTCGCGTTGACGCTGTTTGCCATCGTCAAACTGATTCTGCATTTGGCAGGCGTATGACGCGGCGTTAACGCATCAACGTTTGCAAGGTGAATGGATAGCGGTAGGAAGTCGGCTTACCTTTCGCGGACAGGCGGCGGAAATCGACGCCGTAATCTGTCGATGTCTTCATGGCCAGCAATCGCCGCGCCTGCGTCTTGTCAATCACCTGTAGCAGCGAGATCTTTCGATCACGGCCACCGTACTGGCTCAGGTCGACCCCCTGATCAAGGTCATGCAACTCCACCAGCGCCCAGCCACCCAACGTGAAATGCCCCCCCAGCAACGCGCTCAGGCGCCCGTCGATCTTTGCCTGCAACGCCTCGGGCGAGGTGTTTACCGCGCTGAACAGCGCGTCCTTGCCCGGCACGCCCCCCGCCTCCGCAAACGCCTGCATGGCGCCAAACGCCATTTCATCATTGGCCGACCATACCAGCGACACCTTCGGATAGCGCTGAAACAGCAGCTTGGCCTGTTCATGCGCCCGTTCCCGGTTCCAACCGCTGTAAACCAGCTGGCGCAACCGCACCTCAGGGTGTTCGGCCAGGGCACGCTGCATGCCTCGTTCGCGCAGTTGTGCCGACGGTGTGATCTTCAGGCCAGAGAACGCCAGCAATTCGATCACCTGGCCAGGCGCCACGGGTGGATGCTGGCGAATCAGCTCTTTGAGCATCAGGTAGCCGCCCTCCTCATCGTTAGGGACCAGGCTACCCAACAAATCAGGCCGCTGGCCCACCAGGTTCAACTGATCAGGCGTCAACGACGCATTGACCATGAACAGCTTCACGCCGCTGCCTTGGGCCATGCGCATGATTTGCGGGGCGACATATTGTTCGTTGACGAAGACCAGATAGTCCGGACGATCGGGGCCTTGCAGTGCCTGGCGCGCTTGCGCCAGCGTCCGCTCCGGCATGCGCTCGGCATAGAGGGTTCGCAGATCAATGCCCAAATCGTCGGCGGCCGCCTGCATGAACTGCGTATAGGTGACCCAGAACGTTTCATCAGTGGCCCCCGGGTTCAGGAACAGCACCGACTCGGCTCGCGCAACCTGACCGTAGCCTGCAAGGGTCAGCAGCAGGAAGGTGTAGAAAAATTTGAGCATTGATCGTCCGGGCCCCGAAAATCCGCCGGGCATTATAGCCGGCGGACTCCCGTAAAACGGCGCTCACTACGGTTTTTGTCCAACAATCGTCGGAACAAGGCCCGGACGAGGTCGTTTACTGATGACTGACCCAGAAAATCGCAGTGCCCACGACCAGGATAATCAGGAACAAAATGGCCCAGGCATCCACTGTGCTATCGGGTTTCGAAGCTTTTGTAGGGTTGCTCATTGCATCGCCTCTTGTCGGTTTTATCGGTGATTGCACGAAGACTCGATCACAGTTAAGACGATGATTGCCCACACCACAAACGCGGGTTTATCAACAACGATCCTCGTTAGTCGTTTTGGTTCTTTACATATACTCAAACATCACTTTTGCGCATAACTGCAAACTGGTATCTTGCCCCGGCTCCGTTGGGAGTGCGCGGCCGTGCGCGCAGAATTGCCGAGGCAGTATCGGACTTCAGCAAGTCACTAAAAGCCGCTGGAACCGACCGGCCCAAGCCTGAGAACAGGACTTATATGTACGTATACGACGAGTACGATCAGCGGATCATCGAGGACCGCGTCAAGCAGTTCCGAGATCAGACCCGACGCTATCTGGCAGGCGAGCTGAGCGAAGAAGAATTCCGCCCCCTGCGCCTGCAAAATGGCCTTTACATCCAGCGTTTCGCGCCGATGTTGCGGGTCGCGGTGCCTTACGGCCAGCTGACTTCGCGCCAGACGCGGATGATGGCCAAGATTGCCCGTGACTTCGACAAGGGCTATGCCCATATCAGTACCCGGCAGAACGTGCAGTTCAACTGGCCAGCACTGGAAGATATTCCAGACATCCTGGCTGAATTGGCTACCGTGCAGATGCACGCTATCCAGACCAGCGGCAACTGCCTGCGCAACGTCACCACCGACCAGTTCGCCGGTGTCGCTGCCGACGAACTGATCGATCCGCGCCCCTGGTGCGAGATCGTCCGCCAGTGGACAACGTTCCACCCGGAATTCGCCTACCTGCCGCGCAAGTTCAAGATCGCCATCAACGGGTCGACCTCGGACCGCGCCGCCATCGAAGTCCATGACATCGGCCTTGAGCCGGTGCACAACGCCGCAGGCGAACTGGGTTTCCGCGTTCTGGTCGGTGGTGGCCTGGGCCGTACGCCAGTGGTGGGCGCGTTCATCAACGAATTCCTGCCGTGGCAAGACCTGTTGAGCTACCTCGACGCCATTCTGCGTGTGTACAACCGCTATGGCCGTCGCGACAACAAGTACAAAGCCCGGATCAAGATTCTGGTCAAGGCGCTCACGCCGGAAGTGTTCGCGCAAAAAGTCGACGCGGAAATGGAACACCTTCGCGGTGGCCAGACCACGCTGACCGACGCCGAAGTGCACCGTGTCGCCAAACACTTCGTCGACCCGGACTACAAGTCGCTGGACAACCTGTCCGCCGAACTGGCCGAACTCGACCAGCAGCACCCTGGCTTCGCTCGCTGGCGCACGCGCAACACCCTGGCCCACAAGAAGCCGGGTTATGTCGCCGTGACCCTGTCCCTGAAGCCGACCGGTGTTGCCCCAGGCGATATCACCGACAAGCAGCTCGACGCCGTGGCCGACCTGGCCGATCGTTACAGCTTCGGTCAACTGCGTACGTCCCACGAGCAGAACATCATTCTGGCCGACGTTGAACAGAGCCAACTGTTCGCGATGTGGGGCGAATTGCGCGAGCAAGGTTTCGCCACACCAAACATCGGCTTGCTGACTGACATCATCTGCTGCCCGGGCGGTGACTTCTGCTCCCTGGCCAACGCCAAGTCGATCCCGATTGCCGAATCGATCCAGCGTCGTTTCGACAATCTGGACTACCTGTTCGACATCGGCGAACTGGACCTGAACATCTCGGGCTGCATGAACGCCTGTGGTCACCACCATGTGGGCCACATCGGCATTCTCGGGGTGGACAAGAAAGGCGAAGAGTTCTACCAGGTCTCCCTGGGTGGCAGCGCCAGTCGCGATGCGAGCCTGGGCAAGATCCTCGGCCCGTCCTTCGCCCAGGACGCCATGCCCGATGTGATCGAGAAGCTGATCAACGTGTACGTAGAACAACGTACCGAAGACGAGCGCTTCATCGACACCTATCAACGTATCGGCATCGACCTCTTCAAGGAACGCGTCTATGCAGCGAATCATTAAGAACAACGAAGTCGTCGACGAAACCTGGCACTTGCTGCCCAAGGATTTCAATATCGACGAGATCAGCAACTGCGACGACCTGATCGTCCCGCTGACGCTGTGGCGCGAACACGCCCGGATGCTCAAGGCTCGCGACGGCGGCCTGGGCGTTTGGCTGGATGCCGATGAAGAAGCCGAAGAAATCGGTGAAGACGTGGACAACTTTCAGGTCATCGCCCTGAACTTCCCTGCCTTCACCGATGGTCGCAACTACTCCAATGCGCGCCTCCTGCGTGACCGTTACGGTTTCAAAGGTGAGTTGCGGGCGATTGGCGATGTGCTGCGCGACCAGTTGTTCTATCTGCGTCGCTGCGGTTTTGACGCCTTTGCATTGCGCGCCGATAAAGACCCTTACGAAGCACTGGAAAGCCTCCAGGACTTCTCGGTGACCTATCAGGCCGCCACTGACGAACCGCTGCCACTGTTCCGTCGCCGCTGATCGTCAAACCTTGAACCCCGCCCGGGGTTCAAGGCCCCCTCTCCTATTCCGCGTTTAACGGAAACGGGCGTCCCATGGACACCCAGTCCCGGTAAAGCCTCGCCCGATTTTCCAGCGCCATGAAAATCGCAAACGGATTATCGGCATCCGCTTCACTCACCTCCACATCCTGAGCCAGCTGAGTCCACAACGCTTGCGACGCATCGGCTTCACCCAGCAAACGCCAGACTCGTGCCTGGAGCGTCAGGTAATCCACCCGAAAGTCCGCCGTCAAACTCAGGCCGCTGATGGTTCTCAAAAAGCGTGAGCCAAACCGCTTGTCTTCCAACCGTAACCAGATCGAAAGCCTGGCGTGGCGTTGTTCTTCGTCGGCGACCTGCAACCACTCCTCTACGTCCCCATAGTTGGGCCCCGGTTCGCCCAGCCAGAGGTTGATGCCGGTTTGTTGGCGATGCTCCACCAGGCGCAACAAGGTGTCTTCGTCGGTCAATGGATTGCCCTGCAACAACACACGCTCCGGTGTGATGGCCTGGTTCAGGATGGCCGGTGGCACCCTGGCGATCTGATTGTGTCGCAGGTCCAGCAGGTCCATATGCGGTGGGTCCATGATCCCTATCGGGCATGAGGTGATCTGGGTATTCCTCAGGTTCAACCAGCGCAAGTCTTCCATGCCCACTATCAAGGGCGGAACCCCCAGCGGGTTGTCACTCAAGTCCAGTCGTTGCAACAGCTTCAGCTCGCTCAGCCGAGAGGCCATGGTTTCGGTGAATGCCAGATGAGTGGACCTGAGATTCAACGACGTTAGCTGTCGCAACTTAAACAGTGTGGGTGGAAAGGTGCTGACAAGATTTCCGCCTTCACCGAAAAGACGAAGGTCCACACTTTCAAGACTCAACGTGCGCAAGTTTGGAAAAGCCTCCAGAAAATCACTCAAAGTCTCGCGCTCGAACACGTGAAAACCCCGCATCGACAGCTCGGTCACATCGTCAAGTCGAATGTTCAGCGCCGGTAAACGATGGAAATCCTCGAACTCCAGATCGATCTTGAAGCCCGTCAAATGGCTGCCTGAATAATGCGCCTGTTCTTGCGCCGCGCGCTTTTGCCAGATGGCTATCAATTCATCCGCCAGTTCGGCCCTGGTTTCTCGTTCGTAGCGCACAGTGTCCTGGAGCAACGCCAGGTTATGCGCCTCGACCTCCATGGGGGTCATTCCCTGCGCCTCTGCATCTCCGACTTCCAGAAAGTCCAGGTCCATGTCTTCGACATCGTCGGCTGATTCATCGATCCAGCCGGTCAAATCGCTGTTCAATTGCTGAAACTGCTGCTGCAATCCATCGATATGCGCCTGGGCGCGTGTACCCACCCGATGCAGCACTTCATCGACCTCTGCAGTGGAAAATTCAGGGTAAATGTCCTTGAGCTGCAGTCGCATCATTTCATGCGTCATAGCCCCGGCCAGAGGCGTATCGGGAAAACCACCGCCTCTGAGCCCCTGGGCCTCAAAGGGAAGTTGACTGTCCATCCTTGCCTGGCCGAGCATGTATTGCGACCGGGACAGGGCGTGATCACCGATCTTTAGCCGTAGCTCACTGGCCTGATCCAGCGATGTGAGGCGCATCGCTGCGCGCTCACTGTCAGACAACACCCCGAGAATGGCGCCGTAAAAGTCCGTTTGCAGGGCGTTGTCCTGATAGTGGTTTCCCGTCTTGATCAGGCGCCGGACATCCGGAGCATCGAGTGGGCCTGTACGATCGAGCACTCGCCCGACAGCGGACTGGTCCAGGACGTCGACCCGAAGATTATCCGGCCAGCCGGGGAGATTTTTGAGCGAGTGCAAGGCCAGCGTATCCGACTCAGGGTTGAGCATCGAACGAAGGTACAGGCCCTCGTACGCTCGATTGAGCCGAACGTGCTGCTGATACTGACGAGCTTTGCTGTCCAGTCGCTTGAATACGTGCAGTGCTTCGTCAGCCTTGGGTGGTTCCAGAACATCCACACCATAGCGATCAAGCATTTGTTCGATCGCGCTTTTGGGCAGGTCCGGGTACTCACGTTGAAACAACCGGACCCATTCATGCTCCGACTGTTGAAGTGCTTGATAACGGCTGTTGAACAGCTCCGGGCGTCCTGCCAGCCCCAGGTCCTGATCGATCCGAAAACGGCTGATCGTATCCGCCAGCAACGGCGTTGGCGGGCGTCCGGTTTGCATCAGGCGCAGCATGTCATCATCAACGGCGCTGACCTTGCCGATCTGTGCCAGCATTTCATCACTGAAGGTGGCGACCGACGGGCCGACGCCCCGCAGCAGTACCAGGCGAGTCGGTATCGTGGAAGTCGGACCCGCGGGGATATGCGGCGCACTCGGGGCGACAGAAGGTTCGCCGGCGCGGTGATCGGTTTTCGCCAACGCTTCAATATCAATTCCATCACCCTTGGCCAAGGCCGCGCCCCCGGCGATCGGCAGTGCATTGAGCAAGCCAAACACGGTGCGCGTCACACCTTCGGAACGCTCGCTTGCCGTTTCGCCGTTGATGGCCTGATCCAGACCATAGCCAGCATCGATCAGCCCCGCCAACGCAAGCAGGCCTTCGCCCCCCGGAACGAACAAGGCAAGGGGACCAAACCGGTTGATCCATTGCACGATCGGCTCGACCACAGCGCTCAAATTATCGCGATTGACCTGGGCATCGTCACGAATGGTCTTGATGCTGGCCAACGCTGCCTGCTTCATGGTCAACACCAGCTGCGCAAACGGGTCGGTGTCTGCGTCGGCGTCATCAAAGCCGATGTAATCGGCAGGGTCCCAGTAGCCATCATTGTTGAAGAAGCCGGCCTCTTTGCTGAGCCGGTGTTCTTTCGGGTACATCGCCATACCCTCCAGCGCTGTCAGAACGCCGGCGTGGAAGCTACCGTCGATGCGATCTTCATCGGTAAAGTGCGCCGCCAGTGCCTGTTTCGTTTCGCCAGCGCGGCCCTGCGCCACCACCCATTGGCGCAGATGCGCGGCGTCGGTGAAGTCATGCAATGGCGATGAATTGCCGGGGATGTACATCAAGAGCCGGGCGCTGGACTGGCTGCGCAAGACCCAGATATCGCGCGCGGTATATCGATAGAGCTTCAAGCGACGCGCCGTGACTGCACCGCGGGCCAAAGTGGGTGCCTGCAGCTGATCGACCGTTAATGTTTCCCAAAGTTGATCAGGCGATAACCCGGCGGCCTGCAGGGCCATTTCCAGCCCCTTTTTGGTCAACCGTCGTTCACCGCGCTGCAGCCAGGCACTCATCACAAAAGCGGCCTTGATCGAGGTCCTCAAAGCGTAAGGCGCAGGCGCCAGCAGCACCTCGTCTGATGGCCACGCTTGATCAACGTATGCGCTGTACAGGTCCTGCAACTCCAGTTCCCAGACCCACTTCTTGAAATCAGCCGGCCTCAGGGCCAATTGCGTTTCGGGTCCGTAGGTCTGCGGAACGGTTTGCCGATAGATGCCCTCATAGGTTTGGTGGTTACCGCTACCGTGGTAGGCGAACTCCTCGACCTTTTCCACGATCCGAACCTGCGGGCCAACCTCCGGAGGAGTGTAGAGGCCGAACGCTGTCTCCCCGAAGCGTCCGTCACCGACAGTCTGGTAATTGAGCAGCAGTACCTGAAGAAGCGATTGTGAGTTTGCGACCTGCCCCTGATGAATTGCGCCCTGAGCAGGATGCCCGTTGTAATCGTAATCGAGTGTTACCAGCAAGGTGGTCTGTGGGTCGATGCCCTGCCCCCATTTTTCCTTGATCTGCTGCTCACCGAACTGGTCAGGGGTTTGCGGCAACGCAAGGTCAACGATGCCTTTCAGATCGTTGCGCATTTGCCAGGTTGGGGAAGGATGGGGTCCGGCGACATCATCATGCGGGAGCTTGCTCATAGTGCATTCCATTGCAATTCATTGAGCGTTCACACTACTTCAGCACGTACTGTGCAAAAGCAGGAAAGAGCGGAAAACTCGCTCGGAAAAATCCTCAGTGAATACAGAAACCGGCTACCAGACACGAAAAAACCGGGTGTGCCCCGGTTTCGTTGTTCCAGACAATGGATAGACAGGCAACCACTCAAAGGGCCTTGTACCCGTACACGGTATCAAGGCCCTTGCAGCGTGTGATTTACCAGAAACGTTGTTGAGTCAACCGGCTCCACCAGGTCAGCAAGACACGGTCAACTGAACCGCTGGCCGCCATGCCAATGCGCTCTTGCAGCGTTTTACGTTCGGCGTAGTGCAGGTGATACAGCTCGGATTTTTTGGCCCGCTCGGCGAGGTATTCATCGCTGGTCTTGAGTTCGTCCACCAGTTGCATGTCCAGCGCCGCGATACCCAGCCAGATTTCGCCCGTGGCCACTTCGTCGATGGCCAACTGAGGACGGTAGCGGGACACGAAGTTCTTGAACAACTGATGGGTAACGTCCAGGTCTTCCTGGAACTTCTCGCGACCCTTATCGGTGTTCTCGCCGAACACGGTCAAGGTGCGTTTGTATTCACCGGCGGTCAGCACTTCGAAGTCGATGTCGTGCTTTCTCAACAGGCGATTGACGTTGGGCAGCTGCGCAACCACACCGATGGAACCCAGGATCGCAAAGGGTGCGCTGATAATCTTCTCGCCGATGCACGCCATCATGTAGCCGCCGCTGGCTGCGACCTTGTCGATGCACACCGTCAGCGGCACGCCCGCGTCACGGATGCGCGCCAGTTGCGAGGAGGCCAGACCGTAGCTGTGCACCATGCCGCCGCCGCTTTCCAGGCGCAGCACGACTTCGTCCTTGGGCGTGGCCAAGGTCAGCAACGCGGTAATCTCGTGCCGCAGGCTTTCAGTGGCTGATGCCTTGATGTCGCCGTCGAAATCGAGCACAAACACCCGGGGTTTGGCTTCAGGCTTCTTCTTTTGCTTCTTCTCGGTCTTGGCCTGGGATTTGCGCAGGGCCTTGAGCTGGTCCTTGTCGAGCAACGTCTGCTCCAGGCGGTCGCGCAGGCCCTTATAGAAATCATTGAGCTTGCTGACCTGCAATTGGCCGGCCGATTTGCGTCGGCCTTTGCTGCGCAACGCCGCGAAGCTGGCCATGACCACCAGAATGGCGACCACCAGTG
The DNA here is from genome assembly GCF_058145095.1 of Pseudomonas sp. MDV22-iso1. Lineage (NCBI taxonomy): Bacteria > Pseudomonadati > Pseudomonadota > Gammaproteobacteria > Pseudomonadales > Pseudomonadaceae > Pseudomonas > Pseudomonas sp. MDV22-iso1. Next base: position 187,839 of record NZ_JBYVMF010000007.1, read on the forward strand.
TCACGGTCTTGGCCAGAAAACTGGCGTACTCGGCAAAAAACTCCACAGGGACTCCTTCAATACTAGGCGCGGCTTAAACAGGCGCGGGATATGTCCAGCATACCCATGCGCCGGCTTGTCGACCAGCCGCGAAACCTCTGGCAACAGGCCTGCAACGGGCATTTCAAACAAGCGTATGTTTTTTCATTGACAGCTCATCGCCATCCTCATAACCTCGCCAAACCTTCAACGTAGCGGGATGACGTGGACGTGGGCAGCATCTATCTGATTCGACATGGCCAGGCCTCCTTTGGTGCAGACGACTATGACGTCCTGTCGCCGACCGGTATTCGCCAGGCAGAAATCCTCGGCCAGCACCTGGCGGAGCTCGGTATCAGCTTCGATCGCTGCCTCTCGGGCGACTTGCGTCGCCAGCAACACACGGCCAGCAGTGCGCTTGAGCAGTTCGCTGCCGTGGGCTTGCCCGTCCCGACCCTGGAAACCGATGCCGCATTCAACGAATTCGACGCCGATGCGGTGATCCGCGCCCTGCTGCCGGCCATGTTGGAGGATGAACCTGAAGCCCTGCATGTCCTGCGCAACGCCGCGCAAAACCGCGCCGAGTTCCAGCGCATCTTCGCTTTGATCATCGAGCGCTGGCTGGCCGGCACCTACGACACGCCAGGACTCGAAAGCTGGCTGGGGTTCGTCGAGCGCGTGCAAGCGGGTTTGCAGCGCATCCTTGAACAGGCTGACAACACCCAGAAAATCGCCGTCTTTACCTCCGGCGGCACCATCACTGCCCTGCTCCACCTCATTACGCAAATGCCTGCCCGCCAGGCCTTTGAATTGAACTGGCAAATCGTCAACACCTCGCTCAACCACTTGAAGTTTCGTGGTCGCGAGGAGGCCCTGGCTTCCTTCAACAACCATGCACACCTGCAACTGTTGAAGGCCCCGGACCTCATCACGTTTCGTTGAGTCCGGACTATTGTGACCCTGGCTGTAATCACCCAGCTCTAATTACCCAAGAAAGGATCGAACCATGACCTCCGTAGCTGACGCCGTACAAGCAATGAAAGCCAAGTTCAACCCAGCCGCTGCAGCCGGTCTGGACCTGGTATTCGGTTTCCGCATTGACGACACCAAGAACTTCTCGCTGATCGTCAAAGACAGCACCTGCGAACTGAAAGAAGGCGAAAACCCTGACGCCCAGGTGACATTGGTGATGGACGGCGAGACGCTGCAAGGTATCGTCGACGGTTCGACCGACGGCATGCAAGCCTTCATGGGCGGCAAACTGCGCGCCGAAGGCGACATGATGCTGGCCATGAAACTGTCCGAGCTGTTCCCGGCCTAAGCACGCCGCTCCCGACCTTCGGGGGCACGTCTGGCTGCAAACGAATCCCGCCCTTCGAGGCGGGATTCGTCGTTTTTCGTCCCGTTAAAACGCTGTCTGTGGATTTGCCGTCTATATTCCTTCTGGCCGCTCGCGTCAGACATCGGCCGCTTGCCCCCGATCGTTTTACGCGGAGCACTGCCATGAGCCCACCTGATGATCACGATGGCTACAACCGCCGACGTGTACTGCAAGGCCTGTCGGCGGGTGCCGTCGGTGCCTGGATCAGCCCGCTATTCGCAGGGAGTAAAACCATGCCTGATGCCCCGGCCGACCTCATTCTGTACAACGGACGCTTGCACACAGTCGATCGCAAGAAACCCCAGGCCAGCGCCGTCGCGATCAAGGACGGACGTTTCGTGGTGGTCGGCAGCGACGCCCAGGCCATGGCCCTGCAAGGTCCCGGCACACAAATCGTCGACCTCCACGGTCGCACGGTGATTCCCGGTCTCAACGACTCGCACCTGCACTTGATACGAGGAGGGCTCAATTACAACCTTGAACTGCGCTGGGAAGGCGTACCCTCCCTTGCCGACGCCCTCCGCCTGCTCAAGGACCAGGCGGACCGCACACCAACGCCGCAATGGGTGCGGGTGGTCGGTGGCTGGAACGAGTTCCAGTTCGCCGAAAAACGCCTGCCGACCATTGAAGAACTGAACAAAGCCGCACCGGACACCCCCGTATTCGTCCTGCACCTCTACGACCGCGCCCTGCTCAACCGCGCGGCATTGAAAGTGGTGGGCTACACCCGAGACACCCCGAATCCGCCTGGCGGCGAGATCCAGCGCGACGCCAACGGTGAGCCGACGGGCATGCTGATCGCCCGCCCGAACGCGATGATTCTGTACTCGACCCTCGCCAAAGGCCCGAAATTGCCCCTGGAGTATCAGGTCAATTCCACCCGCCAGTTCATGCGCGAACTCAATCGCCTGGGGGTCACCAGCGCCATCGATGCCGGCGGCGGTTATCAGAACTACCCGGACGATTATCAGGTCATCCAGCAACTGGCCAGGGACAAGCAACTGACCGTCCGCATTGCCTACAACCTGTTCACCCAAAAACCCAAGGAAGAGCTGACCGACTTCAAAAACTGGACCAGCACTTCCCGTTACGGTCAGGGCGATGACTTTTTACGACACAACGGCGCCGGGGAGATGCTGGTGTTCTCGGCGGCGGATTTCGAGGATTTCCTCGAACCTCGTCCCGACCTGCCGCACACCATGGAACAGGAACTGGAACCGGTGGTGCGGCATCTGGTGGAACAACGCTGGCCGTTTCGCCTGCACGCCACTTACAACGAATCCATCAGCCGCATGCTCGACGTCTTCGAGAAGGTCAATCGCGATATACCATTCGATGGTTTGCCGTGGTTCTTCGACCATGCCGAAACCATCACCCCGCAGAACATCGAACGGGTCAAAGCCCTCGGCGGCGGCATTGCGATCCAGGATCGCATGGCGTTTCAGGGCGAGTATTTCGTTGACCGGTACGGCGCCAAAGCGGCCGAGCACACGCCTCCCATTGCGCGCATGCTTGCCGAAGGTATTCCGGTCGGCGCCGGCACCGATGCCACGCGGGTGTCCAGTTACAACCCGTGGACCTCCCTCTACTGGCTGGTCAGCGGCCGTACCGTCGGCGGCCTGGAGCTGTATCCCCAGGGCTTGAGCCGCGACACGGCGCTGGAGTTGTTCACCCATGGCAGCGCCTGGTTTTCGTCCGAACAAGGCAAGAAAGGCCAGATCAAAGCCGGGCAACTGGCGGACCTGATCGCGCTGTCTGCCGACTATTTCCACATCGAGGATGAAGCCGTCAAATGGATCGAGTCGGTGCTGACGATAGTGGATGGCAAGATCGTCTACGGCACGGCGGAGTTCGAAAAACTCGGGCCACCGCCAGTGCCGGTCGTGCCGGAATGGTCGCCAGTGGTCAACGTGCCGGGGCACTGGAAACCCCTGGCGCCGATGACGGCGCAAGTTCATCACTGCGTCGGGGCATGTGCGGTGCACGCCCACAGCCATGAACGGGCGCGATTATCCTCAGCGCCGGTCAGCGATTTCCAAGGATTCTGGGGAGCGTTCGGCTGTTCGTGCTTCGCGTTTTGAACGGCTACTGCCAGATAACCGAAGCCCTCTGTGGCGAGCAAAGCTTGCTCGCGAAAACGATGGCACAGGCAATATCAATGTTGAATGAAAAATCGTCATCGCGAGCAAGCTTTGCTCCCACAGGTGAACTCTGTGGCAGCGAAGTGGATGCTTTACCGCTGCAACAACAACGCCACCAACGCCGGCCACCCCGTTTGATGACTCGCCCCCAACCCGCGCCCGGTCGCCCCATGACAATACGCATGGAACAACACAAGGCAGGCGCTGGCAGGCGACTGCTGCGCCGCCGGACGGGGTGGTGCGGCATTCCGATAAATCTCCTCGCCACAGGGTTCGCCATCGGCTACACGAGTGTGGATTAACATTTACACTCTGCCCACCTCCCACACCGGCCACCCCATGGACATCGAACTCGCCCGCACCTTCCTGGAAATCGTCCGTCACGGCAGCCTCGCGGCGGCGGCGGAGAAACTCCACGTCACCCAGACCGCCATCACCGCACGGGTGCAAAAACTCGAGGGCCAGTTGGGCAGCACCTTGTTTGTGCGCAATCGCGCCGGTGCCCGCCTGACGCCCAATGGCGAGGCGTTCGTGGTGTACGCCAATCAACTGGTGGAAACCTGGGAAGCCGCCCGCCGGGATTTGCCGTTGCCCGAGGGCTACCACAACGTGTTGCATATCGGTGGTGAGGTCAGCCTGTGCAACCCGCTGATGCTCAGTTGGGCCGGCGAACTGCGGGAGAGGATTCCCAGCCACGCGCTGAGACTGGAAATTCGCGACGGTGAGAACCTGTTGCGCCAACTGGAACTGGGCGTCCTGGACGCGGCGCTGGTCTTCCAGCCTGAGTATTGGCCACGGCTGCAAGTCGAGCAGGTGCTGGAAGAAAAACTCATCCTTGTGCGCCTGGTCGCCAGGCCCGACCCCTATGTCTACGTCGATTGGGGCCCGGATTTTCGCCGCCAGCGCGATGCGGCACTGCCGGACAAGGCCAAGGCAGCGTTGAGCTTCAACCTCGGCCCGTTGGCGTTGCAGTTCATCCTGGAACACGGCGGCAGCGGCTATTTTCGTACCCGGGTGGTCCAGAGCTATCTGGAAAGCGGCGTGATGGAGAAGGTGCCAAAGGCCCCGGAATTCAACTATCCGACCTATCTGGTGTACTCCCGTGATCGTGATTCGGCAACGTTACAGCAAGCGTTCGAACTTCTACGCGAGGTCATCAAGAACGACGATGACTGGTCGCAACGCTGGGACCCGCTGACCTGATGACGGTTTGCACCGGAGCATGTCGTTTGTGTCCTCAATGTTCGGAAAGCCGAATGGCCGGAATCGGCTAATCTGCTGGTGATAACCATCAGATCAGGTGATTGCAGTGAGGCAGACCACCGATACATTCCGCAGCCGCTACCGAGCCGACATTCACCCGCGCTACAACCCCTGGTTGCACGGCACCTTCGTGTTGTTGTTCGGCGGCTTGGCCATCGGCGGGTTCTGGAGCACCGTGCATCAGGTTCAGCCGCTGGAATGGCTGGCCGTGCCAATCGCCCTGCTGTTCTTCAACTTCGGTGTGTACATGGTCCATCGCCACCTGGGGCACCACAAAAAAAGTTTCGCGCGGATGTTTTACGCACGCCACGCCGGCGACCATCACAGCTTTTTCACCCCCGGCCACATGACCTACGACAGTGCCCGGGACTGGCGGGTGATTCTGTTTCCGGCGTGGCTGATCGTGGTCCACACCGTGGTCATCACCCTGCCCTTGTGGTGGCTGGTTTCACAGCTCAACGCCAACGTGGCCGGGTTGTTGGGTGGCTGCCTGGTGCTCGGTTACCTCCTGTATGAAGTGTTCCATGCCTGCGAACATTTGCCTCCACGCAACCCGGTCACACGCCTGCCGTGGATTCGCCAGATGCGTCGTCTGCACGAATTGCATCATCGTCGCGAGGTCATGCAGGAACGCAATTTCAATATCGTTTTTCCGTTGATGGATTACCTGTTTGGCACCCTCTATTGGGAGCCGGAAGACACCACCACAGACTCGACGAGAATCGCCATGACGCGCATGCAGCACCAGATCGACATCGCCGGAAACCCGATTGCCGTACTCGCGTACGCCAGCACGGTGACCCGCTGGCCGGAGTGGCACCCTTCCTCCCTCAATGTCGATGGCCAAAGCGGCCCGCTGCATGCCGGCTCGCGATTTGAGGAAGACATTCGCGCCGGCGGGCGTGAGGGGCATTTGAGCTGGGTGGTCGATGAGTATCTGCCGGGACGTCGCTGGCGCGCTCGGGCACAAGGTGATCACGGGCTGTCGCTGGTGCTGACCTACGAGTGCGAAACATCGGGCAGTGACACGCGCTTTGTGCGCACGCTGGAGTATCAGTTCAGCGGATGGGTCATGCGCATGGCCAACCGGCTGGTGCTCAAGCAGCGCATTGATCGCGAGTCTGCGGAGTCCATGCGCGCGTTGCGTGAAATGGCACAAAAACAGCTGGTACCGACAGGAGTCATCGTGTGAGTCGAGTGGTCAGGTTTCGTCATGTAGTGCTGCTGGTCATCGTCGCCATCGCGGCCTTTTTGCTGTTGATGCCCACTAAGGTCAAACCCGTGGCCTGGACACCCCCACCCGCACCTTCACTCACCAGCGGCCTCTATGCCGACAACCAACGCCTCAAGGGTCTCGAGCCGGTAGGTGCGGCCAGTATCGAAGGGCCGGAAGCCTTGCTGCTGGAGGAAGATTTCCTGATCACCGGCCTGCATGACGGCCGAGTGATCCGGACCAGCCTTGATGGCAAGACCACCAAGGTACTGGCAGATACTGGCGGACGACCGTTGGGCCTGGCCCGACATCCGAATGGCCTGTTGGTGATCGCCGACGGGGTCAAGGGCTTGCTGTCCCTGGACGCTCAGGGGCAATTGATTCCTTTGACCACCACCGCCAACGGCGTGCCCTTCGGTTTCACCGACGACGTGGCCATCGACAAGTCCGGGCACTACGCCTACTTCAGCGACGCATCCAGCCGTTTTGGCTACGGCAAGGACGGAGAGGCCATCCTTGAACACGGCGGCGACGGCCGCTTGCTGCGTTATGACTTCCAGACCGGCAAGACGGCCGTGCTGCTGGACGCGCTGGAGTTTGCCAACGGTGTGACGCTGGGGCCGGACGATGCCTTTGTGCTGGTCAACGAAACCGGTGCTTATCGCATCACTCGTTACTGGCTGAGCGGGCCGAAAGCCGGCACTCACGACCTGTTCATCGATAACCTGCCTGGTCTGCCGGACAACCTGTCATTCAACGGTCATTCGCGCTTTTGGGTCGCGCTTTATTCCCCGCGCAATGCCCTGCTGGACGCCACCGCACCGCATCCGTTCGTGCGCAAGATGATCGTGCGGGCGATGATGGTTTTACCTAAACCCGTCGAGAAGCGGGCCTTCGTTCTGGGACTGGATCTGGACGGTAAGGTGATCGCAAATCTGCAGGACGCGAGCAGCAATAACTACTCACCGATTACCACCGTGCGTGAATACGGGGACTGGTTGTACTTCGGGTCGCTGAAGGCAGATCACATGGCGCGATTGCCGCTGGGCAAGGCGCTGGAGAAGTAATGCGATGGCCGGAGAAGGTGACCCTGTTCCAGCACTTACAGCGCCTGACACTGCCTCATCGCGAGCAGGCTCACTCCTACCTTTGATCAGTGGTAAACACGAGTCCGCGTCGAACCCAAATCCTGTAGGAGTGAGCCTGCTCGCGATGACGGTGGGACATTCAACGTCGATGTCGCCTGGTATCACCTCATCGCGGGCAAGCCCGCTCCCACAGGGGCTGTATGGCACCCATCAGCGAGGGTCTATCTGACCATCGCGCACCGCATTATCAGTTTCTTCACGCACACGCTCAGGATCGATGGCGGTGACGTCGTCTTCGTCAATCGGCCGTACGCCTTCGTTATCCGGTAGTTCGTCGATGCCCGGTTCGTCTTCCGGGTTAACGGTCGTGCGCCCCGGACTCAAAGGTTCGGGATGGGTCGGAATCGGGTCATACCCGCCCTGCTCTTCGCTGGGGAATTTTGGTTCGTTCATAAGGCACCTCGAATGAAGCCGTGAGTGGAACTCTGTTCATTCGAGGTGCTGGTATTCGTCCCCGTTCCAATTTTTCAGTCACCGGTCGTCGGTGGCCTGGTATGGCAGGTCAGGACGGTGTCTGAAGTTGTTGAACGATCTTGTCCTTGACCTGCAAGCGGCGCTCCTTGAGCTTCTTCAGCGCATCATCACTGGGCGCATCCGACTTCGCAGTCTCGGCTTTGACAACTTCGGCGTCCGCCTGAACATACTTGTTGATCAGTGAATCCAGTAACGGATCCTTGGTGCGTTTTTGCTGGATATCTTCCTTTGAAAACTTGAGATCCTGATAAAGGTCGTGTGGCACCGGCATGGAACACCTCCGTTTGTTGATCGGTGGCAAGTGCGATCGATTGCGCTCACCAACCATCAGAATGGCCTCGGTTGGACGGTTCTGTCGAGGCCGGTGATGTCCGTTCGTCGCCCTGCCGGCAATGCGATAAAACCTTTATCCATCCAACAGCCTCCACTTAATAACGATCACTGGATCGCCTATAAAACCTGTGTGGAGAATGACCAATGGACGGATTCACCCTGCGTAACCTCGCCCTGGCCGTAGCCTTGAGCACCAGCATGGGCACGGCGTTCGCCGCTACTTCCAATGATTTCGTCGACAACGCTGCCAAAGGTGGCATCGCGGAAGTCGAGACCAGCAAACTGGCGCTGGAGAAGAGCTCATCCGCTGACATCAAGGCATTCGCCAACATGATGATCACTGATCACACCAAGGCGAACACCCAACTGGAGGCACTGGCGAAAAAGAACGACATCGAGGTGCCGGACACCACGACGTTCGTCAAGCAGGCCAAGGAAAAGATCCTCGAAATGCGCGATGAATCCTTCGATGCGGCCTATGCCAACAATCAGGTCAAGGCCCACGAAGAAACCATCGAACTATTCAAGAAAGAAGCCGGCACCGTCACTGACGACAAAGTAAAAGGCGCGACCGAACTGAAAGCGTTTGCGCAGGAAATGTTGCCAGCGCTGGAAAAACACCTGGATATGGCGAAAAAACTGCAAGCCGCCCACCCAAGTAAATAATCGCTGCACCCATTAAAAAGGCCGCATCCCCGGATGCGGCCTTTTTTATTGACGCTCGAGAGCGCTCAACCTAGCCGCCGTCGGTATCAATGTCCGCGTCAGTGTCCTCACCGGGTTTGGCCCGATCAGGTTCCGGCTCGAAGCCCGGACTGAACTCGTTGTCGTTTTCGTTATGCTGGTTTTTCTGATCGACCTCGGTGTCGGCACTTTCCGGTTTGGCGGTGTGCTGCTGTTGCCCGGCTTCGCTTGCCCCCGGCGTCTGCGGATCAATGGCCGGATCATTTCGATCAATTGCTTGATCCTGCCCTTGCGTCATTGAATCGTCTTTCATGATCACCTCGTAAAACAGTACAAATGCACAGCTGAAGCAGCCGGGCCTTGTAGATTCGAAGCCTTCTCTGACCGCAAGGTTCCATTGGATAATCACCGGCATCCGCTGATCACCCCTGCCCAATCACTTCCCCCGGCTGATCACCTATCCTGTAGGCCTGTAGGCCTGTAGAAGGCGCCACCACGTCTTCGACGCCGCGCTGTCGCACAAAGAACTGGGTGCTCGCCACATTGAAAAATATCTAAAGATGAGTAAAAAACACCTGTTTAAAGTCAATATCTTAACGTTTGTTCTAAAAGAGTTGCTCGCGATGACGGGCTTACAGCCGATCCAAATTTTCCTGACGCACTCGATCAAACTGTGTGAGCTGGCCTGCCGGCGATGGCGGTTTCATAGCCGACGGGAATTCCCCTGATGTACCCGGATCAAACTGTGGGAGCCGAGCTTGCTCGCGATGGCTGCCTGATCGGCGGTGAGATTCTTGCTTATGTACATACCCATTCCTGCGGTCACGGCTTCTATTGGTTTCGCCCTTACGGCGAGTCACTTGGAAAAGCCCCAAGTAACCAAGGGTTCTTGCCCCTTTCGTGCGGTGCCTCGCCTGGGCTCGGCATACCCTCACTCCGGTCCTGCTCCGTGGGCCCGCCGCGATCGGCCATCCATGGCCGTGCGCGGCTAACCCGGCATCCATGCCGGGTTGCCCACTGCGCAGAACCTGCGCTCGGCCTTCCGATGGGGCAAGAAAATCAAAAGCAGATCAAAAGCCAAAGCGAGGCGGCCTGACAGCCGACCTGACTTTGCGTGCGCGCCCCGCTCACCGTTATCCTGTCGGAGGTGCCGCCACGTCTTCGACGCCGCGCTGTCGCGCAAAGACCTGGGTGCTTGCCGCGTTGCAAAATATCTAAAGATGATCAAAAAACTCATTTTTAAAATCAATGGCTTAACGTTTGTTCTATAAGAGCTGTCGAGAGAAACGAGGCTGCGATCTTTTGATCTTGCCCTTTAAAAAAACATTAAAAGATCGCAGCCTTCGGCAGCTCCTACACTTAATGTCGTTTGAGATAAAAATTCCTGTGCAAGCGAACAACTATTTTGCACGGCAAATGTCACTGACTTGCGCCGATCAACATTTACGGAATCGGCCAACACTTTCAAGGAGTTCAGGCACATGGCGGCACTGCAGACCAGCACACTCGATGCGATGAAACACAACCAGGCGCAACTGTTGAATGATTGGACTCATCGCCTCGAAGCCAATGGTGCGACGCGCAACCTTAAAGAGCAGGACCTCAAGCAACAGACCACGGAACTCCTGCACCTGATCGTCTCGGGACTTGAAAGCGGCAACGGCCAGAATGTGGCGGCGCCAGGCTGGGACGAGATCCGCCTGTTTCTCGAAAAGCTCTCCCACAGCCGCGCCCTGTTGGGCCAGGACTCGCACCAGACCGCCAGCTTCATCTTCTCGCTCAAAGGCCCGATGTTTTCGATGCTGCAGAATCACTATCAGGACAACCCTGCGCTGCTGGCCGAACAACTCTGGGAAATCTCTGAATTGCTCGACGCCCTGGGCATGCACACCATCCGCACCTTCCAGAAGTCCCGCGAAGCGGTGATCAAGCGTCAGCAGGAAGAACTGCTGGAGCTGTCGACCCCGGTGGTCAAGCTGTGGGATGGCGTACTCGCGTTGCCGATGATCGGCACCCTCGATTCGCAGCGTACTCAGGTGGTGATGGAATCGCTGTTGCAGCGCATCGTCGACACCGGCTCCGAAATCGCCATTATCGACATCACTGGCGTGCCAACCGTCGATACCCTGGTGGCACAGCACCTGCTCAAAACCGTTACCGCCATTCGCCTGATGGGTGCCGACTGCATCATCAGCGGCGTGCGACCGCAAATCGCCCAAACCATCGTGCACCTGGGGCTGGACCTGCAAGGCGTGGTCACCAAAGCCAACCTGGCCGATGCCCTGAAACTGGCCCTTACCCGACTGGGCCTGTCCGTCAACAAGGCGGGCTGAGCCCATGGATCGCATCCCTATTTTGCAGATGGGCGACTTTTTGCTGGTGACCATTCAGGTCGACATGCATGACCAGTTGGCCTTGACGCTTCAGGACGATCTGTCCGAGCGCATCAGCCGAACCTCCGCCCGGGGCGTGTTGATTGATATTTCCGCGCTGGACATGGTCGACTCGTTCATCGGACGGATGATCGGCACCATTTCCGGCTTGTCGAAAATCATGGATGCCCAGACCGTGCTGGTCGGCATGCAGCCCGCCGTCGCCATCACCCTCGTAGAACTGGGGCTGACGTTGCCAGGCGTCAGCACCGCGCTGAACGTCGAGCGCGGGATGAAACTGCTGCAGGATCGAGTACGCGAGCAATGAACGTGCGCAGCAGCGGCAGCCAACCCATCGCCATCGAACAGGACGTCGTCCTGGCGCGCCAGACGGCGCGCAAGCTGGCCACCGAGTGCGGCATGCGCCTGATCGACCTGACCAAACTGGTGACCGCCGTCAGCGAGCTGGCCCGCAACACCATGGTCTATGGCGGTGGCGGCGACATGGACTGGCAGATCCTCGAGGACAACGCCCGCACCGGTCTGCGCCTGATTTTCCGCGATGAAGGCCCGGGCATTCCCGACCTGAAGCTGGCCATGACCGACGGCTGGACCTCCGGCGGCGGCCTTGGGCTCGGCCTGACGGGGGCGAAACGCCTGGTAGAAGAGTTCGAACTCGAAACCGAGCCAGGCAAAGGCACTCGAATAACGATAACGCGATGGGCATGACGATCAGCGGTTCGATGACGCAGGTATTACCCATCGAAGACAGCAGCCAGATCGGCCACGCACGCCGTACCGTCCAGCAACTCGCGGAGAGAAATGGCTTCGATGCGACCGATTGCGGGCGCGTGGCGCTGGTGGCCACCGAGCTGGCGAGCAACATTCTCAAACATGCGACCCGCGGCGAATTGCACTTGCGAATACTGCCCAGGGCCTCAGGCGCCGGCATTGAAATGATCGCCGTGGATCGCGCCGGTGGCTTCGACGTGGACGCCTGCCTGGCCGACGGGTTTTCCACCCGGGGCACTCAGGGCATCGGGCTCGGAGCGGTGTCGCGCCAGACTGAAGTGTTCGACGTCTACGCGGATGCCCGGGGCGCCGTGCTGTTGGCACGCCTGTATCCACGCGGCGACAAGGCGCCGGATCAGCGGTTTGGTGTCAGCCAGCACTCGCTGCACAACGACCCGGCCTGCGGCGATGTCTGGCACCTGGCGTTTGACGGGGCCTGCATCAGCGCGCTGGTGATCGACGGTTTGGGCCATGGCGAAGACGCCGAACGAGCGGGCCGTGCCGGTGAGAAAGCTTTCGCGCAGGCACCGTTTTCGACGCCGGTGCATCTTGTGGAAGACATCCATCGCGACATGCTTGCCACCCGGGGCGGCGCGCTGGCCATCGCGCAGTTTGACAGCCACCGGGATGCGCTGAGATTCGTCGGTATCGGTAACATTGGCGCCAGCCTGATAGAACCTGGAAAATCACGCGGCCTGGCCTCCCACCCTGGCATCGTCGGTGGCCAATATCGAAAGGCGCAACCCTTTGACTATGCTCAAGTGAACGGACAACTATTGATCATGTACAGCGACGGCCTGCAGTCCCGATGGAACCTGCAAGATTACCCCGGCCTGGTGCATCGCCATCCCGCCGTGATTGCGGCCATTCTGCACCGGGATTTTTGCCGGGGACGCGATGACGTCACGGTGGTGGTAATTGCTCTGGAGGCCGCCCATGGCTGATACACCCATGAGTCAGTTGGACGAGCAAACGGCACTGGTTGCACGCTTGCAAAGCGAAGCCAACGCCCTGCGCGAAGAGCTGGATGAAACCAACCAGGGCGTGTTGGCGCTGTACGCCGAGCTCGACAACCAGGCCGAAGAGCTGCGCCAGGCCTCGGACCTGAAAAGCCGTTTCCTGTCGTACATGAGCCATGAATTCCGCACGCCGCTGGGCTCGATCCTGAGCATCACCGGCCTGTTGACCGACGAGCTCGATGGCCCTTTGAGTGCCGAGCAACACAAGCAGGTGGCGTTCGTCAGCACTGCTGCGCGGGAACTCAGCGACATGGTCGACGACCTGCTGGACCTGGCGAAGATCGAAGCCGGGCGTATCAGCATTTCCCCGGCCTGGTTCGACATGTTCGACCTGTTCGCGGCCCTGCGCGGCATGTTCCGGCCGATTGTCGACGCCAGCGCCGTGGACCTGATCTTCGAAGAGCCCGTGGGCTTGCCCCGGTTGTATACCGACGACAAGAAGCTCGCGCAGATCCTGCGCAACTTCATATCCAACTCGTTGAAGTTCACCACACGCGGCGAAATACGGGTCTCGGCGCGGCTCCAGGGCGATGCTCACGTACGCTTTGCGGTCAGCGATACCGGAATAGGTATCGCGCCGGAGCTACATGGCGCATTGTTCGAGGACTTCTCTCAGGTTGACTCCCCCTTGCAGAAACGTCTTCGCGGTACCGGACTCGGGCTATCCTTGTGCAAACGCTTTGCTGCGTTACTGGGTGGCGAAGTGGGGCTCGAAAGCAAACCCGGCGCAGGTTCGACCTTTTTCGTGATCATCCCGCTAGCCATTGCCATGGAGCCTGCCGATGAAACGTGACATCCGCTTGCTGATCGTCGATGACAACGTGGCTACGCGCTATGCCTTGCGCCGGCGTTTGGAAAGCCACGGCTACGAGGTGCTGGAAGCAGGTACGGGTGGCGAGGGGCTGGACCTGATCGACAACGTCGAGCTTGATGCGTTGATCCTCGACGTCAACCTGCCGGACATGAGCGGTTTCGACATCGTGCGCAAACTGCGCTCCGAAAGCGCGACGGCGCTGTTGCCGGTGATTCACGTGTCGGCGGCGTCGATCCAGACGGGCGACATCATCACCGGTCTCGACGCCGGCGCCGATGCCTACCTGATTCACCCGGTCGACCCGGATGTACTGCTGGCGACCCTGCGCACCTTGCTGCGGGTGCGCGAAACCGAAAATGCCCTGCGTGAAAGCGAGGCGCGCTTTCGCGAGATCTTCGTCAATGTGTCCGCCCCCATTGCGGTGCTGGATGCACAACTCAACGTCCACGAGTGCAACCATGCGTTCGCCCAGCTGATTCAGGACAACCTCGATCCAGACACCCTGCGTGAATGCTTCGCGCCAGACCAGGGCGCCGTCATCGACGAGCTGCGCCTGCGTCTGGCGTACGGCGAACGCTGGAGAGGCACCCTGAACATGCGCGTCCAGGGTGAGGTCCGTGAGGCCGAATGGCAGATTTCACCTTACCGCACCCCCGAACTGAGCCTGGTGTTCGTCGAAGACGTCACCGAGCACCGCCACCGCGAACGCTCGCATCTGGCTCGTCTCGATGACGCCACGACCCAACTGGCCAAGGAAGTCGCCGAACGCGTGCGCACCGAGGCCCAATTGCTGCAAGTGCAAAAAATGGATGCCTTGGGCAAGCTGACAGGCGGTATCGCCCACGACTTCAACAACTTGCTGACCGGCATCATCACCAGCCTCGAACTGATCCAGAAACGCGTCGCCGACTCCCGCACCGACAAGGTTCAGTTCTATGCCGAAGCGGCGTTGAACTCGGCCATGAGCGCAGCCTCCCTGACCCATCGCCTGCTGGCCTTCGCCCGTCAGCAGCCGCTGGATACCCGGCCCGTGGACATCAACGAGCACGTTCGCTCCCTTGAGGAATTGCTGGCGCGCACCATGGGTGAACGCATTGCCCTGAAGCTGGAGCTGACCTCCAAACCCGCCATCGCGCTGGTCGATCCGATCCAGCTTGAAAGTGCCGTCCTCAATCTGGTGATCAACGCCCGCGACGCGCTGCCACAGGGTGGCAATGTCTGGGTCAGCACCTACGCCGCCTACTCCCACGGCGACCCTAATCTGGCGGATGGCGCCTACGTCGCCCTGTCCGTACGCGATGACGGGACCGGCATCGACCACAGCGTCATCGACAAGGTGTTCGATCCATTCTTCACCACCAAGCCGTTAGGCCAGGGCACGGGGCTGGGGCTGTCGACCATCTACGGTTTCGCCCGTCAATCCGGCGGCGATGCGCACATCCGCAGCGTGGCCCGACGGGGCACCGAAGTCACCATCATGCTGCCGGCCAGCTCCGACCCGACCATCAGCAAGGTGGCTCCGACCCTCGTCGACGCTCAGGGTGAGGGTGAACATGTGTTGATCGTCGAGGACATGCCGTCGGTGCGCATGTTCGTGGCAGAAGTGTTGGTGGATGCCGGTTACCGATGCACCCAGGTGGGTGACATTGAAGGCGCACTTGAACGCTTGCAGAACGACCCGTCCATTGACCTGTTGCTGACCGATGTCGGCCTGCCCCGGATGACCGGCCGGGAGCTGGCGGATGTGGCGCGGGACTGGCGCGAGAAGTTGCCGATCCTGTTCATGACCGGCTACGCGGAAAACGCGATCAATCGTCAGGTATTTCTAGGCGATGGCATGGAGATGCTGGTCAAGCCGTTCCAGATCAGTGAACTGCTGGACAAGGTACGACGCACGATTGATGGTGCCTAAGATCAAAAGATCGCAGCCTGCGGCAGCTCCTACATGGGGCCGGCGTACACTTGTAGGAGCTGCCGCAGGCTGCGATCTTTTGATTCACCCAAGTACCCTAGCCAAAAACGGCGCGGTCTTGCTTTTCTTGCTCCCGGCCACCTTCTTCGGCACCCCCGCCACGACAATTTTCCCGCCCTGATCCCCCGCTCCCGGCCCGATATCAATCACCCAGTCACTCTGCGCAACCACGCGCATTTCGTGCTCGACAACAATCACCGTGTGCCCCGCCGTCACCAGGGTATTCAATTGTTCCATCAACCGGTCAACGTCCCTTGGATGCAGCCCGGTGGTGGGTTCGTCGAGCACGTACAACGTCGCCCCGCGCTGATTGCGCTGCAGTTCGGTGGCCAGTTTGATGCGTTGCGCCTCACCGCCTGACAGTTCTGTCGCCGGCTGGCCGAGACGCAGGTAACCCAGGCCGATATCGCGCAGCACCTCCAGCGAACGACGAATCCCCGCTTGCTCGGCGAACACCTCGACCGCTTCGTCCACCGTCAACTGCAACACCTGGGCGATGTTCAAGCCCTGCCAGGTGATGGCCAGTGTCTCGGGGTTGTAGCGCGCGCCGTGGCAGGTCGGGCATGGCGCATAAACGCTGGGCATGAACAGCAACTCGACACTGACAAAACCTTCGCCTTCACACGTCGGGCACCGGCCCTTGGCAACGTTGAAAGAAAATTGCCCGGCGTCGTAGTGCTTCTTCCGCGCCTCGTCCGTCGCGGCGTAAAGCTTGCGCACGTTGTCGAACAGACCGGTATACGTCGCCAGGTTCGAGCGCGGCGTGCGGCCGATGGGTTTCTGGTCGACCTGCACCAGACGCTTGATCGACCCCAACCCCGCCGTGACCTGGCCGCCGCTGACTTGCGGTGCGTCGTCTTCAAGGCTCGGCTCTGGCGCGTCGTTGTCACTCACCACGCGGCCGAGGTGCGCGCCCACCAGTTCCAGCAATGCCTGGCTGACCAGGCTGGACTTTCCGGAGCCGGACACCCCGGTGACCGAGGTGAAACAGCCCAGCGGAAACTCGACGCTGACGTTGTTCAGGTTGTTGCGGGTGATGCCCTCCAGGCGCAACCAGTCGGACGGCTTGCGGCTGTCTCGTGGCTGGACGACCTGCGCTGCGAACAAGTAATCACGGGTCTGCGATTCCACGACATGGGCCAGGCCTGCAGGCGGACCGCTGTACAGAATACGGCCACCATGCTCACCCGCTGCGGGGCCGACATCGATCAGCCAGTCAGCGCGGCGCATCGTTTCCAGGTCATGCTCGACCACGAACAAGGTATTGCCGGAGGCTTTCAGGCGTTGCAGTGCGTCGAACAGCGCCTCGCCATCCGCCGGGTGCAGGCCGGCCGATGGTTCGTCCAGCACGTAAATCACCCCGAACAATTGCGAACCCAATTGAGTCGCCAGGCGCAATCGCTGCAACTCGCCGGAGGACAGGGTCGGCGTGCTGCGTTCCAGCGCCAGATACCCCAGCCCCAGGTCCGTGAGCGTACTGACCCGCTCCAGCAGATCCTGGGCAATGCGCTGCGCCGCCAGGCGTTTTTCCACGGACAGATTGGGCGTGTGGCGCACATCTGGCGCATTGGCGTGACCACTGGCGCCATGGGCCACACGCTGCTCACGGGCTTCGCGGGTCTGCACGTGCGTCAACACGTCGCCCGCCTCGTCCGCCTGTTCGAGGTAGCTGTGCGCCGCCACCGGTTTCAACACCTCGGCGACTTGCAGCAACGGCATCTGCGACAACTCGCCAATGTCGTATCCGGCAAAGGTCACCGACAACGCCTCACGCTTCAGCCGCTTGCCCTCGCACAACGGACACGGGCTGCCGAGCATGAATTGCGAGACGCGCTTCTTCATCAGCGCGCTTTGAGAGTGAGTGAAGGTATGCAGGATGTAGCGCCGGGCACCGGTGAACGTGCCCTGGTAACTGGGTTCCATTTTGCGCTTGAGCGCGACTTTGGTTTCGTCAGGCGTGAGGCCGGCGTACACCGGCACCGTCGGCGTCTCTTCGGTGAAGAGAATCCAGTCGCGCTGCTTTTTCGGCAGATCGCGCCATGGCTTGTCGACGTCGTACCCCAGGGTCACGAGGATGTCTCGCAGGTTCTGTCCCTGCCACGCCATGGGCCATGACGCGACGGCACGCTGGCGGATGGTCAGGCTCGGGTCCGGGACCATCAGCGCTTCGGTGACTTCATAGACCCGGCCAAGACCGTGGCATTGCGGGCAAGCGCCTTGCGGCGTGTTGGGGGAGAAATCTTCGGCGTACAGCATCGGCTGGCCCGGCGGGTAACTGCCGGCGCGGGAATAGAGCATGCGGATCAGGCTCGACAGGGTCGTCACACTGCCCACTGAAGAGCGGGTGCTCGGTGTGCCGCGCTGTTGCTGCAAGGCCACGGCCGGCGGCAAGCCCTCTATGGAGTCGACATCCGGCACGCCGACCTGATCGATCAGACGTCGCGCATAAGGCGCCACGGATTCGAAATAGCGGCGCTGCGCTTCGGCATAGAGCGTCGAAAACGCCAGGGAGGATTTCCCCGAGCCCGACACACCGGTGAACACCACCAGGGCGTCACGGGGAATGTCGACATCGACATTCTTGAGATTGTGCTCCCGGGCACCCCGCACCCTGACCATGCCGGAGGTTGGATTGGAAGTCATAGGCCGCCTTGATCAATTTGGAATGCGATCCCCTGTAGGAGCTGCCGAAGGCTGCGATCTTTTGATCTTTGTTTGGCGATCTCACCCGAAAAATCAAGATCAAAAGATCGCAGCCTTCGGCAGCTCCTACGGGGGTATGTATTCAGCCGCTGAGCACGCTGCGCACCATGCGGGTGAGCGCGTCCGGCCCGTAGGGTTTACTCAGCAGAAAGGTATCAGCGCTGAGCTGGTGATTGCGCGAAATGATGTCGCGGGTATGCCCCGACGTGAACAACACGGCCACCGGCGGCTTCTGCACCTTGGCCCATGCCGCCAGGTCCGAACTCTTGATCAGCCCCGGCATGACCACGTCGGTGAAAATCAGGTCTACCTCCCAACCCTCCAGCAGCATCTGCATGGCCGCATCGCCGTTGGCGGCCGTCAGGACCGTGTAACCCTCTTCCTGCAGCAACTCCACTGCGGCGACGCGCACCGCTTCGTTATCCTCGACCACCAGAATGGTTTCATGACCGCCAAGAGAGTGTGCCTCCTGGGTGATCGTTTCACTCTGCGGTGCACGAAGGCTGCGCGGGAAATACAGCTGCACCCGCGTGCCCTGCCCTTCGACGCTGGTCATTTCGATATGGCCGCCGCTCTGCTTGACGAAGCCGAACACCATGCTCAGCCCAAGCCCCGTGCCCTGGCCATCAGCCTTGGTGGTGAAGAACGGCTCGAATGCCTGGGCAAGGACGTCGGGCGACATGCCGACGCCGCTGTCGACCACGGCAACACGCACATAGTCACCGGGCACAATGCCTTTGCCGGCACAGAACTCGCGATCGAGAACAATGTTCTCGGCGCTCAGCTCCAGGATACCTTCACCCTGCATGGCATCGCGGGCGTTGATCGCCAGGTTGAGGATGGCGTTTTCCAGTTGGTTACGGTCCACGTGCAGGTACCAGGAATCCAGCGGCATCCGCACCGCGATCTGCAGGGTTTCCCCGAGCGTGCGTTGCAACAGTTCACCGAGGCTTTCGAAGATCTGCCGGGGGTGATGTACCGCAGGCGACAGCGGCTGGCGGCGGGCAAACGCCAGCAACTGCGAGGACAGTTTGGCGCCGCGTTCAACCGCAACAATCGACGCCTTGACCCGGCGTTGAACGTTGGAATTGTCCGGCTCATGCCGCGCCAGCAAATGCAGGTTGCCAGCGATGACCTGCAGCAGATTATTGAAGTCGTGGGCCACGCCGCCAGTCAGGCCTCCGATGGCTTCGAGCTTCTGCGATTGACGCAGTTGCTCTTCCGCCGCCAGGCGCGCCTCGACCTCTTCAGCCACGCGCTGCTCCAGGTTGCGAGTGAACCGCAGCAAGGATTCTTCAGCGTTCTTGCGCTCGTTGATGTCGATCAGCACGCCGGGAAAGCGCAGCGGTTTGCCCTGTTCATCGAACTCGCAACAACCGCTCGCCAGTACCCACAGGTAACTGCCGTCGGGGCGACGTACGCGGTATTCGGCGTTAAACGGTTCACCGGTTTTCACCGCTTGTTTAACCTGGTCCTGAACCCAGCTGAAATCGTCCGGATGAATCCGCGACTCGGCGATGTCCATGGGCAAGTTGACCAGGTCCTGGTCAGTCGGGTAGGTGAATGTCCGGGCGAAACGTTCATCACCGGAGAGCACGTTGTCCTTGATGTCCCAGACAAACGAGCCCAGCAATGCCCCGGCATTGAGCGCCAGGCGTACCCGCTCGTTGTCGGCGCGATAGGCGTCTTCGGCAGCCTGTCGCCGGCGTTCGGAAATCACATGGTCGGTGGTTTCGACCACCATCGCGATGACGCCGGCAGGACACCCGGTATCATCGGCGACCGGGCTGTAATACAGGTCGAGCCAGACGTCCTCGGGTACACCGTTGCGAAGCAGCACCAGTTCTTTATTGCGATAGGACAAGGTCCCGCCGGCCAGGCAGGTATCCACTACATGGCGGTTGAAGTCGGCGACTTCCGGCCAGCCCAGCTCCACCGGCGAACCCAGCAGATAAGGGTGCCGGCCACCGGCGAATTCGGAGTACGCATCGTTGTAGACCATGTACCCGGCCCGCCCCCAGAGCATCACGATTGGCAGCGGCGAGGCGAGCATCATCTGCACGGCACTGCGCAGGCTTTTGGGCCAGGCGTCAAAGCTTCCAAGGTCGGTCAGACTCCAGTCGAAAGCACGAATGCGTCCGGCCATTTCGCCGTTCCATCCGGCACACCCGTGGCTATCGTCTAGAAACTGCATTGACTGACTCTTTTGTCCCTGAAATGACACCTGTTTGCTTCGAGCACTTGGGGCGCCAATGGTTTCATTAAGGTATGACCGAACGTTCCTTAGTGACCTTGTAGCAGCTGCCGAGGCACGAGGCTGCGTTGCGTGTCCGCAGGACCGCCCCCGGGGCCGCTTTGCAGATTCTGTAGCAGCTGCCGAGGTACGAGGCTGCGTTGGGTTGCGAAGCGACCCCTGGGCGGTCCTGCGGACACGCAACGCAGCCTCGTACCTCGGCAGCTGCTACAAGGTTGGTGGCGGCTATGGATCGAGCGTCACACCTCAATCAAATGCTTAAACGGATGGTAGCCAGTTTTCAGCGTGGCCGCGACGTCGAGGATGGCCTTTTCGATGCCGTTCAAATGCAGGCAGGTGAGTTCGATCGCCGCGCTCTGGTTACCCGCCTCGATGTACTCGATCAAACGCAGGTGTTCGTCGTCACGGCAGGCTTCGTGGCTGTCGTCATCCAGCGCTGCCGCATACAGCGAGGCACGGGAAATCAGCTTCTGGAACCAGTCGAGCAGCACCGGGTTGTTCAGGCTGCGCGCGAGCTTGATGTGGAACTCGCCCAACAAATGAATCAGCCGTTCGTGGTCACCGCTTTGATGCGCTTCATCTTCCAGCAACAAGTGATCGCGCAGGTCCCGGGTTACGGAAGTGTCCCGCCGACGGCACAGTTCACTGACGATGCCGATCTCGACCAGGCGCCGGGTTTCAAACAACGAACGGATCTCCTCGTCACTCGGCAACGACACCGACGCACCTTTATTGGGCTCGGTCGTGACCAGCCCATCCGCCTCCAATTGCTTGAGCGCGGCACGAACCGACGTCCGGCTGACATTAAAAAGTTCGGCCAGTGACGCCTCGCCCAGCTTCATGCCCGGGCGTAAAGAACGTTTGCTGATCGCCTCGTAAACCCCTTGGTAGACGCGGTCGACGGTCGTCTCGAGTTTTTTGTCGGTCATCTGAACACTCCTGATGCGCTGAGCAACCAGCCCCTGGCGATGAGCAGCCATTGAAAAAGGGGGTTGCACAGGCAGATTAATCCGGTTATTTCTAGATTGCATCCAGATATTGCATACAATAATTAGAGGAATGCACCATTATGGGTCATCCAGTCGCGATTGAAGTGCGTAACGTTTCCAAGCGGTATTCCGACGATCCCGGGCTGGCGCCCGCCCTCGACAATGTCTCTGTAGACATTGCCGACAACGAATTCTTCACCCTGCTCGGCCCCTCCGGCTGCGGCAAAACCACCCTGCTGCGCACCATTGCCGGTTTCGAGCACGTCAGCGACGGCGAGATCCGCCTGGCTGGCGAACCGGTCAACCACTTGCCGCCCTTCAAACGTCGGGTCAATACGGTGTTCCAGAGTTACGCGCTGTTTCCACACATGAGTGTCGCGCAGAATATCGCCTTCGGCCTCGAGATGCAGGGTCTTGATTGCAAGCAGACGGCCCAGCGAGTGGAAGAGATGCTCGCCCTGGTGCAAATGCAGCACCTGGCTCAACGCAAACCCGCCGAATTGTCCGGCGGCCAGCAGCAGCGTGTCGCGCTGGCACGGGCATTGGCGCCGAAACCGAAAGTGTTGTTGCTGGATGAGCCCTTGTCGGCCCTCGACCTCAAGTTGCGCAAAGAGATGCAGGTCGAACTCAAGCGCGTGCAGAAGGAAGCCGGGATCACGTTCATTTTCGTGACCCACGATCAGGAGGAAGCCCTGACCCTGTCCGATCGCATTGCCGTGATGTCCGCCGGCAAGATCTTGCAGATCGGTACCCCGAACGACATCTACGAACGCCCGCAACATCAATTCGTGGCGCAGTTCATCGGCGACATCAACTTCCTTCCCGGCCACCTCAAGCGCGGCCTGCACAACGAAAACCTGTTCATCCCCAATGGCATGCCGGTGGAAATCCCCTGCGCGCCTCAAGGCGTCGACAGCGCCAAGGTGCAATTGGCGTTCCGCCCGGAGCGTTCGCAACTGGTCGACCCGACGCAACCCCATCACCTGCGGGGCGTGATCGAAGCGGTGCTGTATGTCGGCACCGCGACGCTCTATCAATGCCGTTTGAACAACGACATCAAGGTCATGCTGCGCGAGAACAACGAAGGCCTGAACCGCGGCCGGCTGGTCGGTGATCGCGTCGCGGTCAATCTGCCGCCCCATGCCTGCCTGTTGATGGAGGCCTGAGATGAGCGTCAGCAGCACTTCCCCCGCCCTCAACCGTGCGCTGTTGCTCAGCCCGGTGGTTCTGACCCTGCTGGCCCTGATCGCCATCCCGCTGGGGATCATGGGCTATATCAGCCTGCTACCTCGCAACGTCTATGGCGGTGTCGACTGGCAGGCCAACTGGCAATTGCAAAGCTATGTGCAGCTGTTTTACCAGGAAGGTTTCGACGGTGAACTCGAGCTCAACTGGGTCTACGCCCAGGCATTGTTACGCTCGGTTTTCCAGGCCGGCGGCACCACGGTGTTGTGTTTCCTGTTCGGCTTTCCGGTGGCGTTGTGGATGTCGAGCCTCACCCCCCGCCGACGTAACCTCATGGTCTTGCTCATCACCATTCCGTTCTGGACCAACCTGCTGATCCGCAACTACGCCTGGCTGATCATCTTGCGCGAGCACGGCTGGGTGGCGCAAAGCCTCAACGCGCTGTTCCCCCAGGCCGGTGGCATCACCCTGCTTTACAACGACTTCGCGGTCAGCGTCGGGCTGGTCTACAGCTTCCTGCCGTTCATGATTTTACCGATCTACTCGACCCTGGAAAAACTCGACTGGCGGCTTGTCGAAGCCGCCTACGACCTGGGTGCCAATCGCTGGCATGCGCTGAAGCGGATCATCCTGCCGCTGTCGATGCCGGGGGTGATTGCCGGTGCGCTGCTGGTGTTTGTGCCGAGCCTCGGCGCGTTCATCACCCCGGCGATTCTCGGCGGCGGCAAGACGCTGATGATCGGCAACCTGATCCAGCAGCAGTTCGGCACGGCGCGCAACTGGCCGCTGGGCAGCTCGCTGTCATTCCTGCTGCTGGGGATTCTGTTGCTGTCGCTGGTGCTGTACGCCCTCTATAGCCGCAGCGCCGCCAAAACTCTTCGTCGGGGAGCCACCGCATGATCGCCCTGCACCTGAAAAAACTGCCGCTCACCCGCGAAGTCAGCCTGCTGATCCTGGCCTATCTGTACGTGCCGATCTTCGTGCTGATCGCCTACAGCTTCAACGCCAACCGTTCGGCGACGGTGTGGACCGAGTTTTCCTTCGCCTGGTACGGGCGGATCCTGGCCAACCCGTCGATACAGACCGCCGCACTGAACTCGATCATCGTTGCCAGCATCGCCACGGTCTGCGCCACGGCGATTGCCTTGCTCGCAGCGCTGGCGACCTACCGGCCTTTTTATGGACAGAAGATGGTCGAGGGCGGGATCAACCTGCCGCTGATCCTGCCGGAGATCGTCACCGCCGTCGCCACCCTGCTGCTGTTCATGGCACTGGGGATCAAGCTCGGTTTGCTCACGGTGATCGTGGCGCACGTCGGCTTCTGCATTCCCTTCGCCTACCTGCCCATCCGTGCCCGGCTCAATGATCTGGACAAGAGCCTGCTGGAGGCGGCGAACGACTTGTACGCCAATCCGTGGCAGGTGTTCCGTCGAGTCACGTTGCCGTTGCTGTGGCCTGCGGTGTTGTCCGGTTCGGTGCTGGCGTTCGTGGTCAGCCTCGACGATTTCATCATGACGTTCTTCGTTGCCGGCCCTGGTTCCACGACCTTGCCGGTGTACATCTTCTCGGCCATCAAGGCCGGCGTGACGCCGGAGATCAACGCGATCTCGACCCTGATGCTGGTGATCTCCATCGTGCTGGTGGTGCTGGCCTTCTGGCTGGGACAGCGCGGCAAAAACCAATGAGTCCTTTTCCCTCTGGAGCGTTCTCGATGAAAAATAAAAGCATGCGTTGCGGCGTCGCCGGCCTGGCCCTCAGTTGCTTCACCGCACTCACTGCGTTCGGCGCACAGGCCGCCGAGCCCAAAGAATTGTTCTTCTACAACTGGACCGATTACTACCCGGTCGAGCTGCTGACCAAGTTCGAAAAAGAGACCGGCATCAAGGTCACCATGGACGGCTACGACAGCAACGAAACCCTGCTGGCCAAATTGCAGGCCGGCGGTGCGGCCTATGACGTGATCGTGCCGTCGCAGTCGATCATGCAAACCCTGATCAAACAGGACCTGCTGCTGGAAATCGACGCGTCGGCCCTGCCCAACTTCCAGTACGTCAAACCGGCGTTCCGCGACCCCAGCTTCGACCCCGGCCGCAAGTTCTCGGCGCCGTACCTGTGGGGCACCACCGGATTCTCCTATGACAGTGCGCGGGTGCCTGGCGGCAAGCTGGACGATTCCTGGAAGGAGTTCTTCGAGCCGCGCAAGGAACTGCAAGGCCAACTGGCGGCGCTCGACACCTCCAGCAGTGTGATCAACGCTGCCAGTCATTACCTGGATGTCGACGAATGCAGCGAAAACCCGCAGGACGCCAAGCGGATTCTGGAGCTGCTGCAAAAACAGAAGCCGTTCCTGAAGATGTACAGCTCGGACAACACCGTCGACCGCATGGCCTCCGGTGAAGTGATCATGATGCAGAACTGGAACGGTTCGACGGCGCGGGCGACCTTGCAAAAGAACACCATCAAGTACGTTTATCCGCGTGAAGGTGTGGCGATGTTCCAGGACAACTTCGCCGTACCCAAAAGCGCGCCGCACCCTGGCAACGCGAAGGTGTTCATCGACTGGATGATGAAACCGGAAAACGCTGCCGCCGTGTCCAACGCCATTGCCTACGCCAACGGCATCCAGAGCGACAAGCTGCTCGACGCCAAATGGAAGGTCATGGACGCCATCAACATGCCCGACGAATTCGCCTCGCGTCTGCGGCCTGAAAAGGAATGCAGCAACAAGGCGCGGGAACTGCAGGACCGGATCTGGGCGAAGCTTAAAGGCTGATCGTTTGACTTGAAACCAGGTCGCGGCCATCGCTAGCAGGCTAGCTCCCACAGGATTCGGGGTTGCCCCGGATTCTGTGACCCACACAAAACTACTGTGGGGGTTGCCTCAGATTCTGGCCCCACACAAAACCACTGTGGGAGCTAGCCTGCTAGCGATGAGGCCAGCCGGAACACCGCTGATTTAAAGAATGAATGAGGTTTATATGTCCAAACCCCGCTGGCTACGCAACGTGCGCCCCTACGGCGCCACCGCCGAAGACCTGCTGATCGAAAACGGCCGGTTCACCCAACGTCGCCCCGCCTCGACCACCGAGCTGCTGGCCACCGACATCGATGGCCAACACCAGCTCCTCACCCCGGCCCTGGTGGAAAGCCACGTGCACCTCGACAAAACCCTCTGGGGCCAACCCTGGCGCCCCAATAGCGCAGGTCCCACGCTCAAGGACTACATCGCCAACGAGCGCCGCATCCTGCGTGAAGTCGAAACCCCCATCGCCCAACGCGCCGGCGCGCTGCTGGAAAACTGCATCGCCCGTGGCTCGCTGACCCTGCGCTGTCACGTCGACATCGACCCGGAATTCGGCCTGCGCCACGTCGAAGCCATGCAGCAATTGCGTGAAAAATACCGTGACCTGATCGACCTGCAACTGGTGGTGTTCCCGCAAACCGGTCTGATCAGCCGTCCCGGCACCGCCGAACTGATGCGCGAAGCCATGGCCCTTGGCGTGGAGAATGTCGGCGGACTGGATCCGTGCGGGATCGACAACGACCCGATCGCACAGCTCGATTTCGTCTTCAAACTGGCCAGCGAATTCGAGCGTGGCGTGGACATTCACCTGCACGACAAAGGTGAGTTGGGCCTGTGGCAAATTTCGCTGATTGCCGACTACACCGAACGCTTTGGGCTTCAGGGTCGGGTGATGATCAGCCACGCCTACTGCCTCGGCATGCTGCCGTGGAGCCAGGTCAAACCCGTCGCCGAACGTCTGGCCGCCTTGGGTATTTCGTTGATGAGCTCGGCACCGGCCGATTGCGCGGTGCCGCCGTTCCTCGCGTTGCGTGAAGCGGGGGTGAATGTGTGCCTGGGTTCGGACGGGATTCGCGATGCCTGGTCGCCCATGGGCAACGGCGACATGCTGGAACGGGCGATGCTGCTGGCATTTCGTTTCGATTTGAACAAGGACGATGAACTGGCGGCGGCGTTCGAGGCGGCGACGGTGAATGGCGCTCGGGCACTGGGGTGTGAAGGTTATGGTCTGGAGATCGGCCAGCCAGCGGACTTTCTGCTGATGCCGGTGCCGACCCTCGGTGAAGCGGTGGTTTCGCGGCCGCTGCGGCAGGTCTATCGCGCGGGTGTTTTGATCGCCGCCGATGGACGCTTGCTGGAAAGCCGCCTGTGAAACCCGGAGCGGTCAAAACAGTCGGCCTTAAAGCCAGCTGCGTGGTCGGTTTCGACGGCACGCAGCACGTGCTGTGGCGCGATGGCGAGGTGGTCTTCGAAGGTTCGCGCATCCTGTTTGTCGGGCGCGGCTATGGCGGGCCGGTGGATCAGTGGATCGACTACGGCAATGCCCTGATCGGCCCCGGCTTTATCGATCTGGATGCGCTGGGTGATCTCGATTCCACCGTGCTGACCCTGGACAACGGCGACGAGCGTGACATGGGCCGGATGTGGTCTTCGGACTATCTGGCCAGCGGTCCGCGCGAGAGTTACAGCCCGCAGGAAGAGGTCTTCAAGTACCGCTACGCCTTCACTCAGTTGATCCGCAACGGCATCACCACCGCCATGCCGATCACCTCGATGTACTACCGCGAGTGGGCGGAAACCTACGACGAGTTTTCTGCCGTGGCCGGTGTGGCGACCGAGTTGGGCCTGCGCACCTACCTCGGTCCCTGCTACATGAGCGGCATGAGTTACTGGCAGGCCGACGGCACGTTGGCGCACCACTGGGATGAAGCCCGTGGCATGGCCGGGCTCGATGCCGCTGAACGTTTCTTTCGGGATTTCGACGGTGCGAACAACGGCCTGATTCGCGGTGCGTTGCTGCCCGACCGCATCCAGACCTGCACCCCGGCGCTGCTGCAACGCACGGCCGCGCTGAGCCGCGAACTCAACGCGCCGATGCGGCTGCACTGCTGTCAAGGGCTCGGTGAGGTGGCGATGGTCGAGCAGCTTCGTGGTGTTTCACCCCTGGGCTGGTTGCAGCAGCTTGGGCTTTTGACCCAGCGCAGCCTGCTGCCCCACGGCATCTACACCCGTGGCGATGATGACCTGCAACGGGTGGTGGACGGCGGTGCGAGCCTGGTGCACTGCCCGGTGGTGTTTGCCCGGGATGGTGAGGCGCTGAATTCGTTTGGTCGCTACCGGGCAAAAGGCATCAACTTCGCCTTGGGCACCGATACCTGGCCGGCGGACTTGCTGGACAACATGCGCCAGGGCTTGAACATCGCCCGTTTGATGGAAGGCGATGGTGCTTTGACCTGTGCACTGGACTTTTACAACGCTGCCACCCTCGGCGGCGCCAAAGCCTTGGGTCGTGATGACCTCGGCCGGCTGGCACCGGGGTGCAAGGCCGACATTACTGTGTTCAGCCTGCGCGGTCTGCACCTGGGGCCGCTGTTTGATCCCTTGAAAAACCTGGTGCTGGCCGGGCGCGGTGACGACTGTATCGCCAGCTACATCGATGGCCGCTGCGTGATGCAGGACGGTCAGGTCCAGGGCGTCGACTACCCCGCCCTGCAACGCCAGGCCCAACAACAATTCGAAAAACTGATGCGCAGTCACAGCGACCGGGCCTTTGGCCAACCGGACTGGAAAGGTCTTTTCCAACCGGCCATCCCGTTCGCCGACGACTACAGCGCACACGCGCCATTGAGCGCGATTGATCCTCTCCTTTAGAGTTTTCTGCCTATGCAAAGCTTCGACTTCAGCACATTGAGTGC
Organism: Pseudomonas sp. MDV22-iso1; assembly: GCF_058145095.1. Taxonomy (NCBI): domain Bacteria; kingdom Pseudomonadati; phylum Pseudomonadota; class Gammaproteobacteria; order Pseudomonadales; family Pseudomonadaceae; genus Pseudomonas; species Pseudomonas sp. MDV22-iso1. The sequence goes on from NZ_JBYVMF010000007.1 coordinate 216,312, forward strand.
CCGTGACAAATACAAAATCCTGATCGGCAGTGTGGTGCCACGGCCGATTGCACTGGTGACCACCATCGACGGCGAAGGCCGCATCAACGCCGCGCCGTTCAGCTTCTTCAATGCGCTGTCCGCCGATCCGCCGATCCTTGCGCTGGGCGTGGAAAACTACGGCGACCAAAGCCCCAAGGACACCACGCGCAACATTCAGCTCAACCAGGAATTCACCGTCAACATCGTCAGCGATGCGCTGGTGGAAGCCATGAACGTCTGCGCCGTGCCCTTCGCGCCGGGCTTCGACGAACTGACCGCTGCCGGCCTCACGGCCATCCCCGGCACCACGGTCAAATGCCCACGCATCGGCGAAGCACCGGTAGCGCTTGAATGCCGACGGATGATGGCGCTGTCCATCGGGCAATCCCGGGAGATCATCTTTGGCGAAGTGCTGATGGCCCATGTGCGCGACGAACTGATCGACCCCAAAACCCTGTACATCGATCAACTGGGGCTGGATGCCATTGGCCGGATGGGCGGCCATGGTTATGCGCGCACCCGTGATTATTTCGACCTGCCGACACGCTCGTTGCAGGCATGGACAGATGCACCGGGCGGTGGCGAACGTTTTTGGCCTGACACCAAGTAACCAGCCTTCACACATAACCTGTGGGAGCGGGCTTGCTCGCGATGGTGGTGTGTCAGTCGAAGGTGATGTTGGATGTGCCGGCCTCATCGCGAGCAGGCTCACTCCTACAGTGAACTGTAGCGGGCACAAAATCTGCGAACGACCACCCATCCCTGTGAGCCTGCTCGCGATGGCAGTGTGTCAGGCGAAGGTGATGTTGGATGTGCCGGCCTCATCGCGAGCAGGTTCCCACAGGTTTTCCATTTCCAATAGCAGGCAATGCAGGCATTCCTTCGCAACAGTTCAGCGGAAATCCCGGCTCCGCACGCTGATGCCGTCCAGCAGTTCACTCAGGTCACTCATGCGTCCGGCGATCAAATGCCGGACCTCGCCTTCCTTCTCCCAGCGCCCATCGACCTTGAGCAACTGCGAGCCCACCAGTACTTGCCGTTGCCGCTCGGCCAGGTCGCGCCAGACGATCACGTTGACGTTGCCGAACTCGTCTTCCAGGGTGACGAAGGTCACGCCACTGGCCGTGCCCGGACGTTGTCGGCCGGTCACCAGTCCGGCCACGCTTACCGGTCGCCCATGCTCGACCTCAAGCAGTTCCTTCGAACTGCGGCAGCGCCGGGCCTTCAGCTCAGTGCGCAACAACGCCAGCGGATGTGGCCCGAGGGTAGTGCCGACGCTGTTGTAATCGGCCAGCAGGTCTTCGCCGACCGTGGGTTTGGGCAACGCCACCGCGCCCTCCTCCTGCCGCGGCAGGCCAGCGAAGAGGCCGAGCTGTTTTTCCACCCCCGCCACTTCCCAGCGTGCCCGATGCCGATCACCGGCCAGCCCGCGCAGAGCACCGGAGTCGGCCAGTTGTTCCTGGGCGCGAGCGTCCAGTCGTGCCCGTTCGCCGAGGTCGGCGATGTCGACAAATCCCCCCCGTGCCCGTGCCACCTCGATGCGCCGGGCATCGTCCTCGCGAAAGCCCTTGATCATGCGCATCCCCATGCGAATGGCCGGCTGCGCCCCCATGATCGGTTCGAGGCTGCAATCCCAGTCGCTGGCCCGTACGTCCACCGGGCGAATCTGCAAGTGATGACGCCGCGCGTCCTGCAGAATCTGGTCCGGGCTGTAGAAACCCATGGGCCAACTGTTGATCAGCGCACAGGCGAATGCCGCGGGTTCATGGCATTTCAACCAGCAACTGGCGTAGGTCAGCAAGGCAAAACTGGCAGCGTGGGACTCGGGAAACCCATAGCTGCCAAAGCCTTTGATCTGCTCGAAAATCTGCGCGGCGAACTCCGCCGTGTAGCCGTTTTTCTTCATTCCGGCCGCCAGTCGTTCCTTGTGCGGCTCGAGTCCGCCGTGACGCTTCCAGGCCGCCATGGAACGACGCAACTGATCCGCCTCGCCGGGGCTATAGTCAGCGGCGACGATGGCGATCTGCATCACCTGTTCCTGAAACAGCGGCACACCCAGCGTGCGCTTCAACACATCGCGTAGCTGTTCGGAAGGATAGCTTTCGAGCTCTTCCTTGTTTCGACGCCGCAGATACGGATGCACCATGCCGCCCTGAATCGGTCCGGGGCGGACGATGGCCACCTCGATCACCAGGTCATAAAACGTGCGAGGCTTGAGCCTGGGCAGCATCGACATCTGCGCCCGGGATTCAATCTGGAACACGCCGACAGTATCGGCACGGCCAATCATGTCGTAGGTCTGTGGGTCCTCGGAAGGGATCGATGCCAGGCTCAAGTCGAGATGACGATGGCGTCGCAGCAAATCGAAGCAACGACGAATCGCGCTGAGCATGCCCAACGCCAGAATATCCACCTTGAGCAGCCCGACCGCGTCGAGATCGTCTTTGTCCCACTGGATGATCGTGCGCTCGGCCATGGCGGCATTTTCCACCGGCACCAGACTGTCCAGTGGTTGCTCGGAAATGACGAAACCGCCGGGGTGCTGGGACAGGTGACGGGGGAAACCGATCAGCTGTTGCGTCAGACTCAACACCCGGCGCAGCACCGGGCTGTCGGGGTCGAAGCCGCCTTCGCGCAGGCGCTCAAGTGGCGGCGCCTGATCACTCCAGTGACCACAGCAGTCGGCCAGCGCATTGACCTGATCCGGCGGCAGGCCCAGCGCCTTGGCCACATCGCGCACCGCGCCGGCGCCGTGATAGCTGCTGACGACCGCCGTCAGCGCCGCACGATTGCGACCATAGCGCTGGAACACGTACTGGAGGACTTCCTCGCGGCGCTCATGCTCGAAATCCACGTCGATGTCTGGCGGCTCATTACGTTCCTTGGAGAGGAAGCGCTCGAACAGCATGTTCATCCGCTCAGGGTCGATTTCTGTGATGCCCAAGGCGAAACACACCGCCGAGTTGGCCGCCGAGCCTCGGCCCTGACAGAGAATTTTCTGCCCACGGGCGAAGGCCACGATGTCCTGAACGGTGAGAAAATAGCTTTCATAACCGAGCTCGGCGATCAGTCCCAGCTCCTTGTCGATCAACCCGCGCACCTTCGGGCTGGCCCCTTCCGGCCAGCGCTCGCGAATGCCGCGTTCGGTCAGCTCACTCAGCCAGGACGTTGCGCTGTGACCTTGCGGCACCAACTCCCGGGGATACTGATAACGCAACTGTCCAAGGTCGAAGGTGCAGCGCCGGGCGATGTTCAGGGTTTCGTCGAGCAGGGCCTGCGGATAGATCGACTGCAAGGCATCGAGGCTGCGCAAATGCCGCTCGCCGTTGGGGTGCAGGCGCAGCCCGGCGTCCGCCACCGGCAGGTGATGACGGATCGCGGTCATGGTGTCCTGCAAGGCCCGGCGCCCGCGCGCGTGCATGTGCACATCGCCGCTGGCCACCGCCGCAATGCCCAGCTCCCGGGCCAGGGCCCACAGATCGTGCAGGCGCCGGCTATCGTCCTGACCGCAATGCAGCTGCACCGCCAGCCACAGGCGTTCAGCGAAGACCTGCTTCAGCCAGTGGCCCTCTTCCAGGGCATCGACCGCGTCCGGCACCCACAACGCCAGCAATCCCGGCAACGGCTCGCTGAAATCTTCCCGCAGCAGCTGATACTGGCCTTTTTGCGTGCGACGCCGGGCTCGGGTGATCAGTCGGCACAAGGTCTGGTAGCCCTCGAGGTTCTCCACCAGCAACACCAGTTTCGGCCCCTTCTCGATGCGGATTTCGCTGCCGATGATCAGCGGCAGCTCAACGGATTTGGCCGCCTGCCAGGCGCGGACGATCCCGGCCAGGGTGCACTCATCGGTGATCGCCAGCGCCTGATAGCCGTGTTTTTTCGCCCGTTGAAACAGCTCCAGGGCACTGGAGGCACCGCGCTGGAAACTGAAGTTCGACAGGCAGTGCAGTTCGGCATACCCGATGCTCATGAGAACCAGCCCTGCAGCCACAACGGGCCGCCCTCGCCCACCGCACGGTAGGCCCACCCCTGTTGGCCGGCACGGGTTTCGATCAGGTAGTAATCCCGGCGCACGTCGTCGCCGTCCCACCATCCGGACTCGATGCGTTCCGGCCCCATGAGGATGCGGGTCGAGCCTTCGTGGATCGCCAGCGGTTCGCTGAGCAACCAGCCCGGCCGTTGCACGCTGCCAAAGCCTGCGCAAGGCTGGCTGTCGGCACTGGCCTGCCACGCGCACTCGGGGCGGTGATCGGCCTGGAAACGCAAGCCATGCACCGCGTCATCCCCCAGCCGTGCGCGCAGCCGTTCACGCAGTTGCTCCCAGGGCAAGGATTGCTGCGGACGATCGTCGAACAGTTCCTGAAACTGCGGCACAAAGGCCGGCAAGTCTTCGGCACACAGGCGAAAACCGCGCACTGGGGCTTCGACCTGAACCTGCTCCAGCCGCCCCCGGGCCAGTTCGAACAGCATCGCCGGATCGCGTTCGGCGCTGAGCAGGCCGACCTTGATCACGCTGTCCGGCAACCCTGCGTGTTCCAGGTGCAGGTCGAAACGCTGCACGCCGCTGTCACGACCGCAGAGAAACGCCGACAGGTCGCCGGTCAAGCGCCGCAGCGGAAACAGCAAGGCCTGATGGGATTGCACATCGAAGTTGAGCTCGATGCGCACATCGAAACGGTCCGGCGGCAGGTAGTACACCAGCGCCAGCCGTCGCAACCCGAGCAGCGCGTCCAGGTGCTTGAGCACTTGCGCTTCGAAACGCCGGGCCAGGCTGTGCCGGGGCAGCGCCTGCACCTGACTCAGGGTGCGCAGCCCCATGCGCGACAGCGCCGTGGCGACATCGGCTTCCAGCCCGACCCGGTCGACCGGCATTTGCCCGAGGCGATCCTGCAAGGCTTGATCGTCGGGCACCACCAGACCGTCATAGGCGTTGGCCAGCACCCGCGCCGCCACCGGGTTGGGCGCGGCGACAATGCGGTGGCGAAAGCCCAGCTCGCCGAGTTCGTTGCGCAAGCGCGCCTCGAATTGCGGCCAGGCACCAAACAGTCCCAGGCTGGACTCGATCTCAAACACCAGCGCACGCGGGTAATGCACGCTGACCTGGGAGCTGAACCGGTAGGCCCAGGCCGCCAGAAATTGCTGCCAGTGTTCGATGTCGGCGACGTCGTACTCGGCCGTGACAAAGCCTTTGCTCAACGCCTGAGCAGCGCTCATGGACTGGCCGGGGCGTAAACCCAGCGCCCGCGCCGGACCGTTGACCGCCTGCAACACCCGGCGCTGGGCCGGACCGGTCAGCAGCGCCAGCGGCTCCTCGGGATTGGCGCGCTGACGCAGGACCGCGTCCAGCGCCAATTGCGGGAAAAGAATGCACACCCAGCGCATGGCAACCTCAATGCCCCACGGGAAAAGCAATCGGTGCCGAACGGGCCAGGCCGCCCCGGCACTTGAGCACGCGCAATTGCGCGGGCCTGGCATCGATGGCAATGCGCAGGGCCGCGGGCGACGGGTTGATGGCTTCACTGATGGAGCGATAGGCGAACGCCAGGGTCGAGCCGGTTTCTGCCGCCACCTGCAAGCGGCGCAAGGCGCGGTCGTCGGCCTTGTGCGGCCAGCACAGCACCGCGCCGCAACTGCCCGAGCGCAGGCATTGTTCCGCCGCCCACAGCGCATCGCGCTCGCTGGCCTGGATGATCGACAACTGGCGCAGATCGACCCCGGCGTTCTGCCAGGCCTGGGGGTACGGCACGTGAGGCGGTGCCACCAGCACGATGCGCTCGCCCGCCGCCGACAGCCTGGCCAGCGCCGGCCACACCAGTTGCAACTCGCCGACGCCCTGCCCGGCCAACAGAATTTCGGTCAATGCCGCTTCCGGCCAGCCACCGGTGGGCAATGCCGCATCCAGCGTGGCATGCCCGGTGGGTTGCGGGCTGACGGCCGGGGGCGCAGGCCGACCCTTCCAGACCTGGCCGCCATTGAACAGCGTATCCAACGCAACGACGGCACCCATCAGCCTTGCCTCACCAGACCGCAGAACACGCCTTCGATGGCCAGGTCCTGGTCGTCTTCGACGATGATCGGTTGATAGGCCGGGTTGCGTGGCAACAGGCGAACCGTGTCGCCGACCCGCTCGAAACGCTTGATCGTGACTTCGCCGTCAAGTCGCGCCACGACGATCTGGCCATTGACCGCTTCGGGGCTGCGGTGCACGCCCACCAGATCACCGTCGAGAATGCCGTCCCCGATCATCGAGTCACCGCGAACCCGCAGCATGTAGTCCGGCACCCGGGAGAAGATCGACGGATCGAGCAGCAGGCGACTATGCACCTCGGCATCGGCGCCAATCGGCGCACCGGCCGCAACCCGGCCAAGGACCGGAATGTCCAGCAGCTCGGGGCGCGGTGCTTGCCCGAGCAAGCGAATGCCTCGGGCCTGATGCGGGTTGACCTCGATAAAACCGGCATCGGTCAGCGCCAGCACATGCTTGCGCGCCACGCTGCGGGAGGCAAAACCAAACGCCTCGCTGATTTCAGCGAGGCTCGGGGACTGACCTTTCTCAGCGATGCGTTCGCGGATAAAAGTCAGGATGGCGGTACGGCGGGGAGTGAGAGTCGTCATGGAGTACATTTGTACTCTTTCGGTTTTTTTCTGGCAAGGACTTATAGGAAATGTCCGATGAAACGTTGGAGGGAGGAACGCCCCAACGTCAGGTCGGCTGTCAGGCCGCCTCGCTTTGTTTTTGATCTGCTTTTGATCTTCTTGCCCCCTCGGCAGGCCGAGCGCACGGCCATGGATGGCCGATCGCGGCGGGCCCACGAAGCAGGACCGGAGTGAGGGTATGCCGAGCCCAGGCGAGGCACCGGACGAAAGGGGCAAGAGCGTTTGGTTACTTGGCGCTCCTCCAAGTGACTCGCCGTAAGGGCGAAACCAATAGCCGCCGTGACCGCAGGAATGGATATGTACACCAGCAAGAATCTCACCGCCGATCAGACCGCTATCGCGAGCAGGCTCACTCCTACAGTTTGATCCGGGTGGATCAATGAGATATGGGTTGGCTGTCAGACCGTCATCGCTGGCAAGCCAGCTCCCACAGTTGATAGGGGAACACCCGCCAGAAATGCGCGACTGTCAGGCCGCCATCGCGAGCAAGCCCGGCTCCCACAGGAGAACGCGCACGCTCCGAAAGTCAGGTCGGCTGTCAGGCCGCCTCGCTTTGTTTTTGATCTTCTTGCCCCATCGGCAGGCCGAGCGCAGGTTCTGCGCAGTGGGTAACCCGGCATGGATGCCGGGTTAGCCGCGCACGGCCATGGATGGCCGATCGCGGCGGGCCCACGAAGCAGGACCGGAGTGAGGGAATGCCGAGCCCTGGCGAGGCACCGGACGAAAGGGGCAAGAGCGTTTGGTTACTTGGCGCTCCTCCAAGTGACTCGCCGTAAGGGCGAAACCAATAGCCGCCGTGACCGCAGGAATGGATATGTACACCAGCAAGAATCTCACCGCCGATCAGACCGCTATCGCGAGCAGGCTCACTCCTACAGTTTGATCCGGGAACATCTGGAAGAAACCTGTCGGCTATCAGGCAGTCATCGCGAGCAGGCTCACTCCTACAGTTAATCCGGGTGGATCTGGGCGATATGAGTTGGCTATCAGGCCGTCATCGCGAGCAAGCTCAGCTCCTACAGGGGGTGAGCGTTGTCATCCAGACCACGGGACGCCAGAAACCCGGTGATGTAGTCGATGAACGCCAGCACTTTGGCCGTGGCCCGGCGGTGACTCGGGTACACCGCCAGAATGTGCGGGCCAAAGCTGTCAGGGTCGATGGCGTAGTCGGCCATCAGGCGCACCAGGCGTCCATCGGCCAGATACGGCGCGGCGCTCCACAGTGGCGTGTGCAGCAGACCACGCCCGGCCAGGGCATTGGCCAGCAGCAAGTCATAATTGTCACTGCGCAAGCGCGGTGCCTGGGGCTGCGGCAGGCTCAGGCGCTGGCCGTCGCGCTCGGCCCACCAGAATTCACGGCTGAGCAAAGGGTGGCTGTACAGCAGCCAATCGTGGTCATCGAGGGTGTGCGGGGTGACCGGCACACCCTTGCGCGCCAGGTATTGCGGGCTGGCGCACAGCGCCAGGCGATTGCTGCCGACCACGCGCGCGATCAGGCCCGGCAAGTTGTCATGACCTTCGCGCAAGGCCAGGTCGTAACCGCTCTCCAGCAAATTGACGAACTCGTCACACAAGTCCACTTGCAGGTTGATTTGCGGGTATTGCTCAAGAAAACCACCACACACCTGATCGAGAAACGCCTGCCCATACGCCAGCGGCGCGGTGACTTTCAGGCTGCCGCGCAGGCCATGCTGTAACTGCTCGATTTCTTCGCCGGCCTCGTCCAGACGCTGCAAGACCTGGCGCGCGGTGTCCAGGTAAAGCCGGCCCGATTCCGTCAGCGAAATCCGCCGGGTGCTGCGTTCGAACAGACGGGCCCCGAGTTCGGCCTCCAGGTGGTTGACCGCCTTGGTCAAGGCCGACGGGGTCTTGCCCAGTTGCTCGGCGGCACGACTGAAACTGCCCAGTTGCGCCGTGACCACGAACATTTTCAGTGCACCCAACTTGTCCATTCTTTTTCCATTCAGGCAAAAACGTTTTTCGTGAGCGAGGCGTTCTGCCGAGCGCGGCAAGCCATTAGTCTCGCCATCAGACGCAATAACAAGGAAACATTCAATGAAAAGATTCATCCCGAATCTATTGGTAGCGGCAGTGAGTTTTGCCTCGTTGGAAGCCATGGCGGCGGCTGATCTGGTGTTGTTGAACGGCAAGATTTTCACTGCTGACCACAACCAGCCCAAGGCCCAAGCCCTGGCGGTACAAGACGGCAAAGTGCTGAAAGTCGGCAGCGATGCGCAGATCAAGGCCCTGATCGAGCCTGGCACCCAAGTCATCGACCTGGGTGGCAAGACGCTGATGCCCGGCCTGATCGACAGCCATTCCCACGCGATTTTCGGCGGACTGGAAAGGGTCCAGGCCAACATGGCGGATGAGATGGTCGAGCTCGACGAACTGGAAAAACGCCTGCGGACCTGGCGTGAAGACGGCACGGCGAAGCATGAAGATGTGCTGGTTGTAGCCGGCATGAGCTCGGGTTACTGGGCGCAATCCGAAGCGCTGGGCAAAAAATTCAACACTGGCGAATGGGCCAGCGTCCCCGTGGTGTTTGTCGGCAGCGACCACCACACGGCCTGGGCCAACGACGTGATGCTCAAGCGCGCCGGCATTGATGCCGCGCTGCTCACGTCATTGCCGGAAGCTGAACGCGACACCATTGGCAAACTTGAAGACGGCCGTCCGAGCGGCTTCCTCGTCGACGCCGGTTGGGACCGGGTGGCCTCGAAGATGCCGGCGCCGAGTGCTGCGGCCATGCTCAAAGCGGCCCAAACGGCCGTGAGTTATAACAACAGCCTCGGCATCACAGCGTGGATGGACCCCGCCGCCAACGCCGCGCCCGGGGAGCCGATATTCGCCCTCAAACCCACGGAGAAAACCGTCGGCGTGCTTCCGGTGTACAAGGCGCTGTCGGAAAGCGGTGGCATGACCGCCCACGTCGCAGCGCTGCTGGTGGCCAACGGCAAAAGCGTTCCCGCCGACCTCGATACACTGGACAAGGTCCGCCAGCAATTTCAGGGCATTCCCAACCTGACGCTGCCCGGGGTGAAGATCTTCGCCGACGGCGTGATCGAGTACCCGGCGCAAAGCGCAGCGATGATCGATCCCTACACCAACTCGCACAAACCGGGTGAGTTGCTGATCGATCCCAAGCATTTCGGTGAACTGGTCAGTGCCATCGATCAGCGCGGCTGGCTGGTGCACATTCACGCCATTGGCGACCGCGCGGTGCGTGAATCGCTCAATGGTATCGAGCAGGCGCGCAAAGACCGCCAGAGCGGTGTGACGCACTCCATCACCCACCTGCAGATGGTCAACCCGACTGAGTTTGCCCGGTTCAAACCGCTCAACGTCATCGCCTCGATGCAGTTGCTCTGGGCCAGCGCCGACGATTACACCACCGACATGATCAAGCCTTACGTCAGCGCCGAGGCGTTCCGCTACCAATACCCTGCGCACTCGCTGCTGAAACAGGGCGCGACTATCTCCGGGGCCAGCGATTGGCCGGTGTCCACGCCCAACCCGTGGAACGCCATGGCCCAGGCGATGACCCGAATCGGCCCGCTGGGGGTGCTCAACGCCGATGAGCGCATCGACCGCGAGACCATGTTCTACGCCTACACCATCAACGCCGCCCGCACCATCGGCCTGGACAAACAGATCGGCTCCCTGAGCGCTGGCAAACAGGCCGACTTCATCGTGGTGGACCGCGATGTGTTCAAGGTCGACGAAAAAGCCCTGAACGACACCCAGGTGCTGCAGACCTGGTTCGCCGGCCGCCAGGTCTACGCCCCAACCCTCTAATAAAAACCGCAACCCCTTTACTGCCCGACCTCGTGTTGTCCACACGAGGCCCGGCGCAGCCTTGCCCGACATCTGCCCAAAACAATCACAATAGCGGAACGTGCCCCCATGAAAGCTTTCACCTTGTTCGCCCTAGGTTCCTTGAGTCTGCTGCCCTTGAGCAGCCAGGCCATCCCATTGAACGATGACTTCGCCGTGGTGCTGGACGTGACCCTGGCCAGCGACTACCGCACCCGTGGCATCTCGCAGACCCAGAACGATCCGGCCCTTCAGGCGGCTGCCACCCTTAACCACAGCAGCGGCCTGTACGTGGGGGCTTGGAGCTCAAACGTCGACTTCGGCGGCGGCCTGAAAACCCGGCAGGAAGTCGATTACTACGGCGGTTGGTTCTGGGAGGCCACCGAAGACGTCAACCTCGACCTCGGTTACCTGAAATATACCTACCCGAAAGAAAGCCAGTTCAACCAGAGCGAGGTCTACGGCATTCTCAGCGTCTATGGGGTGAAGCTTGGCGCCTATTATTCCGACGATGCGCCAGGGATCGACAGCAAGCAGAACTCGCTCTACAGCTATGTCGGTTACGAGACCGAATTGCCCTATGGCGTGGGGCTGAAGCTGCGCTACGGCGACATGGATTTCAAGGATCCGCATCTGTACTCAAGCTCGGGCGAAGCCGAGGACTCGTACCGCGAATGGGAGGTCAAACTGACCCACGAACTGGCCGGGGCGATGCTGGGGTTGAGCTACATCGATACCGACCTGTCGAAGAGCCAGTGCACCAGCAACTGGGGCTTCGACGACGTGTGCGGCGCGACGGTGGTGGCGAGTGTCAGCAAATCCTTTTGATCCCATTGATCCCCTGTAGGAGTGAGCCTGCTCGCGAAGCGGTGGATCAGTCGACATTGATGTTGAATGCCAGTGCGCTATCGCGAGCAGGCTCACTCCTACAGGGAAATGCGCAGGCCTGAAGCGTCAGGTCGGCTCGAAGGCCGCCTCGTTGTTGCTGTTGATCTTGATCTTCTTGCCCCTTGGGAAGGCCGAGCCCAGGCGAGGCACCGGACGAAAGGGGCAAGAGCGGTTGGTTACTTGGCGCGCTTTTCCAAGTGACTCGCCGTAAGGGCGAAACCAATAGCGGCCATGACCGCAGAAACGGATATGTACACCAGCAACAATCTCACCGCCAATCAGACCGCAATCGCCGGCAAGCCAGCTCCCACAGTTTGATCCGGGGGTATCTGGAAGAAACCTGTCGGCTTTCAGTCCGCCATCGCGAGCAAGCCTTGCTCCCATACGAGATAGGGCCGAAGGTTCAGATTCTGCCGAGAATACGGTCCATCACCCAGTCGGTTTTCAATGCCTCCTCGGCCACCGCAGGGTGCTGCGACTCACCGCGAATATGAGCATTCATGCCCAGTACGTGATGCCACTGGATGTGCGGGTGATGGTCGATGTGCATACTCAGGTGTTCTTCGGCCTCGAGCTGCACCGGGTGTTCGTCGAACACCGAAAAACTGATCCGGCCGCGGCTGCCGATCAGCTCTACCCGGTCTTCACGACGGTCGGCGACGAAGTTCCAGCAACCCATGCCCGTCGCGCCGCTGGCAAACCGCCAACAGGCGCTGACGGCATCTTCGGCGGCATACAAACCGGCTTGCCGAGCGGTGAACCCGGCAACGTCGACGATATCGCCGAGCAGGTACTGGAACAGGTCCAGACCATGGCTGGCGAGGTCGGCGAAGTAGCCACCACCGGCGATTGCCGGATCGGTGCGCCAGTTGGCGGCGCCTTCGTTGTCCGTTGCGGACGGGGCTTTGGTCAGTGTCCAGGTGAGGTGCCGAACCTCACCGATCCGCCCCTCTTCCAGCCATTGGCGCACTTGCTGAAAACGCGGCAGGGAACGCCGATAGTAGGACACGAACAGGTGCAGTCCGGCATCAGCGAAGACCTGGTGCATCTGCTGGCTTTGCCCGGCACTCAGCGACATGGGTTTCTCGACGCAGCAATGCTTGCCGGCGGCGGCCACCTTCAGGGCGTAAGCCTGATGACTGTCGGGGGGCGTGGCGATGTACACCGCGTCGACTTCAGGGTCGTTGATCAACGCATCGGCGTCGGTGTAAATCCGTGCGATGCCATGGCGCGCGGCGTAATCACTCACCGCGTCCAGGCGCCGCCCCATCACTGCCACCAACGCCGAGCCAGGTGCCTTGTAAAAGGCCGGCCCGCTCTTGCGTTCAGTAACGTCGCCACAACCGATCATGCCCCAGCGCACCACGTTCATTGTCACTCCTGATATCAGCCGATGCGCAATGCGCGCAGGTCCAGATGTCCATCCTTGAGCGGCGGGCACCAGTAGTACCCCCCCGTGATCGGACGACTGATGCGATACAAGCCGTCGGTGATCCCGTCTTCCAGACCGCTCATGCGGCGCAGCTGGGCTTCGAAGGCGTCGAGGGAAAAGCCGAACGCCAGGAACATCAACCCGGCGCGGTCACCCTCGATCCACGGCATCGAACGACGGACCACGAACGCTTCCGGGGCGAAGCTTTCCTGTGCCGTGCGTTTGACGTGGGCCGAGATCGGCGCATCGTCGAGCTCTTCGTTGTCGCTCAGGCGACGGCCCATGATGTTGTCGGTTTCATGGGACGGCAACGCACGAAAGCCCTTCAGGTCGTGCTGCCACTGCTGGATCGCAGCAAAACTGCCACCCACCAGGCCTTCGGCACCTTCACCCAGCAATGCAGCCGCCACGGCGGCTTCATCGTGAGGGTTTTCCGTCCCGTCCTCGTAACCGGTGAGGTCGTGGCCGGTGAGGTGGCGGAAGGTTTCGTTCATCTGCACCAGGCGAAACGCCGGCGCCAGCGCCGTTTCGATGGCCTGACTGCGATTGAGCAATTCGCCCCGGTCGATACCGTGCAGCCAGCACCACAGTGCGTGCTGAGTCGACGGGTTGTCGACGCCGACGCCGGTCATTGCCGGAAACGGGCGCAAACCATCAATCTGACCGTGCAGCGCTTTCACCAGCGACTCACCAAAACCGACCACGGCCGACTTGCCGTCCACCAGTTGCATGAGTTTGTCGAGCGCTGCCGGCAGTGCATCGACGGACTCCAGCGCGAAGAACATATGACGGGCTTGAAGTGGAACGGGGGTGGCGAGAATGCCCGACTGGTAGTAACTCATATGAACTCCTTGAAAAGAGGCGCAGTTTACCCGCCGCGAAGAGGATGGTCATTGATCGGATAGATTCATTGCCCTCTGAAAACGCATTAAGCTCGATGCGAGCGCTGCAAAAATGCACATCACCTGCAAAATCACAGCATTCAAACCCTTCGGCATCCCTGTAGCAGCCGTCGAGGCACGAGGCTGTTGTGGCGAGGGGATTCATCCCCGTTCGGCTGCGCAGCAGTCGCAAAGGTTTTGGGGCCGCTGCGCGACCCAACGGGGATGAATCCCCTCGCCACAAGTTCGCAAGCGCTCACAGGGATGTGGTGTGCAATGTGCGGCACATGGCATGGGATGTGCCCTGTATTGATCACCTGAGCATTCACAGTCAGGTCCCCCCGAGCCAACCAGAGCCGATTGACCGATGGATACTCTTGATTTCCTGGCCCAGAAGGCCCCGCCGCTTACCAGCACCCTGAGTGCCGACGGGTTACTCGTCAGCCTGTCCGAGAGCTTGAGCGATCAATTGGGCTATGCGCCTGAAGAATCATTGCACCAGCCGATCGAACGCTTCTACAGCGTCGAGTCTGTACGGGCTTTGCGCTTGCTGTTTGCCAATCCACCCGCCGACGAGCAGGTCCACAGCCTGGAACTGACCCTCATTCGCCACAACGGCGGGTTGCTGCACGTGATCGCCAGCGGCCTGCTGGAATGGCGTTCGGTTCAACCGGCGCGCCTGCATTTGCTGAACATTGCCCTCGGTGCGCTGGGCCATCGCGTGCGGGAAATGCACAACGCCAACGAAGTGATGAGCCAGATGCTGCAAAGCGCCAAAGTCGCCTACTGGTGCATCGAGTTTGCCGAGGCGGTGGACATCAACAACTCGCCGGATGAAATCGTTCGCCAGGTCTTCGAAAACGACTCGCACTGGCGTCTGTGCAACCGGGCGATGGCCGATGTCTACGAGATGCCGTCCGATGTTGATTTCAACCAGCAACCGGTTCGCCTTTACTGGCCACGCAGCCCGGCCAACGAAGAGTTCGTGCGACGCCTGATCGAAGCCGGTTTCAGCGTCGACTGCGCGCTGTCCGTGGACCGTCGCCACGATGGTTCACCCGCCTATGTCGAGAACGATGTTCGGGCCACCATCGTCAACGGGCACCTGTTACGCATGTGGGGCAGCATCCGCGACGTCAGTCAGGAACTGCGCATGCAACACGACGCCGAGCAGCGTATCGACGCCTTGCGAAGGGTCTTCGACGCTGTACCGGACGCCGTGCTGGTGATCGATGAGCACCTGCAACCGCAATGGCGCAACGTAGCGTTTGAAGAGACCTTCGGCATTACCAATGGCGCCGGCATCGCTCGCCTCCTGCTGGACAATGCCCTGCCCGAGCGCACCTGGCACCGCTTGCCGCTGCCCGACCTGAGTGGCCGCGAGCCGGACTTCGACGTGCACTGTTCGCGCATTCAGATTCGTGAAGGCGTGGCCTGGCGCGTCGCGGTGTTTCGTGAACGACAAGGTGTGCTGCACGCCCAAGAGTTGCACCCATGAAAGACTCCAACCTGCCGCCTACCTTGCAGATGGGCATGCGCTCTTCAGTCAACGTCAGCAGTGAAGTGCTCGCGGCACTGCTGGAAACCCCGGCGCTGCATGCCCTGCTCGACAGCTTCAGCGAAGCGCTGATCGTGACGGATGGCGAGGGTCGTGTGCGTTTTCTCAACCTGGCCGCCGAGCGGGTCAACCGCCTCTCGAAGCAGCAGGCCATCGGGCTGTCCGACAGTGAATTCTTCCAGCGTTCGGCGTTGAACTACGACGACTTGCAGGCGGCGCTGAATCGCGGCGGCAACAATGCCTTGACCCGCTCCCGGGAAGGTCGGGTGATGCTCAGCAGCACCCACGCCATACCCACCGGGGCGTATGAAAAACCGTTCAGGATGCTGACCCAGAAAGACTTCGACGGCAGCCAACCGCAACGTCGCGCATCGCTGGGTGCCCGCCCCGTGGAACCCCAGGGCCTGCGTGATCCACAGGACAACGCGCTGCATCTTTCACCGCAGTTATCGAGCATTGCCGATACGGGCGTGCGGGCCTTTCGGCGTCGCGCACGGTTGCTGTTGCTCGGTGAGCCGGGTGTCGGCAAAACCGCCATCGCGCGGCATATCCACCGCGCGGCCGGCTGGGGTGATCGGCCGTTCATCCACGTCAATTGCGGGAGCATCCCGGAAAGCCTGTTCGAGTCGGAGATGTTCGGCTATGAACGCGGCGCCTTCACTGGCGCACTGGCGGGCGGCAAGCAAGGCTACATCGAGGCCGCTGCGGGCGGGACGTTGTTCCTCGACGAGATCGGTGAAATTCCGCTGCATGTCCAGGCCAAGCTGTTGAAGTTTCTTGAAGACAGCACCATTCAGTCAGTCGGCTCGCCCCTGAGCAAAACCGTTCAGGTACAGGTGATAGCGGCCACTAACAAGGACCTGCGTCATCTTGTGAGCGTCGGCGAATTTCGCGCCGATCTCTACTATCGCCTGGCCGTCCTGCCGGTAGAAATCCCGCCACTGCGCCAGCACCGGGACGACCTGCCCTTTCTCATCGACATCTTGCTCAGCCGCATCAATGGCGATCGCGAGCCGTCGTTGAGTCTGTCTGCCGGCTGCCGCAAGCGGCTGATGAGCTATGACTACCCCGGCAATATCCGTGAACTGGTAAACATTTTCGAACGCCTGGCGGTCCTCGCCGACGATGAAGCGCAAGAGCATCACCTGCCTGCCGAATTGCTGCAAACGGGAACTGTGCAGGAGCCATTGAAAACGCGGGTCACGGACGATATTTCGCAGGATGACCCGGAGCAGAATCTGAAGCTTCAGGTGCAGCAATTTGAACGGCAGATCATTCTCAAAGCGGTGCATTTGTGTGGCAGCAAGCGCAAAGCTGCGCAGCACCTGGGGATCGACATCGGCACGTTGATCCGCAAGCTCCAGCGCGACGAGTAACGCCCTCCCTGTAGAAGCTATGTAGCAGCTGTGTAGGAGGCGCTCCACAGCGATCCCACCCAAGGGTCTGTGTGTTGCCATTCTACCGCTGCAAAAACGCATACATATCTAGTTACTTTTGCCTGTCCGTTTCTGCCACAAGAACGCAAACCCCTTTATTTACAACAACTTAGTCAATTGGCACGACCTGTGCTCCTGCTATCTGCAACCCACCATCGCTGGGCATTGCATCAGGGCCGGCTTCCTAAAGCCGAGCCGGTAGCCAGGAGGAATAATAAAAATGTTGATTACCGGGATCAAAAGCCGACCCGTCTATGACCGGTTGCAACCGCTGCCAGGAGGTATCCGGCACATCATTGCCGGGCAAGGCAGCGGCGGTCGCGCCATGTTGCGCCTGTTGGCTGACATGAACGGGCAGAACAGCCCCATCACCTTGCTGTACTCCCAGGAGTCTTTTTCCGGTCAGGACTTCCTCGCCCAATTGCAGCAGCACCCACAACACCCCCTTCACCTGCACGCGACCAATCAGGCGCTGATCGACGAGCTCAAAAGTTTGCTCAGCGATGCGCGCATGGGGACCCGTCTATACCTCGCCGGCTCGGAAAGTTTTCTGGGCAGCGCCATGCAAGTGGCCACGCATTTCGACCTCAACCGCGACGAAGTCCTGCGCGAGCACTCCGGGACACTGGTGCGCCGAGTCTGGTGCGTGCACTGCGACACCTACACCGAAAACGTCACCCAACGCGTTTACGACTGCCCCGGTTGCGGCGTCACGCTGGTGGTGCGCGATCACTATTCCCGGCGCCTGGCGGCCTTTCAGGCGGTCAAGGCCGATGCCGAAGTCCCGGGTGAATTGCCCGAAGCCGAGGAGCTCGATACATGAGCCAGAACAATGGGACGTTGAACCTGCGGGTTGCCCGCATCGAAGCGGTGACGCCGGAAATAAAACGCTTCACCCTGGTGTCGCCAACCGGTGCGCACTTGCCGGCCTTCTCCGGCGGCAGCCACGTGGTGGTGCTGATTTCCAACCCGCACAACACACTGCGCAATCCTTACTCGCTGCTGAGTTCGCCTTACGACACCAGCAGTTATCAGATCGCCGTGCGCCGGGTGGACAGCGGCCGTGGCGGGTCGGTATCGATGCACGACGATGTCAGTGAAGGGGACCTGATCGAGGTCACGCCACCGGTCAACCTGTTCCCGCTGATCAAGCAGGCGCGGCTGCACATTTTCATTACCGGCGGCGTCGGTATCACGCCGGTGATCTCCCAGCTCGAAGAGTTACGCCTGAGCAAGGTGCCTTTCGAGCTGCATTACGCCGTGCGCGGTGAAGAACATGCGCAACTCGGCAAGGAGTTGCAGGCCACTTATGGCGCCCAGGTTCATCTGTACCGCAAGGGTGTCGATGCGCGTATGGAGATCGGCCGGGTCCTGGCTGACCGCCCGCTGGGTAGCCACGTGTATGTGTGCGGTCCGGACAGCATGATCGACGCCACGCTGGTGTGCGCCAGGGATCTGGGCTGGACCGACAGCCATGTGCACTTCGAGCGCTTTCTCGAACAAAGCAGCGGCGGTGAAGCCTTCAGTTTCACCCTGGGCC
Source organism: Pseudomonas sp. MDV22-iso1 (assembly GCF_058145095.1). Taxonomy (NCBI): domain Bacteria; kingdom Pseudomonadati; phylum Pseudomonadota; class Gammaproteobacteria; order Pseudomonadales; family Pseudomonadaceae; genus Pseudomonas; species Pseudomonas sp. MDV22-iso1. The sequence goes on from NZ_JBYVMF010000007.1 coordinate 234,541, forward strand.
GCAGCGGCGCAACCATCGAAGTCTCGCCCGACCAGACCATGCTCGAAGCGGTGGAAGCTGCCGGCTACACCATGCCCTACCTGTGTCGCGGCGGCGCCTGTGGTCATTGCGAAACCGAGGTACTCGAGCTCGATGGAGAGCTGCTGCACAGCGATGACTGGCTGTCCGATGAAGACAAAACCAGCCGCAAGAAAATCATGCCCTGCGTATCCCGCGCCAAGTGCAATCGCCTGGTCATCGACCTCTGATCGACGGAGAAAAAAACAATGAACATAAAATTCAATCCCGACGAAACCTACCGCGACGACTACACCTTCGCCAACAGCCCGGAGACCATCGCCCGCGCACCCTTCCCGTTCCCCGATGACGACTACATGTACTCGATGAACCTGGAGCCGCATGTCCCGGTAGGTGACGGTGCGTTCAGGGCCGCATTCGATATCGACGAGCATTACATCAGCGAGTGCAAGGACCGCGCGATCACCCTGGAAAAAGACCCGGGCATGCATTACGTCTCGGCGCCCCACATGATGGAGGCGCAATGGGACTTGCTCGAATTGATCATGGAGTCCTACGCCCGAGACTATCCGCAGTACTTCAGCCTGGCGCGCGAAGGTCGTCAGTGGCACTGGATCAACCGCCTGCTGGACATCGACGATCGTTTCACCTTTGGCGATCCGGCCACCCTGCCCTATGAGCCGATGGAATACGTCACGCGCCAGGCTCAGGGTGATTGGGTGCTGCAGGAAGAACGCGACGGCACGCTCTATTGGGGCGCGGGAATCGCCACCCAACGCGCCGATTACTCCCTGCGTTTCAACCTGGGCATGAGTTGGGAAGAGTTCCACGGACCGGTGCCGCTGGTGAAGGAAATCGGCATGCTCGATCGCGCGCTCAAGTTTCTGCTGCGCTTGCGTACCGGGCACCCGGTGCGTCGCCTGAACTGGTCGCTGACGGTCAATCCGCGCCTTGAAGTCTCGGCCGAAAGCCTGCCGGAGTGGGCACCGGACCGCACCATCGTGACCGCTGAAAATGCCGGCAAGCTGGTTTACCTGCGTATCGAGTTGCAGCCGCTGCATCGATTGCCGCGCAGCAACGCCATCGTGTTCCCGATTCGTACCTATCTGCTGAGCCTGGAAGACATCGCCACCAACCCGGCGTGGGCGCGGCGCATGCATCGGGTCCTGCGGGACCTGAACCAGCAGCTGGTCGATTACAAGGGCTTCAGCCGCTACCGCGATGCGGCTGTTGAATGGCTGTCGCAGTACGACGACGGGCGTGACAGCGAAATCAAAAAGCAGGCGTAAATCAATAAACCTGTAGCAGCTGGCGAAGCCTGCGTTCGGCTGCGAAGCAGTCGAGAAATCAGAATGCACGGTGTGTCAGGTTGACTGCACGCACCGGTTTCACGACTGCTACGCAGCCGAACGCAGGCTTCGCCAGCTGCTACAGGGTCCGTGTGTGCATGACAACAACAACAACAACAACAACAACAAGCTCGGGATCACCCGCCAGCACTAATCCACTGCCATTGATAATGAGGAAATAACATGAGTGGCTCATCCAACACGCGTGCAAGCGTCAGCGCCGATCAGGATGCGGAACAGCTCCGCGCCCTCGGCTACAGTTCGGATTTCAATCGAAGCATGAGCCTTTGGGAGAACTTTTCCCTGGGCTTTACCTATTTGTCGCCGGTCGTCGGCGTGTACACGTTGTTCGGGTTGTGCCTGGCCGCTGGCGGTCCACCGATGTTCTGGTCCTACCTGCTGATCGGCGCCGGCCAGCTGCTGGTGTGCTTGATCTTTGGTGAAATCGTCTCGCAGTTTCCGATTTCCGGCGGTGTCTATCCGTGGGCGCGTCGGCTGGTCGGCAAGCGCTGGGCGTGGATGGTCGGCTGGGTGTATGCCTGGGCCTTGTGCGCAACCATCGCCGGGGTTGCCGTGGGCGCCGGACCGTATCTGGCCATTATGCTGGGTTTCAACCCTGGCCCCGAAGCCAACATCTACATCGCCTTGAGCATCATCCTGCTGTCGACCGCGCTGAACCTGGTTGGCACCAAACTGCTGGCGCGGGTGGCGATGTTCGGTTTTCTCTGTGAGCTGGTCGGGGCGATTCTCGTCGGTGGCTACCTGCTGATCTTCGAGCGTCATCAACCCTTCAGCGTACTGTTCGACACCTTCAACCTGCAGGTCAACGGCTCGTATTTGCCGGCCTTCCTCGCGGCGTCCCTGGCCGGCCTGTTCCAGTACTACGGGTTCGAGGCCTGCGGCGATGTCGCCGAAGAAACCCCGAACCCTGGCAAGCGCATTCCCAAAGCCATGCGCATGACCATCTACATTGGTGGTGCGGCAGCGATGTTCGCGTGCCTGGCGCTGATCCTGTCAGTGCCGGACATGGCCAAGGTGCTCGCTGGCGAAGACACCGATCCGGTCGCCACCATCCTGGCCAATGCCTTCGGCCCGGTCGGATCGCGCCTGGTGATGGCGGTGGTCATGGTGTCGTTCATCTCCTGTGTGTTGAGCTTGCAAGCGGCGGCCAGCCGTCTGTTGTTCGCCTACGCCCGCGACGAAATGATCATTGGCAGTTCGCTGCTCAAACGCCTGTCGGGCAACCACGTGCCATCGTTCGCCTTGATCATCAGCGGCCTGGTGCCTGCGGCCATTGTTTGCCTGGGAATATTCATGGCCGATGCCGTGGCGACCATCGTCGGCTTCGCGGCCATCGGCATCTACGTCGCCTTCCAGTTGATCGTCATCGCTGCCCTGATCGCCCGCGCCAAGGGCTGGCGCCCGAACGGTCAATTTAGCCTCGGTGCGTGGGGCCTGTGGGTGAACCTGGCCGCGCTGGTGTATGGCCTGTGCGCCATCGTCAACATGGTCTGGCCCCGTTCGCCGGATGCCCCTTGGTACATCAACTACGCAATGATCCTGACCACGCTGGTGGTGATGGGCGCGGGCCTTGTCTACATGCTGCTGGGCAAGCCCTACGACAAGGGCACGGCGCCGGCTGGGGACGCGTGGAAGTTTTCGAAACCGCAGGTCAAGGCAACTGATGTATCCGGTGCGGCGGTCAATAGACCGATGATTTGAAGACACATAAATCCCTGTAGAAACCGAATCTCTATAGGAGTGAGCCTGCTCGCGATGGCGGACTGTCATTCAACAGTGAAGTCGACTGTCGGGCCGCTATCGCGAGCAGGCTCACTCCTACATTTAGATCTCGTTCAGGCAGAAGAATAAAATTGTTAGTGAGGACAATCCCATGCAAACCAAACTCCTGATCAACGGCCAGTTGATCGATGGCGAAGGCCCCGCCCAAGCCGTGTTCAACCCGGCGCTCGGCCGCGTTCTGGT
>NZ_JBYVMF010000008.1:0-221604 GCF_058145095.1 Pseudomonas sp. MDV22-iso1
GCTCTTCCAAGTGACTCGCCGTAAGGGCGAAACCAATAGCCGCCGTGACCGCAGGAATGGATATGTACTCCAGCAAGAATCTCACCGCCGATCAGGCAGCCATCGCGAGCAGGCTCACTCCTACAGTTTGATCCGGGTCCATCAGGAAAATATCGATCGGCTGTCAGGCCGTCATCGCTGGCAAGCCAGCTCCCACAGGAGAACGCGTGCGCTTCGAAAGTCAGGACGGCTGTCAGGCCGCCTCGCTTTGTTTTTGATCTGCTTTTGATCTTCTTGCCCCATGGGAAGGCCGAGCGTAGGTTTTGCGCAGTGGGTAACCCGGCATGGATGCCGGGTTAGCCGCGCACGGCCATGGATGGCCGATCGCGGCGGGCCCACGGAGCAGGACCGGAGCGAGGGTATGCCGAGCCCAGGCGAGGCACCGGACGAAAGGGGCAAGAGCGTTTGGTTACTTGGCGCTCTTCCAAGTGACTCGCCGTAAGGGCGAAACCAATAGCAGCCGTGACCGCAGGAATGGATATGTACACCAGCAAGAATCTCGCCGCCGATCAGGCCGCCATCGCGAGCAAGCTCGGCTCCCACAGGTGAAGCCGCCGTAACCGCAGGAAGGATATGTACACCAGCAAAAAATCCGTTGCCGATCAGACCGCCATCGCGAGCAGGCTCACTCCTACAATTTGATCCGGGTCCATCAGGAAAACTACAGAGTAAATCGAGGCCGCGATCTTTTCAGGAACACGCCACTTTGCGCGTCGGTGAAACCAGGTTGTCGCGAAACTCGAGATAATGCTTGAGCACCTGCGCAGGCGCCTCGATCTGCGGGTAATGACCGATACCGGACAACAGCACCGTGTCAGGGTCTGGAATCAGCTCCCGATAGCGCTCGACCATGTGCCCGCCGGAAATCGGGTCGGCTTCACCGTCGATCACCCGCACCGGCACTTCATTGCGCTGCATCGCAGTGACCCAGCGATCTCGCTGCGCACGTCGCTCAGGAATGTAGCTGATCAATTTGTGCATGATCCGTGGCCCGCGATTCGTGTCGATCAGGCTCCAGAAATCATCCATCTCGCTTTCGCTGGGTCGACTCTGTGGACCGAAGATCTGTCGAAAACTCTTCACCAGACTATCCCGGGAAAAGGCGCGACCGATCATCCAGCCCAAGGGGCTGAGCAACAGCTTCTGCATGAGTATCGGCCGATGGGTTTCGGGAAACAGGCCGCCATTGAGGAACACGCAGCTGGCCAGATCAATGCCCGTTTCGTAGTGCCGGGCCAACAGTTCCTGAGCAACGCTGTCGCCATAATCGTGAGCCAGCAGGTGCACCGGTTGCTTGACGCTCAAGTGCGCCAGCAGTGCCTGCTGCAAATCGGCCTGCTCCAACAGGCTGTATTCGTGGTTCGCCGGTTTTGCCGAATCGCCGAAACCGAGCATGTCGCACGCAATCACCCGATAACGCTGCGCCAACGGCTGCCACAGGTAATGCCAGTCCCAGCTGGCAGTCGGAAAGCCATGGATGAGCAATAACGGCTCACCCTGCCCCGCCGTCCAGTAACGAATGGATTGGCCACGGAAATCAAACGTCTGGCCGCGTTTGCGCCAGACACACAGGGGAATCTCGGCGAGTGGCATTAGAGTTTATAACCCGGGTCTTGTTGATCGAGTTTGCGTAGCAACGCTGGCCAGGCCAGTGCGCCACCCATCCCTTGAGCACTTTTGGTGACGCCTGCAATCATTGCCTTGGCCCCCGCCAGAATCTGCGGCTGGATGGCGATGAGTTCGGCACCACCATTTTGCGCCAGCACCTGGATGTCGCAGGCGCGCTGGAAGATGAACATCATCAGGAAGGTGTCAGCGATACTGCTGCCGCACGTCATCAGCCCGTGGTTGTGCAGCATCATGAAGTTGCTTTCACCCAGATCGGACTGCAGCCGCGCTTTCTCTTCATGGTTGAGCGCAACACCTTCGTAGGCGTGATAGGCCAGGCTGGACAGGACAAACAACGACTGTTGGCTGATCGGCAAAATGCCTTGCTTCTGCGCCGACACCGCGACACCGGCGGCCGTGTGGGTGTGCAAGACACAGACAACATCGTGACGCACTTCATGCACGGCGCTGTGGATGGTGTATCCCGCCGGGTTTATCTCGTAGGGGCTGTCCATCAGCTTGTTCCCGGCCTGATCGACCTTGACCAGACTCGATGCAGTGATCTCGTGGAACATCAGCCCATACGGGTTTATCAGGAAGTCTTCAGTGCCGGGCACCTTGGCCGAAATGTGCGTGAAGATCAGATCATCCCAGCCATGCTGGGCGACCAACCGATAGCAGGCAGCCAGATCGACGCGAGTCTGCCACTCGGCAGCGCTGACCTGTTCTTTGACGTTAGGGGGGAACTGGACGGGGGCTACGCTCACGACAAGGAACTCCTGTTCTTATTGTTTTGCACGTGTCAGCAGTCTAGTCAGCCCCCGAGGTTCGCGTAGTTGCATTGGCAGCCAGCTTGATGGCCGTACGAGTCAGTTACGCAATGCGTCGACCAGTTCCCCCAGCCAAGGCTCGGCGTCGGTTTCGGGGGTCACACTTTCGCTGGCATCCAGACGCAGCATCGGCAGCACTTCGCGAATGCCCAATTCGCCGAACAGTTCGCGCATCATCTCGCCACCGCCGCAGAACGTATCGCCGTAACTCGCGTCTCCCAGGCCGATCACCGCCCCCGGCAAACCACGCCAGGCTGCCGGCAACTGGTCGCGGATGGCGAAGTACAAGGGCTGAAGATTATCGGGCAGCTCGCCCATGCCGGTGGTCGACGTCACCGCCAGAAAAGCGTCGGGGCCAAAGACCTGGACATCGGCCAGGCTGGCGCGAGGGTTGTACCAGGCGTCATGGCCCGCGGCTTTCAAAATACCTGCAGCGTGGCGGGCGACTTCTTCAGCCGTGCCGTACACCGAGCCGGAAAGGATGGCGACTTTCATCAATCTGATCCTGTACTGAATAAAAAAACGGGATGTTAACAGCAGCCTTGGCAATGTTCTTTTAGAATGCGGCTAGTCATCAAAAAGGAAGGGATTCTTCAATGATCAACGCACAGCTGCTTCAACTGGTCATCAACGCCTCCAACGACGGTATCGTCATTGCCGAGAAGGAAGGTGAGCAGGACAACATCCTGATTTACGTGAACCCGGCCTTCGAACGGCTGACCGGGTACACCAGCGAAGAAATCCTTTATCAGGATTGCCGCTTTCTGCAGTCTGGAGACCGTGACCAGCAGGCCATTGAAATCATTCGCCAGACATTGAAAAGCGGCGGGTCTTGCCGGGAAATCCTGCGCAATTATCGCAAGGACGGCACACCATTCTGGAATGAACTGTCGCTTTCTACAGTAAAAAATCCAAGCGACGGGATGACCTATTTCGTGGGTGTACAGAAAGATGTGAGCGTCCAGGTCAAAGCGCAGCAGCGTGTAGCGCAGCTGGAAGCGCAGCTCGCCGAGGTCCAGGCGCAGCTTGCTGCAATAAATGCGACGAATGGCCAAAACAAAATCGCGAAATAATTGTCATTAACTACAATCACCAGTGACTTTGTAACTATATCCTTCGAGTGGATCATGCACCGCGACGCGCTCCTGACCCAGGATGAGCTGGATTTCATCCAGACCATGCAACACAACCCGCAGCTCAATATGCGGGATGCGACGTCGAGCCTGCTCGTTAACGGTGGTTCGCAAATCCGTGATTTGCTCACGCGCCTTGCTGCGAATGAGCAAGTCACCATCCAGGCCAACTTCGAAAATCAGCAAATGACCTTTCCGCTGCACCTGGTGGAAGACGAATTTCACGCGCTGCATTTGCGCCTGGGTGTACCCAGCATCTATGAAGATGGCCCCATGGTCCGGCCGTGGCGCCTGGTCCTTGAGGAGCCGGTGGCCCTGGAAAATGCCAACGGCCAGCCCGGCACGATGTGGGTGCATGAGGTGTCGTTCAAAGGGATTTTGCTGGAAGTGCGCAACAAGACCAAACCGCCAAAGCATTTTTCGCTGTGGTTCAGCCCCTCAGGCTATGAACGAATCGCGTTGCGCGGCACGTTTGAGCGAGAAACCGAGAATGGCTTCTTCGCTTATCAGTTGAGCCAGAGCGACAAGGACGAAACCGAGCGCCTGCGCCAGTTCATCCTTCAACAGCATCGGCTGACTCACCCCGCCCTGCATCTCTGATCCTGCATCGTTCGATCAAGTATCCAGATTACCCGCCAGAAACTGCTTCAAGCGCTGGCGCATCACGGCCCCCTCATTACCCAGACACCCGACCGACGACCCGGCCAGGCTTTCCTGCGCCAGGTCCGATGCATCACCGGCCAGCAACAATTGACAATCCAGGCTCAGGACCAGACGGTTCAGACGACGGGCCAAATCAGCAGCGGGGGCGTGATTGGACACCAGGATCAGCGCCTGGGGTTTTACCCTTTCGCAGACAAGCGTCAGTTCATCGAATGGTTGACCGATCGACAGCAACTGCATCGCCGAGTCGACATGGCTGAGATACAGCGCCGTGATCAGCACATCGAGTTCGCGGACCTGCTCATCCAAGGCACACACAATGACCCGACGCGGTTGCAGCACACGCACCAGCAGCAGCCGTTGCAACACTCGGGAACGAAGAAAACCATCCAGAAAAAGCCACTCGCTGGTCTGACCGAATGCCTCATGGCGCCTTAACAGTTGCTTCCAGAGCGGGATCAGGATGTCCTGGAAGACCACCGTAAGCGGGTAACTGGAGAAGATCTGCCCATAAACCTGCTCGAGCTTCACTTCGTCAAACGCACTCACCGCGGCCTGGACTTGCTGTTGCCACTGAATGTAATCGGCCTGTATCAGTTCATCCGGAATGATTTTCGCGAGCACCTGAAGGGGTTCGGTCCTGGCCAGGATCTTGCCGACCTTGCTGACCGCAACGCCGCGTTCGATCCAGCCGAGGATGCTGCGAACCTTTTCGATATCGGACATCGAGTACAGCCGATGCCCGCTTTCGGTGCGCGTTGGTTGAATCAGGCCATAGCGACGCTCCCAGGCGCGTAGAGTGACCGGGTTGATGCCGGTCAGGCGTGCGACTTCACGAATAGGGAACAACTCTTCCTGTTCCAATGAGCGCGCGTGCAACGCATCGGGTGCAATGTCAGTGTGTGCAGGCATTTGGCGTTCACTTCCATGTTCGATATCGAACGTAGTCTACTCCTCCAGGCCCCTGACTTTCCAAGCCATTGATGAGCGATGAAAGACACTGGCGAAATATCCAGAATCAGGAATAATCCTTGCTTGTTTCAAGGCGCAGCCCAATACCCCGGTGCTGAGTCTGGCGAAACTCCTACCCGGAGTGACGCATTTGTCTTACGGAGATACATGATGTCTACCTCACCCGTCACGCTGATGGTTGCGCGCCGCGTCGCCGATGGCCGCTATCAGGACCTGATGGCCTGGCTACGCGAAGGCGAACAGCTGGCCACCGACTTCCAGGGTTATCTCGGTTCAGGCGTGCTTGCTCCGCCGCCCGGCGATAACGAATTCCAGATCATCTTCCGCTTCGAAAACGAGCAGACCATGCACGCATGGGAGCACTCCGCCTCGCGCACCGCCTGGCTTGAGCGCGGCAGCGACTTGTTCGCCCATCCCACGGAGCATCGAGTCAGTGGTATCGAAGGCTGGTTTGGTGCCGTCGGCGCCCGTCCGCCTCGCTGGAAACAAGCGGTGGCGATCTGGCTGGCGTTCTTCCCGGTTTCATTGCTGTTCAACTATGCAGTGGGACCGTTGCTCGGCGAGATGAGCCTGTTGCCGCGAGTGTTCATCAGCACGCTGTGCCTGACGCCGTTGATGGTTTACCTCTTCATTCCGTTGTCGACCCGTTTGCTGGCCGGCTGGCTGAACAACACACCGGCGCGACCTTTGTCCGTGAAAACCTCAACGCAAAATCATTGAGCCTTTCGGCATCGGGTGCTGAAGCGGAACCGCTATCGTGAGCAAGCTTTGCGCCTACGGGACAGGGGTGGACTTGCCTCGTCGCTGGTATAGTTTTGCTCTCACCGCGATGCGAGCCGTTCATGACCTCTTCCGAAGCTCCTATTCTCATTACCGGCGCAGGTCAGCGTGTTGGCCTGCACTGTGCCCGGCGCCTGCTCGAAGACGGCCACGCGGTAATCTTCACTTTCCGCAGTGAACGCCCAGGCGTACAGGCCTTGCGCGACTTGGGCGCGACGGCCGTGTTCGCGGATTTCTCCAGCGAAGCCGGCATCCTCGCGTTCATCGCCGAACTGAAAACCCATACCGACTGCCTGCGGGCAATTATTCACAACGCCTCCGAATGGCTCGCCGAAACCCCGGACACCGATGCAGTGGCGTTCAGCCGGATGTTTAACGTTCACATGCTGGCGCCATACCTGATCAACCTGCATTGTGTTGACTTGCTCCAGCGTTCAAGCCCCGCCGACATCGTGCACATCAGCGATGACGTGACCCGCAAGGGCAGCAGCAAGCACATTGGCTACTGCGCCAGCAAAGCCGGGCTCGACAGCCTGACACTGTCCTTCGCCGCAAAGTACGCGCCGGCAATCAAGGTCAACGGTATCGCGCCGGCCCTGCTACTGTTCAACCCTGACGACGACGCAGCGTACCGCGCCAAGGCGCTGGCAAAGTCCGCGCTGGGCATCGAACCCGGCGGCGAAGTGATCTACCAAAGCCTGCGCTATCTGCTCGACAACCCTTATGTCACCGGCACGACTCTGACCGTCAATGGCGGAAGGCACCTCAAGTAAGTGCCCCGCGAGGATGTTCCATGACGCTATCCCTGCCTCAAAACTATCGCGAGATCCTCATCGGTCTTGGCGAAAACCCCGAACGCGAAGGCCTGCGAGATACACCGCTACGCGCCGCCAAGGCTATGCAGTACCTCTGTCATGGTTACGAGCAAAGTGTCGAAGAGATCGTCAACGGCGCGCTGTTCGCCTCGGACACCGATGAGATGATCATCGTTGCCGATATCGAGCTGTATTCGTTGTGCGAGCATCACCTGTTGCCCTTCATCGGCAAGGCCCATGTGGCTTATATTCCTACAGGCAAGGTGCTGGGCCTGTCGAAAATCGCGCGGCTGGTGGACATGTTCGCCCGTCGCCTGCAGATCCAGGAAAACCTGACCCGGCAAATCGCCGACGCAGTGCAACAGGTGACCAACGCCGCCGGCGTTGCCGTGGTCATTGAAGCGAAGCACATGTGCATGATGATGCGCGGCGTCGAGAAACAGAATTCAACCATGAACACCTCGGTGATGCTTGGCGCCTTCCGCGACTCAAGCAATACCCGCCAGGAATTCCTGCAATTGATTGGACGGAGCAAGTAGCAATGCCACAAATTCAGCCAGGAATGGCACGCATCCGGGTCAAGGACCTGTGTCTGCGCACCTTCATCGGAATCAACGAGGACGAGATCCTCAACAAGCAAGACGTACTGATCAATCTGACCATCCTGTACGCGGCCCAGGAAGCGGTGCGCGACAACGATATCGATCACGCGCTGAACTACCGCACCATCACCAAAGCGATCATCGCTCACGTGGAGGGCAACCGCTTTGCCCTGCTCGAACGCCTGACCCAGGAAATTCTCGATCTGATCATGGTCAACGAGTCGGTGCTGTACGCCGAGGTCGAAGTCGACAAGCCCCACGCCTTGCGTTTCGCCGAGTCAGTGTCGATTACGCTTGCAGCGAGCCGCTAGCTACTAGCTTCAAGCGGCAAGTTGTAAACTTCCAGCCACCGCAAACCCATCCTTCAGCTTGAAGCTTGCCGCTTGAAGCTGTCTCGCAGAGACTCCCATGACCGAGCAACAACGCCTCGAACTTGAAGCCGCCGCCTTCCGCCGGCTGGTCGCCCACCTTGATAGCCGCAAGGATGTGCAGAACATCGACCTGATGAACCTCTCCGGTTTCTGCCGTAATTGCCTGTCCAAGTGGTACAAGGCTGCAGCGGACGAACGCCAGATCGATGTCAGCCTCGATGACGCCCGTGAAGTCGTCTACGGCATGCCGTACGCCGAGTGGAAAGCCCAATACCAGCAAGAAGCCAGCGCCGAACAACACGCGGCGTTTGCCAAAGGAAAACCCCATGAGTGATCTGAACACCCTGCGCGCCAGCCTCAACAGCGGCGAACACGTTTTTGCCGACACCCTGTCCTTCATATCCGCCGGTTACGACTATCAGCCCCAGGCGTTCAACAACGGTGGCGTGGAGAACGCTGCCGGGCAGAACGAAGGATCGTGCAAGACCCTGGGCATGGCGCTGCTGGAAGGCTTGAGCGATGAAGAAGCCCTGTTGGCGTTCGGCGAGCATTACCGTTCGGTGGTTGCGACGCCTGAAGGCAGCGATCACGGGAATATTCGGGCGTTGATGGCGCATGGATTGGCCGGTGTGAAGTTCACCGCGCAGCCACTGACCCGCCGCTGATTCGACATCACAAGATCGCAGCCTCGTTTCACTCGACAGCTCCTACAGGGGATCGCACATTTCCTGTAGGAGCTGTCGAGTGAAACGAGGCTGCGATCTTTTGATCTTTAATAATTCATCTCTCAACCCACTTCCCGACTTTTAAGATTGATCCGGCAACTTTATTTCGTTTGCCGGGTACCGCTGCTCACGGCTTAGATAAAAGAAGCATCCCTTCTTCAGAGTCGGTCATCCATGAGCAGCGAATCCGTCAGTCAGTCGATCAACATCGTCCATCCCGTCACCCTCAGCCACGGCAAAAATGCCGAGGTCTGGGATACCCAGGGTAAGCGCTACATCGACTTTGTCGGCGGCATTGGCGTGCTTAACCTCGGCCATTGCCACCCGCGCATCGTCGACGCCATTCGCGAACAGGCCACCCGGCTGACTCACTATGCGTTTAATGCCGCCCCTCATTCGCCCTACATTGAATTGATGGAGCGTCTGACGGCGTTTATTCCCGTGGGCTATCCGGTCAGCGGCATGCTCACCAACAGCGGCGCGGAAGCCGCGGAAAACGCCCTCAAGATCGTGCGCGGCGCCACCGGTCGTACCGCGGTGATCGCCTTCGACGGCGCCTTCCACGGCCGCACCCTGGCCACCCTCAACCTCAACGGCAAAGTCGCACCCTACAAACAGAAAGTCGGCGTGCTGCCTGGCCCGGTGTATCACCTGCCCTTCCCGAGCAAGGACAACGGCGTGACCTGCGCCGAGGCCCTGAAAGCCATGGACCGTCTGTTCAGCGTCGAAATCGATGTCGAGGATGTGGCGTGCTTTATCGTCGAGCCGGTGCAGGGTGAAGCGGGCTTTTTGGCGATGGACGTGGAGTTTGCCCAGGCGCTGAGACGTTTCTGTGATGAGAAAGGCATTGTGTTGATCGCCGATGAAATCCAGTCCGGCTTCGGTCGTACCGGACAGCGCTTCGCGTTTTCGCGCCTGGGTATCGAGCCGGACCTGATCCTGCTCGCCAAAAGTATCGCCGGCGGCCTACCACTGGGTGCGGTGGTCGGGCGCAAGACGTTGCTCGACACATTGCCCAAGGGCGGACTGGGCGGGACCTATTCCGGTAATCCGATCGCCTGCGCCGCCGCGCTGGCGACCCTGGACGAGATGACCGATGCGAACCTGCAGGCCTGGGGCTCGCAACAGGAAGAAGCCATCGTCAGCCGCTACGAATCCTGGCGCGCCAACACGCTTTCCCCCTACCTGGGTCGCTTGACCGGGGTCGGTGCGATGCGGGGAATCGAACTGATCAATGCCGATGGCTCACCGGCATCGGCCCAGTTGACTCAGCTACTGGTCATGGCCCGGGACGCCGGCCTGCTGCTGATGCCAAGCGGCAAGTCGCGCCACATCATTCGTTTGCTGGCGCCGCTGACCACAGAAGCCGCCGTGCTGGAGGAAGGCCTGGACATCCTCGAGCGGTGCCTGGCGAAACTGCGCTGATAGCAAAATGAGCTCAGGGACTGACGTAGCGAATTATGTTCGCTTGCAGTCCCTGAAAATGCATCGCAATACTCGGAGGCGACCGACCAATCGGATTAGCCAACGCCCCCCTCTATCAAGCGAGATCATCACCACCTATCAGCTGAGGCAGTCATGTATCACGACAATATAATTTATAAGAAAAAGTCCAATGATCCACAGTTCCTGCTCGGCGTAGCCGTAGTGCTTTTCCTGGGCGCCTACCTGATGAATCTCGGTAACAGCGCCCTCAGCCACTTTCTCCAGCCCCTGTTGGGCGATACCCCGGACAGCCTGACCGCTCGCAACATCGCCATCGGCCTGGCCATTGCCGTACTCGGCACACTGAACTTCCACGTCCTCGGACGATTGAAGTTCAAGGTCCAGACCACCGTCGTCTGGGTCGAACTGCTGATCCTTTTCCTGGCGTTCTTCGATACCTTCGACCTCTCCTACAGCTTCATTCTCGACAAGATCGGTTTCCTGATCATCCAGGGTGCCGCCACCACGCTGTACATCTCAGCCGTCGCGATCGTGATTGCTTTCGTCCTGGCGCTGATCGGCGCGGTCGCCAAGCTGTCGAGCAACGGCCTGGCCAATGCACTGGCCTCGTTCTACACCTCGTTCTTTCGCGGTGTGCCGCTGCTGATACAGATTTACCTGATCTACCTCGGCCTGCCGCAACTGGGCTACGTCGTCGACGCGGTGCCCGCCGGCATCCTCGCCCTGTCGCTGTGCTACGGCGCCTACATGACCGAGATTTTCCGTGCGGGCATCCAGAGCATTCCGGTCGGCCAGTGGGAAGCGTCCCGGGCCCTGAACATCAGCCCGTTCAAAACGTTGAGCCGGGTGATCATGCCCCAGGCCTTGCGCGTGATCATCCCGCCCACCGGCAACCAGTTCATCGCCATGCTCAAGGACAGTTCCCTGGTGTCGGTGATCGGCGTCTGGGAGTTGATGTACCTGGCCAAGACCCAGGGCCGTGCGGACTTCCGCCACCTGGAAATGTTGATCACTGCCGCGATGATCTACTGGGCGCTGTCGTTCATCCTCGAACGGGTGCAGGCGCGAATCGAAAAACGGGTCAATCGATCCACGGCAAGGGGTTGATGTGTGATGACTCGAACCAATACCGCTGAGCGACTCGACCTGGCGTCCCCTGCGTTAGCCAGCCCTGCGATGATTTCCATCTCTGGCCTGAACAAGTGGTACGGCAATTTCCACGCGTTGCGCGATGTCGACCTGACCGTGGCCACCGGCGAAATCCTGGTGGTGTGCGGGCCGTCGGGTTCGGGCAAGTCGACGATGATCCGCTGCATCAACCATCTGGAGAATTTCCAGAAAGGCCACATTCAGGTCAACGGCATCACCCTCACCAGCGAGGCAGAAAGCGTCAGCGCCGTGCGCAGTGAGATCGGAATGGTGTTCCAGAGCTTCAACCTGTTCCCGCATTTGAGCGTGATGGACAACCTGACCCTGGCGCCACAACTGGTGCAAGGCGTGTCGAGCGCGGAAGCGAAAAAACGCGCTCAGGTCTACCTGGAGCGCGTGCGGATCGCCGAACACGCCGACAAATACCCGTCGCAGTTGTCCGGCGGCCAGCAACAGCGCGTGGCGATTGCCCGCGCCCTGTGCATGAATCCCAAAGTGATGCTGTTTGATGAACCGACCTCTGCCCTCGACCCGGAAATGGTCCACGAAGTGCTGGACGTGATGGGCGAACTGGCTACCGATGGCATGACCATGATTTGCGTGACCCACGAAATGGGTTTCGCCAGCAAGGTCGCCGATCGCGTGCTGTTCATGGACCAGGGTCAGGTCATCGAACAAGCGACCCCCGCCGAATTTTTCAATAACCCACAGACCGAACGCGCGCAGAAATTCCTGTCGCAAATCATCGGCCACTGAAGACCGCTTTGCCCTCATAACAATAACGAGACATGGAGATGGACATGGTCAGAAGTAAACGCGTAATCACCCTCACCGCCGCACTGTCGCTGTTGTTCGTTGGTGCCGCCAACGCTGGCGCAGTGCTGGACAAGATTCAGAGCAGTAAAACCATGACCGTCGCCACGTCGGCGACCTGGCCTCCTCAGGGCTTTATCAACGACAAAAATGAAATCGACGGTTTTGACATCGACGTTTCCAAGGAGATCGCCAAGCGTCTCGGGGTCGAGGTCAAGTTCATCACGCCCGACTGGGACGTGATCACCGCCGGCAAGTGGAACGGTCGCTGGGACATGTCCGTGGGTTCGATGACCGCAACCAAAAGTCGCGCGCGCATTCTTGATTTCCCGGGCACCTATTACTACGTGCCTTACGTCTTTGCGGTGCATGACAAATCCAAGGTCACTGACCACAAGGCGCTCAATGGCAAAACCATCGGCGTCGAAGGTGGCACCACGTCCGAGGACTATTTCAGCCAGGCGCTGGCCATTGAAACCACGGATGTGCCGCCTGTTGTCTACGACGTGAAAACAGAAAAAATGAAGACCTACGCCGGTTCCGTCGGACCGCTGGACGATCTGCGCCTGGGCGACGGCGCTCGACTGGACGCCATTCTCACGCAACGCAGCACGCTGGACGCCGCCGTCAAGAAGGGCTACCCGCTGCGCGCCGTCGACAACGATGTCGCGTTCTACGAGCCACTGGCCGTTGCCACCGACAAGGGTGATCCGGAGTTGAAGGCCAAGCTCGGTGAAATCATCGGCGAAATGCACAAGGACGGCACGCTGACCAAGCTGTCGAACAAGTGGTATGGCGTGGATTACTCGACCGTCAAGTAAACACTCTGCCCCCTGTAGGAGCGAGCCTGCTCGCGAAAAACTCAAGGGCGACGCGTACATCCAGACAGTGCGCGTTATCGTTGACGTCCATCGCGAGCAAGCTCGCTCCTACAGTGTTGATGTACGGCGACTAATTTCTCAAGGATTGACCATGTCCTTTCCCAACACCTGGTATTCCCAAACCTCGCTGCCCCGCGCGGCCCGGGCCGAATTGAACACCGATGAAACCTGCGACGTGTGCATCATCGGCGCGGGGATCGCCGGCCTCACCGCCGCACTGGAACTGACCCGACGCGGCAAACGCGTGATCATCCTCGAAGCCCATCAGGTGGCCTGGGGTGCATCCGGTCGCAATGGCGGCGTGGTGTCGCCGGGCTGGGCGGAAGGGTCTGGCGCGATCCGTAAAAAACTCGGGCTGGAACACGCACGCTCGCTGTTCCAGATGTCTGTCGAAGGCGTGGAGATCGTCCGCCACAACATCTCGGAACTCGCCCTGACGGGCTGCGCGCCGTCCGCCGGTACGATTCGGGTCAAGCGCTACGACGATGGCGCCAGCATTAAAAACCACATCGACACCATGCGCCGTGACTTCGGCTATGAACTCAATTTCCTCGACACTGCCCAGGTCCGCGAGCGGGCTCACACGCTGCGCTACTTCCAGGGTGTCGAAGATCCGAACGCCCTGCATTTCCACCCGCTGAATTATTGTTTGGGCCTGGCCCTCGCCATTGAAGCAGCTGGCGGCAGGATTTTCGAACATTCGAAGATGCTCGCCTGGCAGCGCGAAGGTGCGGACAAAATCGTCAAGACCACGCGCGGCAGTGTGCGCTGCAAGGATCTGGTGTTCTGCGCCGGCGGCTACGGGGGACCGGAGCTGCAGAAACTCAGTCGCGCCTACCTGCCTATCGCCACCTACGTGGTGCTGACCGAACACCTGGGTGACTCGATCAAGACAGTGTTGGACTCCGGTGCTGCGTTCTCTGACGACCGACGTGCATCGGACTATTACCGCGTCGTAGAAGGCGACCGCTTGCTGTGGGGTGGCCGCATCACCACGCGCAATGAACAGAACGAGAAAGCCCTGGCGGCCATGCTCAAGGCGGACATGGTTGCGGTGTACCCGCAGCTGGCCGCAGTGAAAATCGATCTCGCCTGGTCCGGCCTGATGGGTTACTCCACCAACAAAATGCCTAACCTGGGCTTGCTGGAACCGGGCGTCTGGGCGTGCACTTCGTTTGGCGGTCATGGTTTGAACACCGGCTCGATCGGCGGCCGGGTGATCGCCGAGGCGGTGTGCGGGGAGAGTTTGCGATATGAACTGTTCAAGCCGTACCTGCTGGACTGGAATGGCGGTCCGTTTGGACGGGTGGCGGCGAATGCGATCTATCAGTCGTTGAAGGTCATGGACTTCGTGCAGGAGCGCTTCAAGGGTTGAGGCCGCTGCATACCCCTTGTGGGAGCTAGCCTGCTAGCGATGGTGTGTCAGCTACATTGATGTGACTGACACGCCATCGCTAGCAGGCTAGCTCCCACAAAGGTTGGTGTAGGCCGCATATTTTGTGGACAGAAAAAAACCGGCCGAGGCCGGTTTTTTCATTTCAGCGATTTCAGAACTTGGCGTTCTGCAGGTCGTCCAGGTAACGCTCGGCATCCAGTGCCGCCATGCAGCCGGCACCAGCGGAGGTGATGGCCTGGCGGTAAACGTGGTCAGCCACGTCACCGGCCGCGAAGATACCTTCGAGGTTAGTGGCAGTCGCATTGCCTTCACGGCCGCCGTGCACGACCAGGTAGCCGTCTTTCAACGTCAGCTGACCTTCGAACAACGAAGTGTTCGGCGTGTGGCCGATGGCGATGAACACGCCGTCGACTTTCAGCTCGTCGAAGCTACCGTCGTTGTTCTTCAGGCGAGCACCGGTCACGCCCATGTTGTCACCCAGAACTTCGTCCAGGTTCGAATTCAGCTTCAGGATGATCTTGCCTTCAGCCACGCGTGCATTCAGCTTGTCGATCAGGATCTTCTCGGCGCGGAAGGTTTCACGACGGTGGATCAGGGTCACGGTGCTGGCGATGTTGGCCAGGTACAGGGCTTCTTCAACAGCGGTGTTGCCGCCGCCGACCACAGCCACTGGCTTGTTGCGATAGAAGAAACCGTCGCAGGTCGCGCAGGCCGAAACGCCTTTGCCCATGAACGCTTCTTCCGACGGCAGGCCCAGGTAACGAGCGCTGGCGCCGGTCGCGATGATCAGCGCGTCGCAGGTGTAGGTGGCGCTGTCGCCAGTCAGGCTGTAAGGCTTGGAAGCGAAGTCGACGGCATTGATGTGATCGAAAACGATCTCGGTTTCAAAGCGCTCGGCGTGCTCTTTCATGCGTTCCATCAGCGCCGGGCCGGTCAGGCCGTGGACGTCGCCCGGCCAGTTATCGACTTCAGTGGTGGTGGTCAGTTGACCGCCGGCTTGCATGCCGGTGATCAGCAGTGGCTTGAGGTTGGCACGGGCGGCATAGACCGCGGCGCTGTAACCGGCAGGGCCGGAACCGAGAATAATCACTCGCGAATGACGGACTTCAGACATGACCTGCTCCTGTTGACCGGGCCGAAACATCTGGCGCGGAACGCCGGGTTGCCGGCGGGAATAAAAAAGGACCGTTGAAAGCACTTGGGGAAGGCTTGAACTCGACAGTCCTGAAAAAAGAATGGGTGCAGCGTATCGAGGGGGCGAAGATTAAGGAAATACGGATTAACAATCCAGCTCATAGGTGGTCTCTATGCCATCGCCGCGCATATTCAGGCGCCTTTGTTACAGTTGATGTCGATGTCGCTGCCGCGCTTTCGCCTCTTGGGCAAAGCCGGTAAGGTCGGCGCGTTTTCCCTTTGCTCGGAGCACGATATGCCCGCCCCCGTTCTGTCCGGCCCGCAATACCTGCGCGAAGGCCTCAAGCTGGTCCTGAGCCCGAGTCTGCGTTTGTTTGTGTTGCTCCCCCTGGTGATCAACCTGGTGCTGTTCGTCGGATTGATCTATCTGGCCAGCCATCAATTCAGCCTGTGGGTCGATACGCTGATGCCGTCCCTGCCCGAGTGGCTGAGTTTTCTAAGCTATGTCCTGTGGCCGCTCTTTGTCGTGCTGGTGGTGCTGATGGTGTTTTTCACCTTCACCATGCTGGCTAACATCATTGCCGCCCCCTTCAACGGCTTTCTCGCGGAGAAGGTTGAAGTGGTGGTGCGCGGCACTGATGACTTCCCGGCGTTCAGCTGGGGCGAACTGATTGCCATGATTCCGCGCACCCTGGCTCGGGAAATGCGCAAGCTCGGTTATTTTCTTCCGCGGGCAATCGGGTTGTTCATCCTGTCGTTTATCCCCGTGGTGAACATTATTGCCGCGCCACTGTGGCTGTTGTTCGGGGTGTGGATGATGGCGATCCAGTACATCGACTACCCGGCGGACAACCACAAGCTCGGCTGGAACGAGATGCTCGCCTGGCTGCGCCAGAAACGCTGGCAGAGCATGAGCTTCGGCGGCAGTGTTTATCTGGTGTTGCTGATTCCGGTAGTCAACATTCTGATGATGCCGGCCGCCGTGGCCGGCGCGACCCTGTTCTGGGTGCGAGAACGCGGCGCGGAAAACCTGGTGACCCAACGCTGATCCCGTCACAAATCCATCATCACACCGTCATGACGACGACATGGCCTCAGCCGACACTGAGGCCATGACGACAGCTCTGCATATCACCCTGATCACCGAAACGTTCCCTCCCGAAATAAACGGCGTGGCCAATACCCTTGGCCGTCTGTGCGACGGTTTGCGCGCGCGCGGGCATCAAGTGGAGCTGGTGCGGCCCCGGCAGGGTTGTGACCGGCAAACCGGCAGCAACGATGATCTTCTGTTGTGCCGGGGCTGGCCTTTGCCGGGTTATCCGGGTTTGCAGTGGGGACAGTCGTCGATGCACAAGTTGCTGCGCCGCTGGAAACGTCATCGGCCGGACGTGCTCTACATCGCTACCGAAGGACCGCTCGGACTCTCTGCATTGCGCGCTGCGCGGCGTCTGGGCATTTCGGTGGTGAGTGGTTTTCACACCAACTTTCAGCAGTATTCCAGCCAGTATGGATTTGGACTGTTGACGCGGTTGCTGACTCATTACCTGCGCTGGTTTCATAACCGCTCGAACCTGACCCTGGTGCCCAGTGTGAGCCAGCGGATGGAGCTGGAGCGTCGGCATTTCGAGCGCCTGGCGTTGTTGTCTCGTGGGGTCGACAGCCAATTGTTCCATCCCACCAAACGGCTGACGGCGTTACGCGAACAGTGGGGACTGGCCGAGCGCGACATCGCCGTGATCCATGTCGGCCGTCTGGCGCCCGAGAAGAATCTGGGTCTGCTCAAACGCTGTTTCGACACGCTGAAGGCAAGTTATCCACAGAGGAATCTCAAACTGATCGTGATTGGCGACGGGCCCCAGCGTGTGGCGCTGGAAAAGGAATTACCCGAAGCGATCTTCTGCGGCGCACAACGCGGTGAAGCGCTGGCCAGTCACTATGCGTCGGGGGATGTATTTCTGTTCCCCAGCCTGACCGAGACGTTTGGCAACGTGGTGCTGGAGGCGCTGGCTTCGGGGCTGGGCGTGGTGGCTTACGATCAGGCCGCAGCGGCGCAACATATTCGTCATGGCTACAACGGTGTGCTGGCGATGCCAGGGGATGAGGATGCATTTTGCGATGCGGCGACGTGGTTGCTTGAGGAGCGCGAAACCTTGCGTTGCGTCAGGCTGAATGCCCGACAGCACGCCAGTCGACAGGGTTGGCCGGCGATTATCGAACAGTTCGAAGGGCAGTTGCGGGGGGCTTGTGTGGGGGAGTTGGTGGTGCCGAATGCGCCGACAGTACCTTGATTATTTGTAGACCTCGACGCCGCCATCGCGGGCAAGCCCGCTCCCACAGTGTTCCGGGATGTTCACACGTTATGTGACCGGCACAAAACCCTGTGGGAGCTGGCTTGACAGCGATGGCGTCAGTTCAAATGCGACTTAAACCAGCGTCATCAACGCCTCACGGCTGAACGGCAGGATGTCTTCTTCACGACCGTCGCGTACTTTTTGCGCCCAGTCCGGATCGACCAGCAGCGCACGACCCACCGCTACCAGATCGAACTCATCGTTGTTCAAACGCTCCAGCAGTTTTTCCAGGCTGGCCGGCTGCGCGATCTTGTCGGTGTTGACCATGAACTGCAGGAACTCGCCGTCCAGGCCGACACTGCCCACGGTGATGGTCGGTTTGCCGGTGAGCTTGCGTGTCCAGCCCGCGAGGTTCAGTTCCGAACCGTCGAACTCCGGCTCCCAGAAACGACGTGTCGAGCAGTGGAAAATATCCACACCCGCGTCAGACAACGGCTGGAGGAACTCACCCAGCGCTTCCGGGGTTTGCACCAGACGCGCGGTGTAATCCTGCTGTTTCCATTGCGAGAAACGGAAGATGATCGGGAAACCTTCACCCACTGCGGCGCGCACGGCCTGGATCAATTCGATGGCGAAACGCGAACGGTTGGCCAGGCTGCCGCCGTATTCATCAGTGCGCTGGTTGCTGCCTTCCCAGAAGAACTGGTCCACCAGGTAGCCATGGGCACCGTGAATTTCCACGCCGTCCATACCGATGCTCTGCGCGTCTTTCGCGGCCTGGGCGAAGGCGGCGATGACGTCCTGGATGTCCTGCTTGGTCATGCCGTGGACCACGACCTGGCCGTCTTTCAATTTTTCCGACGGGCCATAACCCGGCACGCTGGCGTCCGGCTCGGTACCGATACGACGAACGCTGCCGACGTGCCACAGTTGCGGAACGATCTTGCCGCCTTCTGCGTGCACCGCATCGACCACTTTCTTCCAGCCCGCCAACGCCGACTCGCCGTAGAAATGCGGCACGTTCGGGTAGCCGTTGGAGGCCTTGTGGCCGACGGTGGTGCCTTCGGTGATGATCAGGCCCACGCCCGCCGCCGCGCGACGACGGTAGTACTCGATGACTTTGGAATTAGGCACGCCACCCGGCGAGAACGAGCGGGTCATGGGGGCCATGACGACGCGGGTCGGCAATTCGAGGGTGCCGAGGTGGAACGGTTTGAACAGGGCTTTTACGGGCATGGGAACGCTCCACGGGATAGACTTTATGACGGCTATAATATGGAGGGCGCAATGGGATGGGAAGTATTATTGATTTTGGTGATTTAGAGTCAAAAGGCAGAAACAAAAGATCGCAGCCTGCGCCAGCTCCTACCATGGAATGCGTATCCCCGTAGAAGCTGCCGCAGGCTGCGATCTTTTGATCTTCTAGCTCAGCGCTTTTTCAATCGCGTGAACGATCGTCGGATCGTCCGGCGCCGTGCGCGGCGAAAACCGGGCCAACACACGGCCGTCCTTGCCCAGCAGGAACTTCTCGAAATTCCAGGTGATGTCGCCCGGGAATTCGGCACCCTCGCCTGCCAGCAGACGATACAACTGATGACGATCATGCCCGTTGACTTCCAGCTTGCTGGACAACGGAAAGGTCACGCCATAGTTCAGGCTGCAGAAATCCTGGATCTCTTGCTCGGTACCCGGTTCCTGTCCGGCAAACTGGTTGCACGGCAGGCCCAGTACGCTGAAGCCTTTGTCCTTGAATTGCTGGTAAAGGTTTTCCAGCGCCGCGTATTGCGGGGTCAGGCCACATTTGGAGGCAACATTGACCACCAGCACGACGCGCCCTTTGAAAGGCGCCAGAGGTAGCTCCTGACCATCCAGGGCTGTCAATTTAAGGTCGTGAAAAGCACTCATGACGAACTCCAAATTCCCGTGTTCTGCTCGAAACAGCCACCTGGCGGCGCTGCCATGGACAACCGCGGACTAAAAAAGGCGCCCTCGGGCGCCTCTCCAGTTCTCTGAGCTTAGCGCAGAAAATCAGTGGTGATGGCCACCTTCGCCATGGACGTGGCCATGAGCGACTTCTTCCTGGCTCGCATCACGGATGTCGATGATCTTGACCTGGAAATTCAGGCGCTGACCGGCCAACGGGTGGTTGCCGTCGACAGTGACGTCGTCGCCGTCCAGGTCGCGGATGGTCACGATCTGCATTTGGCCGTCCGGAGCGGAAGCGTGGAACTGCATGCCCACTTCCAGCTCATCAACGCCTTCGAACATGCTGCGGCTCAGGGTGCTGACCAGTTCGGCAGCGTATTCGCCGTAGGCATCTTCCGGTTCTACGGCAACAGTCAGTTCATCACCAACGGCTTTACCTTCCAGTGCCTTTTCCAGGCCCGGGATGATGTTACCTGCGCCTTGCAGGTAAACCAGCGGCGCGCCGCCGGCGGAGCTGTCGATGACCTCACCAGCATCGTTGGTCAGGGTATAGTCGATGGAGACAGCCTTATTGGCGGCGATCAGCATGGGGCGAGACCTTTTGCATAAGAATATAGAAAGACCAAGTTTAGCGAAGCAATCGCCCGAAAGCGAACACAACCCGGACAGACGGATGGCAGCACAGAACTCTACGGTCACAGGTTTCCATCAGGACGAGGACGGCCACTGGGTGGCCGAGCTTTCCTGCGGTCATACCCAGCACCTGCGTCACCAGCCGCCGTGGCAATCCCGGGCCTGGGTCATGGACCCATCGCTGCGTAATGAAAAAATAGGCCAACCCTTTGATTGTGGTTGGTGCGCACAAGGCTCGGTTAGCGATAACCTTGGCGACTGAATTTCGGTAGACCGTCAGATATAGAGGGTCACCCCTGCGCTCCCTTAGAGAATCCGCATGCAAACTTTTTTTATCGCCCCCACCGATTTTGGCGTGGGTCTGACCTCCATCAGCCTCGGGCTGGTGCGTACGCTCGAGCGCGCCGGTCTCAAGGTCGGCTTTTTCAAACCGATTGCCCAGCCGCACCCTGGTGATACAGGACCGGAACGCTCCACCGAACTGGTGGCGCGTACCCATGGTCTGAAACCGCCTCAACCGCTGGGCCTGGCGCATGTCGAGCGGATGCTGGGCGATGGTCAGCTCGACGAATTGCTCGAAGAAATCATCACCCTCTACCAGCAGGCCGCTATCGGCAAGGACGTGCTGATCGTCGAAGGCATGGTGCCAACCCGCAGCGCCAGCTACGCCGCGCGGGT
This sequence comes from Pseudomonas sp. MDV22-iso1, assembly GCF_058145095.1. Taxonomy (NCBI): domain Bacteria; kingdom Pseudomonadati; phylum Pseudomonadota; class Gammaproteobacteria; order Pseudomonadales; family Pseudomonadaceae; genus Pseudomonas; species Pseudomonas sp. MDV22-iso1. Next base: position 20,886 of record NZ_JBYVMF010000008.1, read on the forward strand.
GAATCTGCACCTGGCCAAGAGCCTGGACGCTGATGTGATCCTGGTGTCGGCGCCGGAAAACGAGGTGTTGACCGAACTGTCCGGTCGCGTCGAATTGCAGGCGCAATTGTTCGGCGGTCCGAAGGACCCGAAAGTCCTCGGTGTGATCCTCAACAAGGTCAAGACCGACGAAAGCATGGACGTCTTCGCCTCGCGCCTGAAAGAACACTCGCCGTTGCTGCGCAGCGGCGATTTCCGTCTGCTGGGCTGCATCCCGTTCCAGCCGGAACTGAATGCACCGCGTACCCGCGACGTCGCCGATCTGATGGGCGCACAGATTCTCAATGCCGGCGACTACGAAACCCGGCGCATGACCAAAATCATTATCTGCGCCCGCACCATGCGCAACACCGTGGAGCTGCTCAAGCCCGGTGTACTGGTGGTGACCCCAGGCGATCGCGACGACATCATTCTCGCTGTCAGCCTCGCCGCCATGAACGGCGTACCATTGGCCGGCCTGCTGCTGACCAGCGATACCCTGCCCGATCCGCGCATCATGGATTTGTGTCGAGGCGCGCTGCAGGCTGGCTTGCCTGTGCTGTCGGTGAGCACCGGTTCCTACGACACCGCCAACCAGCTGAACGGATTGAACAAGGAAATCCCGATTGACGACCGTGAGCGCGCGGAGATCATCACCGATTTCGTCGCCAGCCACCTCGACGCCAACTGGCTGCACCAGCGCTGCGGCACGCCACGGGAAATGCGCCTGTCGCCTGCCGTATTCCGTTATCAATTGATCCAGCGGGCCCAGGCGGCCAACAAACGTATCGTCCTGCCCGAAGGCAGCGAGCCGTTGACCGTCCAGGCGGCGGCGATTTGTCAGGCACGCGGGATTGCCCGCTGCGTACTGCTGGCCAAACCCGAGGACGTCGAAGCGGTGGCTCGCGCGCAAGGCATCGAGCTGCCGCCGGGACTGGAAATTCTCGACCCGGACCTGATCCGCGAGCGCTACGTCGAACCGATGGTCGCACTGCGCAAAAGCAAAAGCCTCAATGCACCGATGGCCGAGCAGCAGCTGGAAGACACTGTGGTTATCGGCACCATGATGCTCGCGCTGGATGAAGTCGATGGCCTCGTCTCTGGCGTCATTCACTCCACCGCCAACACCATCCGCCCGGCCTTGCAGTTGATCAAGACCGCACCGGGCTGCACGCTGGTGTCGTCGGTGTTCTTCATGCTGTTCCCGGAAGAAGTGCTGGTGTACGGCGATTGCGTGATGAACCCGCATCCGAGTGCCAGCGAACTGGCCGAAATCGCGCTGCAAAGTGCTGACTCGGCGGCCGCGTTCGGCATTACGCCACGGGTAGCCATGATCAGCTACTCCAGTGGCGAATCAGCCAGCGGTGAAGAAGTCGAGAAGGTGCGCGAAGCGACGTTGCTTGCCCACGAGCAGCAGCATTCTCTACTGATCGACGGCCCGTTGCAGTACGACGCCGCCGCCAACGAAACCGTGGCCCGGCAACTGGCGCCGAACAGCCAGGTGGCCGGTCGCGCCACGGTGTTCGTGTTCCCCGACCTGAACACCGGCAACACCACGCACAAAGCCGTGCAGCGCAGTGCCGATTGCGTCAGCCTCGGCCCGATGCTGCAAGGCCTGCGCAAACCGGTGAACGACCTGCCACGCGGCGCGCAGGTCGATGACATTGTGTACACCATCGCGTTGACCGCGATCCAAGCTGCCAACCGACCTATGGATCTTTAAATGCTGGATTTCCTGCCTGCCGCCGTGCGCGGTGTGATTGCATCGATACTGCTGGCACTCAATACCATTTTGCTCTGCTCATTCCTGTTCTGCGTGGCGATCTTCAAGGCACTGCCTTTCGCCTTGACCCAGCGATTCACGCGCTGGCTGATGAGCCATACGCACGAAGCCTGGATCAGCAACAACAAGGCCTGGATGAACCTCGTCTGCCGTACTCGCTGGCACCTGAGTGGCCTCGAGGGGCTGGACTATCAGCATTCGTATCTGATCACCAGCAACCACCAGAGCTGGGTCGACATCATGGTGCTGCAGTACGTGCTCAACCGTCGCATCCAGCCGCTGAAGTTCTTTCTCAAGCAAGAGCTGATTTGGGTGCCGGTGATTGGTCTGGCGTGGTGGACCCTGGGCTTTCCGTTCATGAAGCGCTACTCCAAGACGTACCTGGAAAAGCACCCGGAGAAGAAAGGCAAAGACCTGGAAACCACCCGCAAGACCTGCGACAAGTTTCGTAATAACCCGGTGGGTATTTTCAACTTTGTCGAAGGCACGCGCTTCACCGAAGGCAAGCATGCGCAACAGAAGTCACCGTTCAAGTACCTGCTCAAGCCCAAGGCCGGTGGTATTGCCTTCGTACTCGATGCGATGGGTGAGCAGCTCGAATCCATCGTCAATGTGACCATTCACTATCCAGGCGGTCGTCCGGGGTATTGGGATCTGTTGTGCGGGAACGTCAAGGACGTGGTGGTGCATTTTCAGGAGCTGAAGATTCCGCCGCAGTTCATTGGCAAGAATTACGACCAGGATGGAGAGTACCGATTGCAGTTCCAGGGCTGGATCAATCAGCTGTGGGAAGACAAGGATGCGTTGCTGGAGCAGATGCATCGCGAATATCCAGGCAGACACTGATCTCCTGTAGGAGTGAGCCTGCTCGCGATAGCGGTCGTACATTCAGAGTTTACGTCGACTGATCCACCGCTATCGCGAGCAGGCTCACTCCTACAGTTGCCCGAGTTGATCCGAAACAAAAAAACCCGCCGGATGATCACTCATCGGCGGGTTTCTTATTAGCGGCTAACGCTTAGATCGCGCCGCGCTGGCGCAGCAGATCCAGCACTTGCTTGACGCTTTCTTCCAGCGACAGCGCTTGGGTATCGACCACGAGGTCGGCATCCAGCGGCACGTCGAACGGGAAGGATTCGCCCGGGATGTTATCCCCGGCCGCTGCGTACAGACCTTGTGGGTCACGCTCGGCACAGACCGTCGGCGAGGCCTGGACGTAGACCGTCAGCAGACGTTCCTTGCCGATCAGGTCCTTGGCTTGCTCACGACCTTCGGCACTCGGTGCCACGAAGGCCGCAAGCGTCAGCAAGCCGGCTTCGTTGAACTGACGCGCAACGTGCGCCGCACGACGCCAGTTCTCGGTACGACCGGCGCGATCCTGTGGCAGACCTTTGTTCAGGTCGTGACGCAGGTTCTGGCCATCCAGCACAAACACCGCACGCCCCATGTCGAACAGCTTGCGTTCAACCGCATAAGCCAAGGTGCTTTTGCCCGCGCCCGACAAGCCGCTGAACAGCACGGTGGCCGGCTGCTGGCCGAAGCGCTGGGCACGCTCTTCGGTGGCAACGTGAGCCAGTTTTCCGTGATGCGTGCTGCTGCCATGTGCCAGCGGCTGAGCGATGATCATGCCGGCGGCGACAGTACCGTTGGTCAAGCGATCGATGACGATGAACGAACCGGTGGTGCGGTTGCTTGCGTAACCGTCCAGCGCGATAGCGGCGTCGAGGCTGATCTTGACGCGACCGATCTCGTTCAGCTGCAACGAGCTGGCCGGACCTTCTTCAAGGGTGTTCACATCAACGCGGTTGACGATGCTGGTGATCGAACCCGGCACGTACGTCGTGGCGCGCTTGATGTCGTATTTCTTGCCCGGCAGCATCGGTTCTTCGGCCATCCACACCAGCATGGCGTCGAAGGCGTCGGTCACTTGCGGCAGGTTATCGGCGTGCACCAGCAAATCGCCGCGGGAGATGTCGATCTCGTCTTCCATGGTCAGCGTCACCGCCTGACCTGGACCTGCGTGTTCCAGCTCACCTTCGAAGGTGACGATGGATTTCACACGGCTGCTTTTGCCCGACGGCAGCACAACGACTTCGTCGCCCTTGTGCACGACACCGCTGGCCAGGGTGCCGGCGAAACCACGGAAATTCAGGTTCGGACGGTTGACGTACTGCACCGGGAAACGCAGGTCGGTGTAGTTGCGGTCGCTGGCGATTTCGACGGTCTCGAGAATTTCCATCAGCGACTGGCCGGTGTACCACGGCGAGCGCTCGGACTTGTTCACGACGTTGTCGCCCTTGAGCGCCGACATCGGCACGAACGCCATGGTGGTCGGCTTGAAGGCGATGCCTTCGGCGAACTTCAGGTAATCGGCCTTGATCGACTCGAAGACGGTTTCATCAAAGCCATTGATGTCCATCTTGTTGACGGCGATCACGATGTGTTTGATACCCAGCAACGAGGCGATAAAACTGTGGCGACGCGTCTGAGTCTGCACGCCGTAACGGGCATCGATCAGGATGATCGCCAGGTCACAGGTAGAAGCACCCGTGGCCATGTTGCGGGTGTACTGCTCATGGCCAGGGGTGTCGGCAATGATGAATTTGCGCTTGGCGGTGGAGAAGTAGCGGTAGGCAACATCGATGGTGATGCCCTGCTCCCGCTCGGCCTGCAGGCCGTCGACCAGCAACGCCAGGTCGATATCGTCGCCAGTGGTGCCGACTTTTTTCGAGTCGCGGGTGATGGCTTCCAGGTGATCTTCGTAGATCATCTTGGAGTCGTGCAGCAGGCGCCCGATCAGGGTGCTCTTGCCGTCATCGACGTTGCCACAGGTCAGAAAGCGCAGCATTTCCTTGCGTTCGTGCTGGCCCAGGTAGGCGAGGATGTCCTCGCTGATCAAATCAGATACGTGCGACATGACAACCCCTTAGAAATAACCCTGACGTTTCTTTTCTTCCATCGAGCCTGCGCCATCGTGGTCGATGACCCGGCCCTGGCGTTCGGAAGTTCGCGTCAGGAGCATTTCCTGAATGATGTCGGTCAGGCTGGTGGCCTCGGACTCGACCGCACCGGTCAGCGGGTAGTCACCCAGTGTACGGAAACGGACTTTCTTCTTGACGATACGCTTCTTGTCTTCGTCGCTCAGGTGATTGAGCAGGCGCTCGTCGTCGATCATGATCCAGGTGCCATTCATCTCGATGACGTCGCGCTCGGCGGCGAAATACAGCGGCACGATCGGGATGCCTTCGAGGTAGATGTACTGCCAGATGTCCAGCTCGGTCCAGTTCGACAACGGGAACACACGGATGGATTCACCCTTGTTGACGTTGCCGTTGTAGACGTTCCACAGTTCTGGACGCTGGTTCTTCGGGTCCCAGCGGTGCTTGGTATCGCGGAAGGAATACACGCGCTCTTTGGCGCGAGACTTCTCTTCATCACGACGGGCACCACCGAAAGCAGCGTCGAAGCCGTACTTGTCGAGAGCCTGCTTCAGGCCTTCGGTTTTCATGATGTCGGTGTGCTTTGCGCTACCGTGGGTCAGCGGGTTGATGCCCTGCGCAACACCATCGGGGTTCACGTGCACCAGCAGGTCCAGGCCGAGCTCTTCGACCATGCGATCGCGGAATGCGTACATCTCCTTGAACTTCCACCGGGTGTCGACGTGCATCACCGGGAACGGCAGTTTGCCCGGGAAGAACGCCTTGCGCGCAAGGTGCAGCATCACGGCGGAATCTTTACCGACGGAGTACAGCATCACCGGGTTATCGAACTCGGCGGCGACCTCGCGGATGATGTGGATGCTTTCGGCCTCCAGCTGTTTCAGATGCGTCAGTTTGTCGACCATGGCTACTCACGAAAACGATCTTATGGACGGCCAGCGGGCCGTGTTCGAGCGGGGAATGCTAGCACAGCGACTGCTTCTAATCAGGACGCCAGCTAGATCGAAAGGGTATATGAATATACCCCCTCGTTTGGGCGTGGATTACTCTGACTGGTTGGGACTGCCCCCTGTAGGAGCTGCCGAAGGCTGCGATCTTTTGACGTTGATTTTAAGATCAAAAGATCGCAGCGGGGCTACGCAAATCAGATCGGATTCGGGCAATCGATGAAGATGTGCTCGAGGGCAAAACGGCGTGCCAGGTAATCGCCCAGCGCTTGCACGCCGTAGCGCTCAGTGGCGTGGTGACCGGCGGCGATGAAACTGATGTCGTTTTCACGGGCACTGTGGAAGGTTTGCTCGGACGCTTCACCACTGAGGTAAAGGTCGACACCTGCCAGGACCGCCTGATCGATATAGCCCTGCCCACCACCGGTGCACCAACCCACACGGCGAATCATCGCGCTGCCTTCGATCAGTAACGGCTCGCGGCCCATGACGTCCTGAACTCGACGAGCGAAATCACGTGGTGTCATCGGCTCATTCAGCGAACCCACCAGGCCGACGATTTTGAGGTTGCCTGGATCGAGCGGACCTTCGACCGTGATGTCCAGCTGATGAGCCAGCTGCACGTTATTGCCGACATCCGGATGCAGGTCCAGCGGCAGGTGATAAGACAGCAGGCTGATGTCGTGCTTGAGCAAGGTCTTCAAACGACGTTGCTTCATGCCGGTGATGCACGGGTTTTCGCCCTTCCAGAAATAACCGTGATGAACCAGCACCAGGTCGGCCTGCGCTTCGACGGCGGCATCCAGTAATGCCTGGCTTGCAGTGACGCCACTGACAATGCGCATCACTTGCGGGCGGCCCTCGACCTGCAATCCGTTAGGGCAATAATCGGCAATCTTTGCACTGGCGAGGTAACGGTCGGCTTCTTCGACCAGGGTGCTCAAGGCGACGGCCATAAAAGACTCCTAAATATCCCGTTCAGAGGCGCGCTCGGCCTCGTATAATGCGCGACATTATGGGCGGTCTCATACCGCCTGCAACCTTTCAGGACGTGCTTAATGCTCAAGGCGCTGCGTTTTTCCGGCTGGCCGCTGTTGGCCGGCGTGCTTATCGCTCTGTTGATAATCCAGCGTTACCCGCAATGGGTCGGGCTTCCAAGCCTCGACGTCAACCTGCAGCAAGCGCCACAAACCACCAGTGTGCAACAAGGCCCGGTGTCGTACGCAGACGCCGTGACCACCGCCGCGCCGGCGGTAGTCAACCTGTACACCACCAAAGTCATCAACAAGCCGAACCATCCGCTGTTTGAGGACCCGCAGTTCCGCCGCTTTTTCGGCGACAACTCACCCAAGCAGAAGCGCATGGAGTCGAGCCTCGGCTCTGGCGTGATGATGAGCCCGGAAGGCTACATTCTGACCAACAACCACGTGACCAGTGGCGCCGATCAGATTGTGGTCGCGCTCAAGGACGGCCGTGAAACCCTCGCACGCGTCATCGGCAGCGATCCGGAAACCGACCTTGCGGTGTTGAAAATCGATCTGAAAAACCTGCCGTCGATCACCATCGGCCGCTCCGACAATATCCGCATCGGCGACGTGGCACTGGCCATCGGCAACCCGTTCGGCGTCGGCCAGACCGTGACCATGGGCATCATCAGCGCCACTGGACGTAATCAGCTGGGCTTGAACAACTACGAAGACTTCATTCAGACCGACGCCGCGATCAACCCGGGTAACTCCGGCGGCGCGCTGGTGGATGCCAACGGCAACCTGACAGGCATCAACACGGCGATCTTCTCCAAGTCCGGCGGCTCCCAGGGCATCGGCTTCGCGATTCCGGTCAAGCTGGCCATGGAGGTGATGAAGTCGATCATCGAGCACGGCCAGGTGATTCGTGGCTGGCTCGGGATTGAAGTGCAGCCATTGACTCAGGAACTGGCGGAGTCGTTTGGTCTGTCGGGGCGTCCGGGCATCGTGGTCGCGGGGATCTTCCGTGACGGCCCGGCGCAGAAGGCCGGCCTGCAATTGGGTGATGTGATCCTCGCCATCGACGGCGAACCGGCTGGAGATGGCCGTCGTTCGATGAACCAGGTGGCGCGGATCAAACCGACCGACAAGGTGTCGATTCAAGTGATGCGTAACGGCAAGGAGTTGAAGCTCACCGCCGAGATCGGCCTGCGCCCACCACCGGCCCCGGTCAAAGAAAAAGAAGAAGAGTAAGCACTAACCCGAGACACTCGGGTTAACGGCAGACATTCTCATTAGACATGTTATATTGTTTCAATATCACTATTGGAACAACATAACATGTCGTCTCGAACAATGGTTTCCGTAGCAGGTTTTACCCTCAGCCTGCTGGGTGATCCGGTCTTCGCCGAAGAGTCCGGCACACTCGAACTGGACGCCATCAGCGTCACCTCCGAGTACGAATCCCCCACCGGGCCGGTCAAAGGCTACCGCGCCACGCGCTCCTCCAGTGCGACCAAAACCGACACGGCGATCCGTGATATCCCGCAATCCATCAGTGTGATTCCCGCCAGCGTGCTCAAGGATCTGGGCAGCACCAGCGTCGAGCGCGCACTGGATTATGCCGGCGGTGTGTCGAAACAGAACAACTTCGGAGGCCTGACGCTTTACGAATACAGTGTGCGCGGCTTCACCACCTCCGAGTTCTACACGGACGGATTCAGCGCCAACCGTGGCTATCCGAGCACACCGGACGTGGCCAATATCGAGCGTATCGAGGTGCTCAAAGGCCCCGCCGCCAGCCTCTATGGCCGTGGTGATCCTGGCGGCACGGTGAACATCGTCACCAAGAAACCACAGCCCGAAGCCTTCACCACGTTGCATACCAGTGCCGGCAGCTGGGATCGCTATCGCACCGCAGTGGACGTCAATACGCCACTGGACGATGCCGGCAGTGTGTTATCTCGAGTGAACCTGGCGGTCGAGGACAACCACAGCTTTCGCGATCACGTCGACAGCCAGCGCGTGTTTGTCGCACCCTCCTTCAGTTGGCAATTGAACCCTGACACCCACCTGCTGGTGGAAAGCGAATTCGTCCGTCACAGCTCGACGTTCGACCGCGGCATCGTCGCACCGAACAACACATGGAACGGTGTGTCGCGCTCGACGTTCCTGGGCGAGCCCAACGATGGTGACATCGATAACCACAACAACAGGCTGCAAGCCGCGCTCGAACATCAGCTCGACGACCGCTGGAGCCTGCGCCTCGCCAGTCATTACAAGGAAGGCAAACTCTGGGGCTTCGCCTCGGAGGCTCGACCGCTGAATGCCGACGGGCACACGGTCAATCGCCGCTACCGCGAGCGTGACAACGATTGGCACGACAGCATCACGCAACTCGAACTGCGCGGCCTGTTCGACCTCGGCAGCTGGCAGCACGAACTGCTGATCGGCAGCGAATACGAGAACTACCGCAAGAACGAACGCGTGACCACAATTGCCGGTGGCCCGTACGACATTGACATCTATCATCCGGTCTATGGACGGCCGAAACCTGACGGCACACGGTCCGGCACGGACTTCTTCGAACACGTCGAAAGCCACGCGCTGAACCTGCAGGACCAGATTATCTTCACCGAGAAACTGCGCGGCATGCTCGGCATACGCTTCGAGCATTTCGAGCAACGCATCGACGATCACACCCGAGGCGCCAACAGTCGTCAGCGCCATGACGCGCTTACGCAACGGGCCGGCCTGCTCTACCAACTGACACCCGAAGTCGGAGTGTTCGCTAATGCCTCAACTTCGTTCAAGCCGAACAACGGCCTCGATGCCAGCGGGAAATCCTTCGACCCGGAACAAGGCGTCGGCTATGAACTCGGGATCAAGAGCGAGCTGTTTGACGATCGCTTGAGCAGCACCTTTGCCCTCTTCCATATCGAAAAGGAAAACGTCCTCGCACTCGACCCGGGCACCGACACCAGCCGCGCCATGGGCAAGGCCCGCAGTCAGGGATTCGATCTGCAAGTCACCGGGCAAATGACCGACGCCGTGCGAGTGATCGGCGCGCTTGCCTACATTGATGCCGAGGTTACCGAAGGCGACAACGTCATTCCCACTGGTAGCCGCATCCTCGGCGTAGCGAAACGCAGCGGCAGCGTGTTGGGGGTTTATGAGTTTCAGGAGGGTCGTTTGCGTGGCTCGGATGTCGGAGCGGCCTTTACCTATGTCGGCGATCGTTCGGGTGAGTCCGGCAGCGATTTTGAATTGCCGGCCTATCACACCGTGGACGTGCTGGCGCACTACAAAGCCAGCGACACCGTCACCGTAGGCCTGAACCTGAACAACCTTTTCGATGAGAAATACTTCGAGCGCTCGTATAGCAACTACTGGGTGAACCCCGGTGAGCCGCGCAATTTCACTGTCAGCCTGACTCTCGATCTGTAAAAACAAGCTTGCCCGCGGTGGGAACACCGCGGGCAAGCCGGATCGCTGCACTGCATGCTTCTACGGGATCAGGTACGGGTCAAAGATCGCCCAGGCCGTCGATCAGTGCCTGATTCTGCTCGGGCGTGCCAATGGAGATCCGCAGGAACTGCGCAATGCGCTCTTGCTTGAAGTGGCGAACGATCACACCTTGCTCGCGCAACTTCGCTGCCAGCCCGGCCGCATCGTGTTGCGGATGACGGGCGAAAATGAAGTTCGCTGCCGACGGCAACACTTCAAAACCCTTCGTCTCCAATTGCCCAACTACCTTATCGCGGCTCTCGATCACCAGACGGCAGGTCTTGTCGAAGTACTCGCGATCTTCAAACGCGGCGGCGGCGCCGACGATGGCCAGACGGTCAATCGGATAAGAGTTGAAGCTGTTCTTGATCCGCTCCAGCGCTTCAATCAAGTCCGGGTGTCCTACTGCCAGCCCAACCCGCAGACCCGCCAGCGAACGGGACTTGGACAAGGTCTGGGTCACCAGAAGGTTCGGGTATCGATCCACCAGCGTGATAGCCGTTGCGCCGCCGAAGTCGATGTAAGCCTCGTCCACCACAACCACGGAATCCGGGTTGGCCTTGAGGATTTGCTCGACAGCCTCGAGCGCCAGCAGGCAACCGGTCGGCGCGTTCGGGTTCGGGAAAATGATCCCGCCGTTCGGCTTGGTGTAGTCGGCCGGATTGATCTGGAACTGCTCGTCCAGCGGCACCGCATCAAATGCTATGCCGTACAAACCGCAGTAAACCGGATAGAAGCTGTAGCTGATGTCAGGGAACAGCAGCGGCTTTTCGTGCTGCAGCAGGCCGTGGAAAATGTGCGCCAGGACTTCATCAGAACCGTTGCCGAGGAACACCTGATTGCTCTGTACGCCGTAGTACTTGGCCACGGCATTTTTCAGCAGATCGCTGTTCGGGTCCGGATACAGGCGCAGGTTGTCGTTCAGCTCGGCCTGCATCGCCGCCAGGGCTTTGGGCGATGGACCGTAAGGGTTTTCATTGGTGTTGAGCTTTACCAGTTTGGCCAGTTTCGGCTGCTCGCCCGGTACGTAGGGCACCAGGTTCTTGACGAACGGGCTCCAGAATTTACTCATTTCAGTTCCCCTGCTTGCCATCGACGATGCGGTATTCAGCGCTGCGTGCGTGGGCGGTCAGCGACTCGCCACGGGCCAGCACGGAAGCGGTCTTGCCCAGTTCGGACGCACCCTGCTCGGAGCAGAAAATGATCGACGAACGTTTCTGGAAGTCATACACACCGAGCGGCGACGAGAACCGCGCGGTGCCAGAAGTCGGCAGCACGTGGTTCGGACCGGCGCAGTAATCGCCCAAGGCTTCAGAGGTGTGACGGCCCATGAAAATCGCACCGGCGTGACGGATCTGCGGCAGCCAGGCTTGTGGATCAGCCACCGACAACTCCAGGTGTTCCGGCGCGATGCGGTTGGCCACTTCGATGGCCTGCTCCATGTCTCGAACCAGGATCAAGGCGCCACGGCCATTGATCGATGTTTCGATAATCTCGGCGCGCTCCATGGTCGGCATTAGTTTGTTGATGCTCGCGGCAACCTTGTCGAGGAACTCGGCGTCCGGGCTGACCAGAATCGCCTGAGCGTCTTCGTCGTGCTCGGCCTGGGAAAACAGGTCCATGGCGATCCAGTCAGGATCGGTCTGACCATCGCACACCACAAGAATCTCCGACGGGCCGGCGATCATGTCGATACCGACCTGGCCGAACACGTGGCGCTTGGCGGTGGCGACATAGATGTTGCCAGGGCCCACCACCTTGTCGACCTTCGGCACGCTTTCGGTGCCATAAGCCAGTGCGGCAACGGCCTGGGCACCGCCGATGGTGAACACCCGGTCGACGCCGGCGATGCAGGCAGCCGCCAGCACCAGCTCGTTGATTTCACCGCGCGGAGTCGGCACGACCATGACCACTTCGGTCACGCCCGCGACTTTGGCCGGAATCGCGTTCATCAACACGGACGACGGGTACGACGCCTTGCCGCCCGGCACATATAGACCGGCGCGATCCAGCGGCGTGACCTTCTGGCCCAGCACCGTGCCGTCGGCTTCGGTGTAGCTCCAGGAATCCTGCTTCTGTTTTTCGTGGTAGCTGCGCACACGGGTGGCGGCTTTTTCCAGCGCCTCGCGCTGAGGAATGGTGATTCGGGTCAGGGCCAGTTCCAGGCGTTCGCGCGGCAGGATCAGGTCCGCCATGGAGGCGACTTCCAGGCCGTCAAACTTCTGGGTGAATTCCACCAGCGCCGCATCGCCACGCTCGCGCACGGCTTTGATGATGTCCAGCACCCGCTGATTGACCGAGTCGTCAGACACACTTTCCCAGCTCAGCAGATGATCCAGATGATGTGCGAAATCAGGATCGGCAGCGTTGAGTCGGCGAATTGCAGTCGGTGCGGTCATAGCGAGAGCCTCATAGGAATGGCAAAAACTCAGGCGCCCTAACTTAGCAGTCGTTTCCGCTTGGGCACCTGAGAATTCTGGCTATGAGGCGGATAGACGGGCGCGACTTAACGTCGCGCAGGTGAATCAGCCGCGGTGTCGAGACTCCACTGCCTTGCGCAGGGTGTCGATCAACGCCTGAATACGGGCGTGCTGCATCTTCATCGAGGCTTTGTTAACGATCAGCCGGGAGCTGATGGCCGCAATGAAATCCTGTGGCTCAAGGCCGTTGGCCCGCAGCGTGTTACCGGTGTCGACCACGTCGATGATCTTGTCGGCCAGACCGATCAGCGGTGCCAGCTCCATCGAGCCGTACAGCTTGATGATGTCGACCTGACGACCTTGCTCGGCATAGTAACGCTTGGCAACGTTGACGAACTTGGTAGCGATGCGCAGACGGCCCTTGGGCTCGATCGCCCCGATCTTGCCCGCGGTCATCAGCTTGCATTGGGCAATTTGCAGGTCCAGTGGCTCGTACAGGCCCTGGCCACCGTATTCCATCAACACATCTTTACCGGCGACGCCCAGATCCGCCGCACCATGCTCGACGTAGGTCGGCACATCGGTGGCGCGAACGATCAGCAGACGTACATCAGGCTGGGTCGTGGGGATGATCAGCTTGCGGCTTTTGTCCGGATTCTCGGTCGGCACGATGCCCGCTTCAGCCAGAAGCGGCAGGGTGTCGTCAAGGATGCGGCCCTTGGACAGTGCGATGGTCAACATGGGAAACGTCAGTCCTTATCAAGGTACTCATGCCCGGTCGCAATCGGCGCCGGACACACATCGAGCCGGAAACCGGCTCGACTCTGAACAATTCAACGGACGCGTCCCTGCGCCCATACAGCAGAAACTAGCCCGGTACGCGGCGGATCTTGGCGCCGAGCATCTGCAGTTTCTCTTCGATGCACTCGTAACCACGGTCTATGTGGTAGATGCGGTCGATCAAGGTGTCGCCTTCAGCGATCAACGCCGAGATGACCAGGCTGGCCGATGCACGCAGGTCGGTGGCCATGACTGGCGCGCCTTTGAGCTTCTCGGTGCCGGTCACGATGGCCGTGTTGCCTTCGACCTGGATCTTGGCGCCCATGCGGTGCAGTTCGTAAACGTGCATGAAGCGGTTTTCGAAGATCGTCTCGATCACGGCACCGGTGCCTTCGGCAATGGCGTTGAGGGAGATGAACTGCGCTTGCATGTCAGTCGGGAACGCCGGGTATGGAGCGGTCCGCACGTTGACGGCTTTCGGCCGCTTGCCGTGCATGTTCAGCTCGATCCAGTCTTCGCCGCAGGTGATTTCAGCACCCGCTTCCTTGAGTTTCTCAAGAACGGCTTCAAGGATGGTCGGATCCGTGTCCTTGACCTTCACGCGACCGCCAGTCACGGCAGCGGCAACCAGGTAGGTGCCGGTTTCGATACGGTCAGGCATCACCTTGTAAGTGGCCGGGTGCAGACGATCAACGCCATCGATGGTGATGGTGTCAGTACCTGCGCCGGAAATCTTGGCGCCCATGGCAATCAGGAAGTTCGCCAGGTCGATGACTTCAGGCTCGCGAGCGGCGTTTTGCAGAACGCTGCGACCCTTGGCCAGAGCGGCCGCCATCATGATGTTTTCGGTGCCGGTCACGCTGACGGTGTCGAAGAAGAAGTGCGCGCCGCGCAGGCCACCTTCAGGCGCCTTGGCCTTGATGTAGCCGCCTTCCACGTCGATCACCGCGCCCATGGCTTCGAGACCACGGATGTGCAGGTCAACCGGACGCGAGCCGATGGCGCAACCGCCAGGCAGTGCGACTTCGGCCTCACCGAAACGGGCAACCATCGGACCCAGTACCAGGATCGACGCACGCATGGTCTTGACCAGTTCGTACGGGGCGATCAGGGTCTTGATGGTGCGCGGGTCGATTTCGACGCTGAGCTTCTCGTCGATCACCGGCTCGATGCCCATGCGGCCGAACAGCTCGATCATGGTGGTGATGTCGTGCAGGTGCGGCAGGTTGGCAACAGTCACCGGACCATCGCACAGCAGGGTTGCAGCCAGGATCGGCAGGGCAGAGTTCTTTGCCCCGGAGATGCGGATTTCGCCATCAAGACGAACGCCACCGGTAATAATCAATTTATCCATAAGAATCTCGACGCCCGTGGGCTCAGGTGCGCTCGGCCCAGGCCGCGCTGCTGAAAAATTTCATAGTGACCGCATGGATGCTGCCATCGGTGATCCATGGGTTCAAATGGGCATAGACCTGCTGCTGACGCTTCACCGGGCTCAACGCCGCCAGTTCATCGCTAATCACGTTCAGCTGGAAGTTGCAGCCTTCGCCCTCAACTTCCACCTTTGTATTAGGCAGCTTTCCTTCAAGGAAGCTCTTCACTTCTACGGCCTGCATGCTCAACCTCAATCGGCGCCTAGTGCGCGCGGGTCGGACATCATACAAAAAAGCCCCGCGCCTGCGAACCCCGCTAAGCAGGACTCTGACGGGGGGCTTCTTTATAGATGCGGGTTAGGGATGCGCCAACAGCTCGGTCAGTTCGCTGACCTGAGCGATTTCGCGCATATCTTCGGGCATCGCGCGGATGCTCAGGGCCTTGCCGGCCGCCTGGGCATCTCGCATGAAGCACAACAACAACGACAATCCGACGCTGCTGGATTTCACCACTTGCGAGCAATCCACGACCAATGCCGCAGCCTTGCTGGCCTTGATCAGCGCCTGACCCTGCTTACGCAAAACAGGGCCGCTGCGGTAATCCAGAGTGCCGCTGAGCAGCAGTTCGCCGGCTTCGCTCATCTGAACCGCCGACTCACTCATTGGGCTTGCTTCTCGGCCGCTTGCTCGGTGGTTTCCTTGGCCTTGGCAACTTCGCCGGCCCAGTTGTTGATGACCTTGTCCAGGTCGTTGCCATTACGCTGCATCGAATCCTGGAACTGATCGCGGAACAACTTGCCGATGTTGATACCGTTGATGATCACGTTGCGTACTTTCCACTCGCCGTTGATTTTCTCGAGTGTGTAGGACACAGGGTAGATCGAACCGCTGCTGCCTTTGACCTGCATGTCAACGCTGGTACGGGTGCCACTTTCATCTTTGGCTGGCGAAACGGTAATGCCCTGGTTGTTGTACTCAAGCAACGCGTTGCCGTAGAACTGCATCAGGCTGCGCTTGAAGTTTTCCTGGAAGCGCTGCATCTGCTCCGGCGTGGCTTTACGGGAATACTTGACGGTCATGATGCTGCGCGAAATGCCGTCAGCATCGACCACCGGGCCGACAATCCCGTTGAGGGCGTTGTAGAACTCGTTCGGGCTCTGCTTGTACTTTTCTTTGTTGGCAGCCAGATCGGCCAGCAACCGGGTAGTCGTGTCCTGCACCAGATCGTGCGCCGACTGCGCCGCCACGGCGTTAGCCATCAACGGCAAGGCCGCGAGTAATACCAACAGGCCACGTCGCAAGATAGAGATCATTCAAAAGCTCCTCATTTGGCTTCTTTGCTAACGGTGTTGAGCAGGAATTTACCGATCAGGTCCTCGAGCACCAGCGACGACTGCGTGTCGTGGATGGTTCCGCCATCCTTGAGAAGGGCTTCTTCCCCACCCACGCTGATACCGATGTACTTCTCGCCCAACAGGCCAGCAGTCAGGATAGATGCGGTGGAGTCAGTCGGCAGATTATCTACGCGCTTCTCCAGCTGCATCGTCACTCGACCGGTGAAACTGTCGCGGTCCAGATCGATCGCTGTCACCTTGCCGATCGTCACACCGGCCATGGTCACTTTAGCTCTGACCGTCAAACCGGCGATATTGTCGAAATAAGCGTAAAGTTTATAAGAATCAGTTGTTGCGCTAGGGGACAGGCCACTGACCCGCAACGCAAGCAACAGCAAAGCCAGGATGCCAGCCAGCAAGAAAAGGCCGACACCGATTTCCAGGGTGCGGTTTTGCATCAGAAATCTCCAAACATCAAGGCGGTCAGAATAAAGTCCAGGCCGAGTACAGCCAACGAGGCGTACACAACGGTCTTGGTAGTGGCACGACTGATCCCCTCGGAAGTGGGCTCGCAGTCATAACCTTGGAATACGGCAATCCAGGTAACAACGAAGGCGAAGACGATACTTTTAATGATGCCGTTGAGCACATCTTCGGTGAACGTCACGCTGTTTTGCATGTTCGACCAGTAGGAGCCTTCGTAGACACCCAGCCAGTCGACGGCCACCCACGAACCACCCCAAATACCCACCACGCTGAAAATCATCGCCAGCACCGGCAGGGAAATGAAGCCGGCCCACAGGCGCGGGGCAATGATGTACTTGAGCGGGTCGACACCGATCATTTCCAGACTGGACAGCTGTTCGGTGGACTTCATGTTGCCGATTTCGGCCGTCAGCGCAGACCCTGCGCGTCCTGCGAACAGCAAGGCAGTGACCACCGGGCCCAATTCACGCAACAGCGTCAGGGCAACCATCTGTCCGACCGCCTGTTCCGAACCATAGCTGGACAGAATGTTGAAACCTTGCAGCGCCAGCACCATGCCGATGAACACCCCGGAGACCACAATGATCACCAGGGACATCACGCCCACCGAGTGCAGTTGCTTGATCAGCAGGCCGAAACCGCCGCCAATGCCGCCACGGCCGAGCAAGGCATGAAACAGGAACAGCGTCGCACGCCCGAACACCGCGACGGCATCGATTGCCGCGTGGCCGAACCGGCGCACTCTTTCTATTAGTGAAATCTTGCGCATCAACGCTTCCCCAGAAGATCTGCGCGGTAATCCGTCGCTGGAAAGTGGTACGCGACCGGACCATCGGGTTCGCCTGTCATAAACTGACGGATACGCGGATCATCCGAATTCATCAGTTCGTCCGGCGTGCCCTGCCCCAATACCTGTCCGTCGCCGACTACATAGATGTAATCGGCGATGCTGGCGGTCTCCGCCAGGTCATGGGAAACCACGATACTGGTAATGCCCAATGCATCGTTGAGCAAGCGGATCAGGCGCACCAATACGCCCATGGCGATCGGGTCCTGCCCCACAAAAGGCTCGTCATACATGAGAATCTGCGGATCCAGCGCAATCGCCCGGGCCAGCGCGACACGACGCTTCATGCCACCGGACAATTCGTCAGGCATAAGGTCGATGGCCCCACGCAAACCCACCGCCTGCAATTTGAGCAGGACGATGTCCCGGATCATTTCTTCAGGAAGCTCGGTGTGAACACGTAGCGGAAAGGCGACGTTCTCGAATACATCGAGATCGGTAAACAGTGCGCCGCTCTGGAACAGCACACCCATATGCTTGCGCGCATCGAACAAATCGCTGCGAGACAATTTCGGCAGATTCTGGCCGTTGACCCAGACTTCACCGGCGGTGGGACGCAACTGGGCGCCCATCAACCGCAAAAGCGTGGTCTTGCCACACCCGGAAGGTCCCATGATGCCGGTGACCTTGCCGCGCGGGATACGGATATCGACGTTATTGAAAATGCTGCGCGCACCGCGCTTGAAGGTCAGTCCCTTCAGCTCGACCGCGTAGGCGTTATCGGCACTCATCTAAACTCCTTGCGATGCAGCCTCACACTCGGACGCCTGACTTTCTGGCGAAAGCACATACCTCCCGGACAGGCCGAACTGGCGGCGAACTATATCACTGCAACGGCTCGCCGCCCAAGGCTAAAGCCGGCCGATATTCAGACACATGACGGGGCAAAAGCCTCATTCAGAGCGGATTAGTAACAGGGAGTGACAAAGCGCGACGAACTTACGTGAGGGTTTCGATCATAACCGCTATAATCGCCGCCTTTTCATCAGGCTATACGATTCCCGACATGAGCCAATCCAGCGAGCTTGTTCAATCAGCACAACGCACCATCCGCCTCGAACTGGAAGCCGTACAAGGCTTGCTTCCACGTATCGATGCAGATTTCGTACGCGCGTGCGAGATGATTCTGGCCAGCAAAGGCCGCGTAGTCGTAGTCGGCATGGGGAAATCCGGGCACATCGGCACCAAGATCGCTGCCACGCTCGCCAGTACTGGCACCACGGCCTTTTTCGTGCACCCGGCTGAAGCCAGTCACGGCGACATGGGCATGATCACCCGTGACGACGTCATCCTTGCCCTGTCCAACTCCGGCTCGACCTCCGAGATCGTGACCCTGCTGCCCCTGATCAAGCGCCTGGGCATCCAGCTGATCAGCATGACCGGCAATCCTGACTCGACGCTGGCCAAAGCCGCCGAGGTCAACCTCAACGTCCACGTCGAACATGAAGCGTGCCCGCTGAACCTGGCGCCCACGTCGTCGACCACCGCCGCCCTGGTCATGGGTGACGCGCTGGCCGTCGCATTGCTGGAAGCACGCGGCTTCACCGCTGAAGACTTCGCCTTTTCCCATCCAGGTGGCGCCCTTGGCCGTCGTCTTCTGCTCAAAGTGGAAAACGTCATGCACGCGGGTGAAGCGCTGCCGCAGGTTCCGCGCGGCACCCTGCTGAAGGACGCCTTGATGGAAATGACCCGCAAGGGCCTGGGAATGACCGCGATCCTGGAAACCGACGGCACACTCGCCGGGATCTTTACCGACGGTGATTTGCGCCGCACCCTCGACCGCGCCATCGACATCCATAATGCAACCATCGACCAGGTCATGACGGTTCACGGCAAAACCGCACGCGCCGACATGCTGGCCGCGGAAGCCCTGAAAATCATGGAAGACCATCGAATCAACGCCCTGGTGGTCGTGGACAAGGAGGACCGTCCGATCGGCGCCTTCAACCTCTCCGACCTGCTCCGCGCGGGAGTCATGTAATGAGTACCGATCTGCTGCAACGCGGCAAGAACATCAAGCTGGCGATCTTCGACGTCGACGGTGTCCTGACTGACGGACGCCTTTACTTCCTTGAAGATGGCAGCGAATTCAAAACCTTCAGCACCCTCGACGGCCAGGGCATCAAGATGTTGATGGCAGCCGGCGTTCAGACCGCTATCATCAGCGGTCGCAAGACTCCGGTGGTTGAGCGCCGGGCAAAAAACCTCGGCATCCCCCACCTCTACCAGGGTCGCGAAGACAAACTGGTGGTGCTTGACGAGCTTCTTGCCCAACTCGGCCTAAGCTATGAACAGGTCGCCTACCTCGGCGACGATCTGCCGGACCTGCCGGTGATACGCCGCGTAGGCCTGGGCATGGCAGTGGCCAATGCCGCCAGTTTCGTGCGCGAACATGCTGATGGCGTCACTCATGCCCGTGGTGGTGAAGGTGCCGCTCGCGAATTCTGCGAATTGATCCTGCGTGCCCAAGGCCGCCTCGATGCGGCGAACGCTGCATACCTGTGAGCCCATTATGCTGAGCAAAAAGTTTCGCAACATATTGGTGTTCGGTTGCATCGCGGCGATATTTGCCGCGGTCGGCTACTGGAACATCAGCCCGGAACGCTTCCTCGACAAGCCTCCGACCAATACAGAAGAAAGCCCTATCGATTGGTATGCGACCAACACTCACACGCTGCAATACCTCGAAGACGGCAAAGTGCAGTATGAAATGACCTCGGAGAAAGCCGAGCACGTGAAAGCCACGGACATTACTCTGGTTACCAAACCCGACCTGAACATGTACCGCGGTACCGATTTTCCGTGGCACGTCACCAGCGAACGCGGTGAAGTGAACTCAGGCGGCACCGAAGTCGAACTGATTGACAACGTCCGCGTCAAACGCACCGACGAGAAGAATCGCGACACCTTGATCACCAGTACTCGCATGACGGTGTTCCCGCAGGAGCAATATGCGCAGACCGAGCAACCCGTTAGAATCGACGGCGCCGGTGGCGTCTCGACTGGTACGGGAATGAAAGCGTATTTGAAAGAAAGCAGGATACACCTGCTATCGAACGTAAGAGGACAGTATGAGGCTCGTTAAAACCCTCCCTATTTTGCTCAGTCTGGGCGCAGCACTGGGAAGCGTGAGCGCCTGGGCTCTGCCGAACGATCAGCAACAGCCAATTCGCATTCAGGCCGACGATGCCCAACTGGACGACAAGAACGGTGTTGCCACTTACACCGGCGACGTGATCATCACCCAAGGGTCGATGAAGGTTACCGGCAATAAGGTAACCATGACCCGCGCGCCGAATGGCGACATCGACGTGGTCACCTCGGTCGGCAACCTGGCTTACTTCGAGCAACTGCAAACCGCCGGCGATGCCAAACCCGTTCAGGGCTGGGGTGTGACCATCCAGTACCACGCCACGCAAAACCGCGTTGTACTGATCGACAAGGCCAAGGTCATCGACAAGGACAACAACGTCACTCAAGGCGAGAAAATCGTCTATGACACCGAGAAAAAGCTGGCGAGCGCTGGTCGCGCTACAGGTAGCAAGGTGACCGAGTCGCGTCCACGCATTGACATGGTAATTCAACCTAAAAAGAAAACCGACGAGCAGAAGGCCCAGTAATGGCAACTCTGAAAGCTCAGCATCTGGCCAAAGCCTACAAGAGCCGCCAGGTTGTGCGTGATGTCAGCCTGTCCATCGACAGCGGTCAGATCGTCGGTTTGCTCGGGCCCAACGGCGCCGGCAAGACCACCTGCTTTTATATGATTGTCGGCCTCGTGCAGGCCGATCAGGGCCGTGTACTGATCGATGACCTCGACGTCAGCCATCAGCCAATGCACGGCCGAGCCAAGGCCGGTATCGGCTATCTTCCGCAAGAGGCGTCGATCTTCCGCAAACTGTCGGTGGCCGATAACATCATGGCGATCCTCGAGACCCGCAAGGAACTCGACAAGGCGGGCCGCCGGAAGGAGCTCGAAAGCCTGCTTCAGGAATTCCACATCAGCCACATTCGCGACAACCTCGGCATGAGCCTGTCCGGCGGTGAACGTCGCCGCGTGGAGATTGCACGCGCGCTGGCCACCAACCCGAAATTCATCCTCCTCGACGAACCGTTCGCCGGCGTGGATCCGATTTCGGTGGGTGACATCAAGCAGATCATTTATCACCTCAAGGCCAAGGGCATCGGCGTCCTGATCACTGACCACAACGTCCGTGAAACCCTGGATATTTGCGAAACGGCGTATATCGTCAACGATGGCCAACTGATCGCCGAAGGCGACTCCGCCACGATCCTGGCCAACGACCTGGTCAAGGAAGTGTACCTGGGGCACGAGTTCCGCTTGTAAGCGCGGAAGTGCCTGGTCATTCGTCCGAGCGCTCGTACCGATAAAAAATCAACGTTTTTTTATTGTTACAGCGCTCTAGGCAAACGCTGCGGTTTCGGGCATATGATTTGCTTATGTTTGGCGCCTCGGCGCCCTGTAGTGGATGGCGCAAGCGCGCCGGCGAATAAGGTTTAAGCCCCTGCCATGAAACCATCGCTAGTCTTGAGAATGGGCCAGCAGCTGACGATGACACCTCAGCTGCAACAGGCCATCCGCCTTCTCCAATTGTCGACCCTGGACCTGCAACAGGAAATCCAGGAGGCTCTGGAGTCCAATCCGATGCTCGAACGCCAGGAAGAAGGCGACGACTTCGACAACGCCGATCCTTTGGCCGACAAAGCCGAACAGCAACCTAACGCCGATGTTTCGGAACCCTCCTACCAGGAAACCGCCCCTACGGTGGACAACCTCGAGGAAGGTGACTGGAACGAGCGCATCCCCAACGAGTTGCCTGTTGATACCGCGTGGGAAGACGTTTACCAGACCAGCGCCAGCAGCCTGCCTAGCAACGATGACGACGAGTGGGATTTCACCACCCGCACATCCGCCGGCGAAAGCCTGCAAAGCCACTTGCTATGGCAACTGAACCTGGCACCGATGTCCGACACTGATCGCCTGATCGCCGTGACCCTGATCGATTGCATCAATAATCAGGGCTATCTGGACGAAACCCTCGAGGAAATTCTCGAAGCCTTCGACCCGGAACTGGACATCGAGCTCGATGAAATCGAAGCCGTCCTGCACCGCATCCAGCAATTCGAACCCGCCGGCATCGCCGCCCGTAACCTGGGTGAATGCCTGCTGTTGCAACTGCGCCAGTTGCCCGCCAAAACCCCTTGGCTCGCCGAAGCCAAGCGTTTGGTCACCGATTACATCGACCTGCTGGGCAGCCGTGATTACAGCCAGCTGATGCGCCGCATGAAGCTGAAGGAAGACGAACTGCGCCAGGTGATCGAACTGGTTCAGAGTCTTAATCCACGCCCGGGCTCGCAAATCGAATCCAGTGAAGCCGAATACGTCGTTCCTGATGTGATCGTGCGCAAGGACAACGAACGCTGGCTGGTCGAGCTCAACCAGGAATCGGTGCCTCGACTGCGGGTCAACGCCCAATACGCCGGCTTTGTTCGCCGCGCCGATACCAGCGCAGACAACACCTTCATGCGCAATCAGTTGCAGGAAGCTCGCTGGTTCATCAAGAGCCTGCAAAGCCGCAACGAAACGTTGATGAAAGTAGCCACCCAGATCGTCGAGCATCAGCGCGGTTTTCTGGAGTATGGCGACGAAGCCATGAAACCGCTGGTGCTGCATGACATCGCTGAGGCGGTGGGCATGCACGAGTCGACGATTTCACGGGTAACCACGCAAAAATTCATGCATACCCCCCGGGGCATTTATGAACTGAAATATTTTTTCTCCAGCCACGTCAGCACTTCCGAAGGCGGCGAATGCTCTTCCACGGCGATCCGCGCGATCATCAAAAAACTGGTTGCCGCGGAAAATCAGAAAAAGCCGTTGAGTGACAGCAAGATCGCTGGTTTACTGGAGGCACAAGGCATTCAGGTGGCTCGCCGCACCGTCGCCAAGTACCGCGAATCCCTCGGGATCGCGCCTTCGAGCGAACGTAAGCGGTTGATGTAAGCCACGCCACAGCGTTCCAGTGGTAGATCATCTGATCTACCGCTTTATGCACTGGCAACGAAGGAGAAGCTGTATGCAAGTCAACATCAGTGGACACCAACTGGAAGTGACCGAACCCCTGCGCACTTATATCGGCGAAAAACTCGACCGGTTAGAGAGGCATTTCGACAAGATCACAAACGTGCAAGTCACGATGACTGTCGAGAAGCTGCTGCAGAAAATCGAAGCCACGCTGCATATCCCCGGCGGAGAAGTGGTCGCCAACGCAGAGCATTCAGACATGTATGCCGCCATCGACCTGCTGACCGACAAGCTGGATCGCCAACTCAAAAAGCATAAGGAAAAGACCCAGAGCCTCCTCCAGGGCGCAACCGGTCGTTAACACTCCCAACCCATGATCCGACTTGAAAGCATCCTGACCCCCGGCCGTTCCCTCGTGAACGTGCCGGGCGGCAGCAAAAAGAAAGCCCTCGAGCAAATTGCCAACCTAATCCACCGCGAAGTGCCGGATCTGGCCATGCAGGATGTCTTCGAGAGCCTGGTCGCCCGTGAAAAACTCGGTTCTACCGGTTTTGGCAACGGCATCGCGATCCCCCACTGCCGCCTCAAAGGCTGCGAAAGTCCAATCAGTGCATTGATGCACCTGGACGCACCCATCGATTTCGACGCCATCGACGGCGCTCCGGTTGACCTGCTGTTTGTTCTGCTGGTCCCGCAAGCCGCCACCGATGCGCACCTGGAGCTACTTCGTCAGATCGCCAGCATGCTCGATCGCAAGGAAGTGCGCGAAAAACTGCGTAGTGCCTCGAGCAATGAAGCCTTGTATCAGGTTGTCCTGGACGAGCAGAACGGTCAGTAATCATGCGCTTGATCATTGTCAGTGGCCGTTCCGGCTCAGGTAAAAGTACCGCGCTCGATGTCCTTGAAGACAACGGTTACTACTGCATCGACAACTTGCCGGCAGGGCTTCTGCCTGAATTGGCCGAACGCGCACTGATTCACACGGAACTGGCTCAACCGCTGGTGGCCGTGTCCATCGACGCGCGTAACCTGCCAAGCCACCTGTCGCGGTTTCCAGAGCTGCTGGAAGAAGTCCGCAGCCGACACATCAAGTGCGATGTGTTGTACCTGGACGCCGACGAGGAAACACTGCTCAAGCGTTTTTCGGAAACCCGTCGCCGGCACCCGCTGAGCAACGCCAATCGCTCGCTGGCCGAGGCGATCTCCGACGAAACCAATTTACTGGGCCCTATCGCCGACCTGGCTGACCTCAAGGTCAATACCACTAACCTGAACCTGTATCAGCTGCGCGACACCATCAAGCTGCGGCTGCTCAATCAGCCTGAGCCCGGCACGGCGTTCCTGGTGGAGTCTTTCGGGTTCAAGCGTGGCATGCCGGTGGACGCCGACCTAGTGTTCGATGTGCGCTGCCTGCCCAATCCGTACTGGAAGCCCGAGTTGCGCGAGCAGTCCGGGCTGGACCAACCGGTTGCCGACTACCTGGCAGCGCAACCGGACGTAGAGGAGATGTTCCAGGACATTTCCACCTACCTGCTCAAATGGCTACCAAGATTTGCCGCGAGCAACCGCGCGTATGTCACCATCGCTATTGGCTGTACCGGCGGGCATCACCGCTCCGTCTACCTGACCGAACGCCTGGGTCAGACCCTGCAACAATCCCTGAAGAACGTCCAGGTCCGCCACCGCGACCTCAGCTAAAGGATTCACATCGCGATGCCTGCTCTGGAAATCGAAATCATCAACAAGCTGGGCCTGCACGCTCGCGCTTCTGCAAAATTTGTCGGCGTCGCCGGGCAGTTCAAGGATTGCACGATCAGAGTAGGACGCACGCCGGAATCAACGGTCGACGGCAAAAGCATCATGGCAATGATGATGCTCGCGGCCGGCAAGGGGACCAAAATTTACATCAGCACCGAAGGCGAAGATGAGCAAAAGGCGCTTGATGATCTCAAAGCGTTGATCAACGACTACTTCGGCGAAGGCGAGTAAAACCAAAAGATCTTTAACCTCAGGCCAGCGCCGTATCCATCACCATCATCAGACAAAACCCGATCAGCAACCCAAGGCTGGCCAGTTTGTCGTGACCGTTACGGCGCGACTCGGGGATGACTTCGTGCGTGACCACCAACAGCATCGCCCCGGCAGCCAGCGCCAGTCCTAGCGGTAGTAGCAGCTCAGCAAGGCTGACCAGCCAGGCGCACAGCAGTGCGAAAACCGGCTCAACCAGCCCTGACGCTGCACCAATCAGAAATGCCCTCACCCTGGACATGCCCGCCCCCGCCAACACCAGCGCGATTACCAGCCCTTCCGGCACGTCCTGCAACGCGATGCCCATCGCCAGGCTGTCGGCATCAGGCATTCCACCACCTGCCGAAACACCGACGGCCATGCCTTCGGGAATGTTGTGGGCGATGATGGCAAACACGAACAACCAGATCCGCGGCGGAATCACCGGTCGCTCCAGCGTGCCGACCAACATTTCCGGACTGGCGCCAGAGACTTTCAGGTCGACCAGATACAACCCGAACGCGCCGAGCATGATGCCAAAACTGATCAGGCCACTGGCGGCCCAAGGCGACAGACCCAGACCTTCAGCAGCAGAGATGCCTGGCACGATAAGCGAGAACGCCGTCGCCGCCAGCATCACCCCGGCACCGAAACCCAGTAGCGTATCGCTCACGGTCTGAGGCATCCGCCGAATGACCAGAACCGGCACCGCGCCCAAGGCCGTACCCAAGGCGCAGATAGCCCCGCCTTGCAATGCGCGCATCAGTTTCGGCTCAAGATCCAGCCATGCCAGCCCCTGGACAAACAACAACGACATGCCCGCCAGCAGTAGTAGCGATCCCAACGCGTAACGAAACATTCGTCCACTTCCGGTCGCCAGTGTTTCAGTGCCCATAATCAGCCTTGGTTGGTATTTATAGAAGACTTAGCTCAGCGCAGCCTGATAGCGCGCTGCGACTTCCGGCCAATTGATCACGTTGTAAAACGCATTGATGTATTCCGGACGGCGGTTTTGATACTGCAGGTAATAGGCGTGTTCCCAGACGTCCAGGCCGAGGATGGGCGTGTTGCCATTCATCAATGGGCTGTCCTGGTTACCGCTGCTTTCGACGATCAGGGTCTTCTGCGGGGTGACACTCAACCAGGCCCAGCCACTGCCGAATCGGGTCAGTGCGGCCTTGGTGAACGCGTCCTTGAAGCTGTCCAGACCACCCAACTGCTCTTCAATCGCCTTGGCCAGCGCACCTTCAGGTGTGCCGCCACCCTGTGGTGCCATCACTTCCCAGAACAGCGAATGATTGGCGTGTCCGCCGCCCTGGTTGATGACCGCTGCTCGAAGTTTTTCAGGAAGTTGCTGAACGGCAGCCACCAGTTTCTCCACTGGCCACTCGGCGAATTCGGTGCCTTCGACGGCGGCGTTCAGGTTGTTGATATAAGTCTGGTGGTGCCTGGTGTAATGGATCTCCATGGTCTTGGCATCAATGTGCGGTTCCAGTGCATCGTAGGCGTAAGGCAATGCAGGCAAGGTAAAAGCCATTTTCAGTGAACTCCATGATGAAGAGACGCAGGTGGATTGGCAGCTGAAGCGGCATCGATGTGCAGCAGGCGATGAGTACGAGGGTATTCACCGTGCTCACTGATGAAGTTCAAAAGCTCGACATAGGTTTTACTGCTTTGACGCAACGCGGCTTCACGCAGCGCCGGTGCCAGTCGCGCGTTCTGCATGGTCTGCAGCAGCCGCTGGTGGATGGCGCACAAGTACTCGGCGCTCTCCTCCGGCTGATTCAGACGCAAATGCAAGTCCGCCAGGTTGTGGTGGGAGATCACGCAGGCCGCAACCGCTTCATCAGCGTCCCGCCAGCGTTCGAACAACACTTGGGCCAGCGCCAATGCCTGCAAGTAGGCCTCTCGGGCATCGACCAGTTCGCCCAGCATGAAACAACGGTTTGCCCTTTCGATCGTGCGTTTCCAATGCTCCATGGTGAGCCTCCAAAGCGATTGCGGTGATTACACGCCGCCTGCAGTGAGCTTCTCTGGATTGAGTAGCTCTTCCAGTTGGCTGCGTGTCAGGTCGGTATGTTCCAAAGCGACATCGATTACCGGGCGGCCCTGCTGATAGGCCTTCTTGGCAATCTCGGCGGCTTTTTGGTAACCAATGATCGGGTTCAGTGCTGTCACCAGGATCGGGTTGCGTGACAGCGCTTCCTTGAGCCTGGCTTCGTTGACCTTGAAGCTGGCAATGGCCTTCTCGCCCAGCAGATGGCTGGAGTTGGCCAGCAGCTCGATGCTGCTGAGCAGGTTCTGGGCGATGATCGGCAGCATCACGTTGAGTTCGAAATTGCCCGACTGACCGGCGATGGTGATCACCGTGTCGTTGCCGATCACCTGGGCGGCGACCATGGCAGTGGCTTCCGGAATCACCGGATTGACCTTGCCCGGCATAATAGAAGAGCCAGGCTGCAACGCTTCAAGTTCGATTTCGCCGAGACCGGCCAGCGGGCCGGAATTCATCCAGCGCAGATCGTTGGCGATTTTCATCAGCGACACCGCCGTGGCTTTTAACTGGCCAGAGACGCTGACAGCAGTGTCCTGCGAGCCAATGAGCGCAAATAGATCCTTACCCGGCGTGAACGGCACGAGAGTCAGTTTGCTCAGCTGCTCGCTGAACCGCGCCGCAAATTCGGGATGAGCGTTGATGCCAGTGCCGACCGCCGTTCCGCCCTGAGCCAGGGATTGAAGGCTTGGCAGCAAGTCCTGCAAGTGGCCGATGTTGGCCTTGAGCTGTTGTGCCCAACCGTTGAGGACCTGGCTCATGCGTACTGGCATCGCATCCATCAGGTGCGTGCGGCCGGTCTTGACGTGGTGATGGACCTCCTCAGCCTTGCGCTCGATGACCTCTACAAGCCGCAACAGCGCTGGAAGCAGTTGCTCGTGCAACGCCAGCGCGGCGCTCACGTGAAGGGTGGTCGGGATGATGTCGTTGCTGCTCTGGCCGCAGTTGACATGATCGTTGGGATTGACCGACTCGCCCAGCAAACGGCTGGCCAGCGTGGCGATCACTTCGTTGGCGTTCATGTTGGAACTGGTGCCGGAACCGGTCTGGAAGATGTCCACCGGAAAGTGCTGCATGAAGTCGCCTTCGAGCAGGCCTTGCGCGGCATCGACAATCGCCTTGCCCTGGGATTCGCTGATTTGCTTGAGCTCAACGTTGGCACGGGCGGCTGCCGCTTTGGCCAGGATCAGCGCCCGAATGAACTGAACGGGCATCGGCTTGCCACTGATCGGGAAGTTGTCCACTGCACGTTGGGTCTGTGCGCCGTAGAGCGCATCTACCGGGACATGCAGCTCGCCCATGCTGTCGCGCTCAATACGTGTCTTGGTCATCAGAAAATCCTTGCACCAGTTCTATAAGGGAAATCGAGGGTTGCAACTCGCAGGTCGCCAGTTGCCAGGTGTAGCTTTGCCAGCGTTTGAGTCGGCATTTGCACAAAGACAGGCGCTCCAGATCTCGCAATGGACGCCAGGCCTGATCCAGACACAGGCTTCGCCAGTGCCACGGCAGCGCGACATCGGCCGCGGTATCGAGCAGGAGACGAAAAGAGGTTTCGGCGATGGTCCAGGGAGAAGTCGCCGTGCAACATGCCAAATACCGGCCTTCAGCCAGGTAATGCTCGATCAGGCGCGGCTCGTCGGGGTCCATTGCGCAACGAATCTGGCGACTCATCCAGCGCCAGCTTTCTTGATAGGGCTGCTCGTGCAAGGCAGAACTCATGATCCGGGGCTCATTCGGTAATGAGATTTATTATTATATGATAATGAGAACCAACACAACCCCAGCGATATAGCGAGTTCATTGTGGGAGCGGGCTTGCACGCGATGAGGCCCGTATACCCACATCCATGTCGCCTTACACACCGCCATCGCGGGCAAGCCCACTCCCACAAGGTTTTTCATGAGCCCAATAAAAAAGGCGCGCCACCCAATTGGGTGGTGCGCCTTTTTGGCATTGCGGTAAGGGTTAGCTACCCGCCACCGTCATCCGCTCGATCAATACCGAACCCGTGCGAATGTTGCTACGCAGTTCCAGGTCGTTACCCACGGCAACGATCTGCTTGAACATGTCGCGCATGTTGCCGGCAATGGTGACCTCCTGGACCGCGAACTGGATTTCGCCGTTTTCGACCCAGTAACCCGCTGCGCCACGGGAGTAGTCGCCGGTGACCATATTCAAACCCTGGCCCATTAATTCGGTCACCAACAGGCCTCGGCCCATGCGGCGCAACAAGGCAGCCTGATCTTCGTCGCCATGGGTGACGAACAGGTTGTGTACCCCTCCGGCGTTGGCGGTACTCGGCATACCGAGCTTGCGACCGGAATAGGTACCCAGGATGTACGACACCAACTCGCCCTTTTCGACGAACGGTTTGGCGTAGGTGGCAAGACCATCACCGTCAAACGCCGAGCTGCCCATGGCGCGCATCAAGTGCGGACGCTCATCAATAGTCAGCCACTCCGGAAACAGCTTCTGCCCCAAAGTGCCTTCAAGGAATGACGATTTGCGATACAGACTGCCGCCGGAAATCGCCGAGAGGAAACTGCCGAACAGACCACCGGCCAATTCCGCGGAAAACAGCACCGGCACTTCGCACGTCGGCACCGGGCGCGCACCCAACCGGCTCGCAGCACGCTGAGCAGCACGCTGGCCGATACTCACAGGGTCGGCGAGCAAATTGCCCTGACGGCTCACGTCGTACCAGTAATCGCGCTGCATCTGGCCGTCGGCTTCGGCGATCATCACGCAGCTCAGGCTATGCCGAGTTGATGCATAGCCGCCAATGAACCCGTGGCTGTTGCCATAGACGCGGCAGCCCTGGTGCGTACTCAGGGTCGTGCCGTCAGCATTCTTGATCCGGCTGTCCGCGGCAAACGCCGCGGCTTCACAGGTCAGCGCCATCTCGATGGCCTGCTCAGGAGTGATGTCCCATTCGTGGAACAGGTCGAAGTCCTTAAGATCCTTGGCCATCAGCGCAGCATCAGCCAGGCCCGAGGCCTCGTCTTCGGAGGTGTGCCTGGCGATCGCCAGTGCGGCAGCAACGGTTTCGCGAATGGCTTCCGGCCCACTGGCGGAGGTGCTGGCCGAGCCTTTGCGCTGACCCACGTACAAGGTGATGCCGAAGCCCTGATCGCGATTGAATTCGACGGTTTCGACTTCACGCTGGCGAACCGAAGTCGACAGGCCCTGCTCCAGGGAAACGGCCACTTCGCAGGCACTGGCGCCTTGGCGTTTGGCTTCAGCGATGATCTGCTCGACTTGTTCCTGCAGTGCCGGCAACGCTTGTGGGCCGACGCTTTCAACTGCACTCATGCTGTTCTCCACTCAAATTCTGCTTTCGGCGAGGGTCTTCGATCGACCGGGCCGGACAAGCGGCCCCCGACTGGTTATCATGGCGGCGATTCTTTGCGGACGGCCACCATGGTTGATTCTTACGACGACTCCCTCGATACGGGAGAAAAAAGCAAATCCCAGGTCAAACGCGAGCTGCATGCTCTGGTTGATCTTGGCGAGCGCCTTACAACACTCAAGCCTGACTTGCTGGCAAAACTGCCCTTGACCGACGCCATGCGCCGGGCACTGGCCGATGCGCCCAAGCACACCGCGAATATCGCGCGTAAACGGCACCTTATGTTCATCGGCAAACTGATGCGCGACCAGGACACTGACGCCATTCTGACTCTGCTCGATCAACTCGATGCCTCCACCCGGCAGTACAACGAACGTTTCCATGGCCTGGAACGCTGGCGCGATCGCTTGATCGCGGGCGACGATGCGGTCCTGGAGAAGTTCGTGGTCGACTACCCGGAGGCTGATCGTCAACAACTGCGCTCCCTGATCCGTCAGGCCCAGCACGAATTGGCGACCAACAAGCCACCGGCTTCGAGCCGTAAAATCTTCAAGTACATCCGTGAGCTGGACGAGACTCAACGCGGTCTGCGCTGAGTAACGACCAACCACATCCCCTGTAGGAGCAGCCTTCGGCAGCTCCTATGCGGGAGATGCATGTTTCTTACGATCCTGTGCCACCCACGGTGATCGCATCAATCTTCAACGTTGGCTGGCCGACACCCACCGGCACCGACTGCCCATCCTTGCCACACGTCCCTACGCCGCTGTCCAGCGACAGGTCATTACCGACCATCGACACCTTGCTCATGGCTTCAGGTCCGTTGCCGATCAACGTTGCGCCTTTGACCGGGGCCGTGATCTTGCCGTCTTCGATCAGATACGCTTCGCTGGTGGAGAACACGAACTTGCCGCTGGTGATGTCGACCTGACCGCCACCCAGGTTGGCGCAGTAAATACCGCGTTTTACCGAAGCAATGATTTCCTCCGGATCGCTTTCGCCTGCCAGCATGTAAGTGTTGGTCATGCGTGGCATTGGCAAGTGTGCGTAGGATTCGCGACGACCGTTACCGGTGCGGGCTACGCCCATCAGTCGCGCATTGAGCTTGTCCTGCATGTACCCTTTGAGTACGCCGTTTTCGATCAACGTGGTGCACTCGGTCGGCGTACCTTCGTCGTCGACACTCAGCGACCCGCGACGGCCGGCCAGCGTGCCGTCATCCACGATCGTGCAGAGCTTGGATGCAACCATCTCGCCCATCCGCCCGCTGTATGCCGAACTGCCCTTGCGGTTGAAATCGCCTTCCAGACCGTGACCGACTGCCTCGTGCAGCAGCACGCCGGACCAGCCGGAACCCAATACCACTGGCAATGTACCCGCAGGCGCAGGAATAGCTTCGAGATTGACCAACGCCTGACGCAGCGCTTCACGGGCATACCCCATGGCTCGGTCATCACTGAGGAAATAACGGTAATCGGTACGACCACCGCCGCCATGACCGCCACGCTCTCGACGCCCGTTCTGCTCGACAATCACACTGACATTGAAACGCACCAGCGGCCGCACATCTGCCGCCAGGCTGCCGTCGGTAGAGGCTACAAGGATGCGCTCCCAGACACCGGCCATGCTCACCGTAACC
Source organism: Pseudomonas sp. MDV22-iso1 (assembly GCF_058145095.1). Classification (NCBI taxonomy): domain Bacteria; kingdom Pseudomonadati; phylum Pseudomonadota; class Gammaproteobacteria; order Pseudomonadales; family Pseudomonadaceae; genus Pseudomonas; species Pseudomonas sp. MDV22-iso1. The sequence continues at coordinate 53,376 of NZ_JBYVMF010000008.1, forward strand.
TGCTGGATACGCGGATCAAGGGCCCGGGTCGCGACGTCGATACGTTTGAGCAATTCGACTTTTTCCGCACGGCTCATCACTTCCAACGGGTTGTCGGGACCGTACAACTGCGCCACATCTTGCGTGGTGAACGCTTGCACGGTGCCGTTCTGCCCAGCGCGGGAAATCGAACGCGCCGCGCGGGCTGCTGCGCCGAGGGCTTCGAGGGTGATGGCGTTGCTGTAGGCGAAACCGGTTTTCTCCCCCGATTGTGCACGCACGCCGACGCCTTGATCGAGGTTGAAGCTACCTTCCTTGACGATGCCGTCTTCCAGCGCCCAGGACTCGGAGATCTGGCCCTGGAAATACAGGTCCGCGGCATCGATGCCCGGGCCGGCCAGATCCCCGAGCACACCTTGCAGGCTCTCGATGGTTACGCCGCCGGGCGCCAGGAGGTGTTCACTGACTGAGGACAACAACTCGCTCATATGCTTTACGCCTTAAATTCGTCGTTCTGAGGCAGGTCGCTGTGCGCCCTGCGAGAAAAAGCGCCGGTGACTGGACACCGGCATCCGCGCCCTGATGGACGCCTGTTCGCTGCTATCGCGTTCGGCCAGCAGCACGGCCTCGCCTTTATCCTGCTGCGCCAACACACGCCCCCAAGGATCGATGATCGCGGCATGGCCCCAGGTTTCTCGGGGGCCGGGGTGCGTTCCACCCTGAGCCGCCGCGAGCACGTAGCATTGTGTCTCGATAGCCCGGGCCCGGATCAACACGTCCCAATGTGCTTCCCCGGTCACGGCGGTAAAGGCTGACGGCGCGGTGATCAACTCCGCACCGGCAGCGCGTAATTCGCTGTACAGCTCCGGGAAGCGCAAGTCGTAACACACCGTCAGGCCAACTCGGCCGACAGGTGTATCCGCCACCACGACGCCACTGCCATAAGCATAGTCATCGGATTCGCGATAACGCCCGCGAGTGTCTGCCACATCCACATCGAACAGGTGGAGTTTGTCGTAGCGCGCCACTGTTTCGCCCTGATCGTCCACCAGCAATGAGCAGGCATTGGCTTTTGCCGTCGGTTGATCCACCGGCGGCAACGGCAAGGTGCCGGCCACTATCCATAACTTGAGGTCGCGGGAGGCCTGTTTCAACCAGGGAAGGATCGGTCCGTCGCCCAATGCTTCGGCGCGACCGATGTCAGCGATGTCTCGACGGCCCATGGCGGCGAAGTTTTCCGGTAGCACCGCAAGGCGCGCGCCACCTTCAGCCGCCTGTTCAAGCAGACGTCGAGCCTGGACCAGATTGGCCAGTACATCGCTCTGGCTGACCATCTGAATCACCGCTATGGACATGGCCTTTTCCTTACTTGAAATCAATACAGGAGCTGCCATGCTACTCCATCGGACCAAAGACATGATTTCAAAAAGGCTTGTCGAAGGTGATCTTCGGCTCTTTCCACGGGCCTTTGACGGTGTACTTGACGCTGGCGAACCGCGACACACTGTCACCGATCAGCTTGTCGATCAGGAACAAAGCGCCGCCGATAGCCGGTGCGCCGACGATCAGCGCCGCGATCGGCAGGTTGTTGGTGACCGGTAAGGTGACCATCAGCTTGGCGTCGACCTTGTCACCCACCAGGTCCAGCGTCCCGTTGAGTTCGATGTTGCTGGACGGTCCCGTCATCCGGATCGGCTCACGGGTGACGTACACACCGTTGGTCGCCACCAACAGGCCTTTGACCCGGTCGTAACTCAAGCCTTTGCCAAACAGGTCGGAGAAATCCAGGCGCAAGCGTCGACCGATCGAGTTGAAATTGAGCAGGCCAAACACTCGCAAGGCCTGGGCACTGCCTTCAACCTCGACAAACTGCCCCTTATTCAACGACGCATCGAGGGTGCCGGAGAAGCGCTTGGTGGCCAGCCAAGCGGGTGAGCCTGGCCAGCGACCGTCGACATCCATATGGAAATCTTCACTGGTGACACTCGGCGCAAACCCCCAGCCCTTCAACACATCAGCGAGGTTCTTGCCGCTGATCCGGCCTTTGTACCAACTGTTCGAAGCACCGGGCGTGCCTTCCCAGCCGCCGCTACCCTGCAACAAGATCCCCTTGAGCCCAAGATCCAGCGTATTCAGCGCAATGCCCTTGGCCGTCGGACGGACCTTCAGCGACCAGGCGCCCACCAGGTCCTTTCCCTGGTACAACTGGTTGATGGTGATATCCAGTGCCGGGATTTTCGTCGGGTCCACTGAGGCCAGCGGGTCTGGCGAATTTTCGTCGGCGAGGACCGTCGGATCCGGTGCGGGCAAACGTACGGTTTGCAGATTGATCGCAATCGGTGCGGATTTCGCATCGGGAAGACCGACCGAACCCTTTACCTGCTGACTGTCGAGTTGCAACGCCCACGCGGCCGGTTTGCGATTGACCTGCACCGACGCCTGATCAAGGGTCGTGCCGAAAGCGCTGAGCTTGCCGATTTTCAAGTCTGCGCTGCTGAGCAACTGTTTGGCACTACCACCCGGATCCTGGCCGGCATATTTGTCCGCCAGGTCTTTCCAGGGGCCGATATCCAGTTCCGACAGCGTGCCCCGTACCCGAAGCCCCTTGGCGCCCGGAACAACCGCTCGTCCGCCACCAAGAAGCAACTCACCGCGACCGTCGTTGAAGTTTCCGGCCGGCGCTTCATAGGTGAAGTTCGCCAGCTCGCCGTAATTGACCCAGTAACGCCGATCCGTGCCTTGCAGGGTCATGCGGAATGTCGTGTCGCGCCCCGTTTCAGCCGTCATGCCGAAGGGAGCCGGCAAATCAACGGCGACGCCTTTGAGGTTGGAGCTGACCAGTAACTGGCTGTCAGGGCCGCCGATGTTCAGTTGCAGTTGATAAGGAATCAGGCCGGACACCGGCAATGGCTGGGTGACGCTCAGCCAGTCCGTGAGTTTCTTGACCTCCACCTGACCCGATGCCGTCACACGGGTCTTGAGATTACCCGCGCTGCCGTCCGCAAAAATCTGTGCACTCACCGGTTTATCGAAAGCGCGCGCCGAAATGTTTTGCCCGCTCAGCCCCTTGGCGCTGTCGAAACGGAAATCCCCCTTGAGCTGCGTCAGCTCCAAGGCGGGGTCGCGCAATTTCAGTCGTGCCTTGGCGGTCTTGAAGTCGACAAGAATCTGCGGCTGCTCGCCTTTGGCCAGAGGAATATCCAGTTTCAACTTACCTTGCAGCTCGCCCTCGCCTTCCCAACCGGCAAAGGTTTCCGCAGTGCCTATCGGTGCTGTCTGGAGGATTTTCAGGCCATCGCCCAGTACGCCAGAGAACGCGCCATCAAGGAACAGATGACTGTTCTTGCCTGCAAGAACATGGGGAATGTTGACGTAGATATCGCGAACCTGGGTATCGAGCAATTGCCCCTTGCTGGCGAGAATCCGCACGCCGCTGTCTTCGATGAACACGTCGCCGCTGACCTTGCTTACATGTGGCCATCCCGGCTGGAAGGCCAGTTCTGCGTCGTGAACCTTGAAGAACAGGCTGATGCTGCGCGCAGTGTCAGCGGCGCCATGGTTCAGCGAGCCCTGATACTGGAAGAATCCTTCGTCCACGGCCCCTTTGAGAATGGCAGTGCGCAGCCATTCGTCCAGGGCCGGGCTCAGCACCTCAGGCAAGTATTTCGCCGTGTATTTGCCATCGCCATCCACCAGGCCGACCCGCAGGTCCATGTAGTCTTCCTGGGTATGGTCGAAATGCAGGCGGATCAGGAAATCGCCGGCAATCTTTCCCTCTTCGCCCAGGACCTTCAGGTAGGGCGCGATCAGGGTGAAACCTTCTTTATCGAGCTTCCAGGTCAATCGGGCGTTGGCCTGAATGTATTGCCACGGCTTGGCGAAAATCGGATCGAGGTGCAGGGAAAAATCCTTGCTGTCCATGCGCAGCTCACCCTGACCCAGGTCGCCGCTGATGCTGCCACTCACATTACGCGCCGCTGGAGCGCCGTGGTAGGCATCGAAGCCTACGCGGTCGAGGTTGGCGGCAAAGCTGAACTTGCTGTTGTCTGTCGCGTTGGGCCGGAAGTCGATCAGCATGTTACGCAGACCACCCGTGACCTTGAGACGCTCGACCGCCGTCGCCACGCCTTCGGGCAGTGGCCCCAGCGCATTCAATAACGGGGTCAGCGGGGTGAGGTCCAGGCGATCGGCTTGCAGGTGCCACAGTTCATCGGACTTGCCACTGGCGGAGGTCTGCTTGAGCTGCAGGCGGGTCTCCCAACGGGTTTCGCCGAGGTTCATCGACAAAGAGTCCAGCGTCACCAGGATGCCTTGGGAACTGCGTTGAAAATAGCCGTTGAGCGCCAGATTGTTGATCTGGACCGGTTTGCGCTCGGCGTAGGCACCCTTGAGTTGCGGTGCATTCAACCGAACGGCACCACGTTGCAGAGCGCCTTTGTTCCAATTGAACCAGAGCTCTCCACCGGCCTTGATCTCGGAAAAATTCCATTGCTGGGTGAGACGCTCGGGCAGCCACTTCGACCAATCACTTTGCGGCAGGCTGAGGTAGGCATCGGCCTCGCCATTCTGCCAATCGCTGGCGCGTATGCGGGTGCGCAGGCTCAGGGCAACTGGCTGACCATCGGGCAGGGTCAGTCGGGCATCGATTCGTTGGCGTGAAGCGCCGGTCTTCAGATTTACGCCGACGTACGTCAAGGTGAGCGGAGGATGATCCAGTGGCTGCAAAGTCACTTGGCTGTCGAGAATCGACAGCTGCTGAACCATCTGCATGCGATTGAGCAACTGCTCCGGATCCAGCGGTTGATCCTGCTGGACCGGCAAACCTTCCAGCGCCCAATGACCGTCCTCGCCTTCCTTGAGACTGATCTTCAGGCCGTTCAGTTCGAGATGAGCGATGCGCACTTCACGAGCCAGCAAACTGGCCCACAGGTCAGGCACGGCGCGCACCTGATCCAGACGCAGCGAATTGGCGCCTTCACCTACCATCACATCGTGAGCCAGCAGGATGGGCGCAAAACCGCTCCAGTTTCCTTCCAGTTCACCGATGTGCAGCGGCATGCCCAAGGCAGCACCAGCCTTGTCCTCGACTTCGGCCCGGTATTCGGCCACCAGCGGTGTCAGCTCCCGGCCGAGGCTGACGTAAAGCGCCATCAACACCAGAACCAACGCGCACAGGCCCAGACCCCAGCGGGTCAGTGCGGCCAATATGCGTGTCAGACGGTCCATGTCAGTTGGCTCCCATGGCGTTAAAACTGCTAAAAGCTGAGACCAGCTGTTCTATTTGGTTTGCAACACAGCGTTTCAGAGCAGCACCACGTCGTATTGTTCCTGGGAATACATGGTTTCTACCTGGAACCGAATGGTGCGACCGATAAATCCTTCCAGTTCCGCAACGTTGCCCGACTCTTCATCGAGCAGACGATCGACAACTTTCTGGTTTGCCAATACACGATAGCCTTCCGCCTGATAGGCGCGAGCCTCACGGAGGATTTCGCGGAAGATTTCGTAGCAGACGGTTTCCGGCGTCTTGAGCTTGCCGCGACCCTGGCAACTGCTGCAGGGCTCGCACAGCACTTGTTCGAGACTTTCGCGGGTGCGCTTGCGGGTCATCTGCACCAGGCCCAGCTCGGTAATGCCGATAATGTTGGTCTTGGCGTGATCGCGTTCCAGCTGCTTCTCGAGCGTGCGCAATACCTGACGCTGGTGCTCTTCATCTTCCATGTCGATGAAATCGATGATGATGATCCCGCCGAGGTTGCGCAGGCGCAGTTGTCGAGCAATGGCCGTCGCCGCTTCGAGGTTGGTCTTGAAGATGGTTTCTTCGAGGTTGCGATGACCGACGAATGCCCCGGTGTTGACGTCGATGGTGCTCATGGCTTCCGCCGGATCCACCACCAGGTAGCCACCGGATTTGAGCGGGACTTTACGCTCAGGGGCTTTCTGGATTTCGTCCTCAACGCCGTACAGATCAAAAATGGGCCGTTCGCCAGGGTAGTGTTCCAGACGATCGGCAATTTCCGGCATCAGTTCGGCGACGAACTGTGTGGTTTTCTGGAAAGTTTCCCGGGAATCGATGCGGATCTTTTCGATCTTCGGGCTGACCAGGTCGCGCAAGGTGCGTAACGCCAGGCCGAGGTCTTCGTAGATCACACTGGGTGCGCTGATGGTTTTTATCTGGTCGTTGATCTGGTCCCAGAGCCTGCGCAGGTAGCGGATGTCCATCAGGATTTCATCGGCGCCGGCGCCTTCAGCCGCGGTCCGCAAAATGAATCCGCCGGCTTCCTTGATACCTTCCTTGGCCACGCAATCGGTCACCACTTGCTTGAGTCGTTCACGCTCGGCTTCGTCTTCGATTTTCAGCGAGATACCGACGTGCGCGGTGCGCGGCATGTACACCAGGTAACGCGATGGAATCGACAATTGCGTCGTCAGGCGCGCGCCTTTGGAACCGATAGGATCTTTGGTGACTTGCACGACCAGGCTTTGGCCTTCGTGAACCAGCGCGCTGATGCTCTCGACCGCCGGGCCTTCGCGCAGGGAAATTTCCGAAGCATGAATGAAGGCGGCACGGTCCAGGCCGATGTCGACGAAGGCCGCCTGCATACCTGGCAGGACCCGTACGACCTTGCCTTTATAGATGTTGCCGACGATCCCGCGCTTTTGCGTGCGCTCGACATGAACTTCTTGCAGAACACCGTTTTCAACCACCGCCACGCGCGATTCCATCGGCGTGATGTTGATCAGGATCTCTTCACTCATGGCAGGGTCTCGTTCAGGCATGTTCACGATAATGGCCGCATCTTGTCATTACGACGCTCAGAGCGCGTTAAGGGTTTGCCAACAGGGTATGCCGAAATGGCCCAGCAGTTCTGCGGTTTCGCACAGCGGCAATCCGACCACCGCCGAGTAGCTGCCATTGAGCTGGGCAACAAACACCGCGCCGAGCCCCTGAATGCCATAGCCACCCGCCTTGTCCCGAGGCTCACCGCTGACCCAGTAGGCCGCAGCTTCTTCAGGACCGATGTTGCGAAAACGCACCTGACTGCGCACTACCCTCGACTCGCATCGCTCTCCATCAAGCAGTGCGATGGCTGTCAGAACTTCATGTTCACGTCCGGACAACATCATAAGCATGGCGCACGCGTCAGCTTCGTCCACCGGCTTGCCAAGAATTTTCCCGTCCAGTACCACGGCAGTATCGGCGCCCAGCACGCAACACTCTGCGGCGGACAGGACTGTGCCGCGCCCGGCCTCGGCTTTGCCGCGCGCCAGGCGCTCGACATACGCCGAGGGGGATTCATGAATCAGAGGGGTTTCATCGATGTCCGCGCTGATGGCGGAGAACGGCACACCAATCTGCGTGAGCAGTTCACGGCGACGTGGCGAGCCTGAGGCGAGGTAAAGCTGTTTCATCACGACATCTCCCTGTCCAGTGCCCTGTCTCACAAATGCTGTTCCTTATTGGCGAGACAGGTCACAGGTGCAGGCCAATGCCTGACCGGATTAATTGATTTTGTAGCGTCGACGCAAACCGCGCAAACCGTAGCTGATCCATGGCCAGAGCAAGGCACTGACCAGTGCCGGCAATACCAGCGCCAACGTTGGCTGACGATTGCCGGTCAGGGCACTGAGCCACAATTGAACAAGTTGTGCGAGGCCGAAGATCACCAGGATCACCAGGCTTTGCTGCCACATCGGGAACATCCGCAGGCGCTGTTGCAGCGACAGCACCAGGAAGGTGATGAGCGTCAGGATCAACGCGTTTTGCCCCAGCAAGGTGCCATACAGCACATCTTCAGCAAGGCCCAGGCACCACGCAGTGACCATGCCGACTTTCTGCGGCATCGCCAATGCCCAGAAGGCCAGCAGCAGTGCCAGCCACAAAGGACGGAGAATTTCCATGAACTGCGGCAGCGGTGAAACGCTGAGCAGCATGCCGATGGCAAACGTCAGCCAGACAATCCAGCCATTTCGGGAAGCAGTCGTACCGACCATTATTCTCGTCCCCCAGTGGAAGCCGGCGCGGAGACAGGCGGCTTGGCAGCAGGCTTGGCGGCAGCGGGTGGTTTGGCAGGAGGTTTGGATGCGGCAGGTTTGGCCGGGGTCGGCGCGACCGGTGTGGCCGGTGTGGCCGGTGTGGCCGGTGCGGCCGGTGTTGCGGCAGCCGGTGCTACAGGAGCGGCAGGAGCCGCCACCGCTGCAGGCACAATGGCCGGCTTCGATACGGCGGGAGGAATAACCGGGCCACCACCATACTGATCCAGCGCCTCCTGAGCCTGGGCGGCTTCATTGGCACGCTCTTCGGCCGTACGACCGTCGCTGAACACCAGCAGCAAGTAGCGGCTGCGGTTCAATGCGGCAGTGGGTACGGCGCGAACAATGGCGAAGGGTTGACCGGAGTCGTGAATCACTTCCTTGACCGTCGCTACGGGATAACCCGCCGGGAAGCGCTGACCCAGGCCGGAGCTGACCAGCAGATCACCTTCCTTGATGTCGGCGGTGTCGGCCACGTGACGCAGTTCCAGGCGTTCCGGATTGCCGGTGCCGCTGGCAATCGCCCGCAGACCGTTACGGTTCACTTGCACCGGGATGCTGTGGGTGGTGTCGGTCAGCAGCAGGACGCGGGAGGTGTAGGGCATCAACTCCACCACCTGGCCCATCAGGCCACGGGCGTCGAGCACCGGCTGGCCGAGGACCACACCGTCGCGCTCACCTTTGTTGATGATGATGCGATGGGTGAAGGGGTTGGGGTCCATGCCGATCAACTCGGCGACTTCGACCTTTTCGTTGACCAATGCTGAGGAATTGAGCAACTCGCGCAGCCGAACGTTCTGCTCGGTGAGGGCGGCAAGCTTCTGCATGCGGCCCTGCAACAGCAGGTTTTCAGTCTTGAGTTTTTCGTTTTCGGCGACGAGTTCGGTCCGGCTGCCAAACTGGCTGGCCACACCCTGCCATAACCGCTGTGGCAGGTCGGTGATCCAGTAGGACTGCATCAGTACCAGCGACATTTGGCTACGCACTGGCTTGAACAGTGTGAAGCGGGCATCGACCACCATCAGCGCGACCGATAGCACGACCAGCACCAACAAGCGCACGCCCAGTGAAGGCCCTTTGGTGAAAAGCGGTTTAATAAGCCGCTCCTCCCAGGCAAATGTTTTCTTTATTCATACGGCATCAAACCGGCCTGGATGCAGACTGACAGAAGATAAACGCCAACAGGCAGCACTGCAAAGTGCTGCCTGCGCGCTCAACAGCATAGATGCATGCCAACGATTTACTCGCTGGAAAGCAGGTCCATGGTGTGTTTATCCATCATTTCCAATGCACGGCCGCCGCCGCGAGCAACGCATGTCAGCGGGTCTTCGGCAACGATGACTGGCAGACCGGTTTCCTGGGCCAGCAACTTGTCGAGGTCACGCAGCAAGGCGCCACCACCGGTCAGCACCAGGCCACGCTCGGCGATATCGGAAGCCAGCTCCGGAGGCGATTGCTCCAGCGCGCTTTTAACAGCCTGAACGATGGTAGCCAGAGACTCTTGCAGAGCTTCCAGCACTTCATTCGAATTCAGGGTAAAGGCACGAGGAACGCCTTCTGCCAGGTTGCGACCGCGAACATCAACTTCGCGCACTTCGCCGCCCGGGTAGGCCGTACCGATTTCCTGCTTGATGCGCTCGGCGGTGGATTCGCCGATCAGGCTGCCGTAGTTGCGACGCACGTAAGTGATGATTGCTTCGTCGAAGCGGTCACCGCCAACTCGCACGGATTCAGCGTAAACCACACCGTTCAGGGAGATCAGTGCGATTTCGGTCGTACCACCACCGATGTCGACAACCATCGAACCGCGGGCTTCTTCAACCGGCAAGCCGGCACCGATCGCAGCGGCCATTGGCTCTTCGATCAGGAACACTTCACGAGCACCGGCACCCAGGGCCGATTCACGGATGGCGCGACGCTCAACCTGAGTGGATTTGCATGGAACGCAGATCAACACACGCGGGCTAGGCTGCAGAAAGCTGTTTTCGTGAACCTTGTTAATAAAGTATTGCAGCATCTTTTCGCAGACGCTGAAGTCGGCGATCACGCCGTCTTTCATCGGACGAATGGCAGCAATGTTGCCCGGCGTACGGCCGAGCATGCGCTTGGCCTCGGTGCCAACGGCAACGACACTTTTCTGGTTACCGTGTGTCCGAATGGCCACAACCGATGGCTCATTCAGGACGATTCCGCGCTCGCGCACGTAAATAAGGGTGTTGGCAGTGCCCAGGTCAATGGAGAGATCGCTGGAAAACATGCCACGCAGTTTCTTGAACATGGGGAAAGGACCCTAGGCAACGCGTGGGTAAAAAAGTGCGGCAAACTCTAACAACGACAGGGATTTTGGGCAAGGCGCCAATATGTTAAATTGGCCGCTTTTCTGTGCACCAACCCCCACAATCGCGGCCTTATGACCGTAGAAATGCGGTAGTGTTCCGACAATCTAACACACGGACGCCGTCCGTTCTGTTTTCCACTGGAGATTCCCATGGCGCTTGAACGCTCCGACGTGGAAAAAATCGCTCATCTGGCCTGCCTTGGCCTCAATGATGCCGATCTTCCACACATCACTTCGGCCCTGAACAGCATTCTCGGGCTTGTCGACGAAATGCAGGCGGTCAATACCGACGGTATCGAGCCGCTCGCCCACCCACTGGAAGCCAGCCAGCGCCTGCGTGCAGACGTCGTGACCGAGACCAATCACCGCGAGGCCTATCAGTCCATCGCACCAGCGGTCGAAAACGGCCTGTACCTGGTTCCGAAAGTCATCGACTAAAGGGAAAGAGCCTGCAATGCATCAATTGACTCTGGCCGAGATCGCCCGCGGACTCGCCGATAAAAAGTTTTCCTCCGAAGAGCTGACCAAAGTCCTGCTGGCGCGCATCGCCCAGCTCGATCCGCAGCTCAACAGCTTCATCAGCCTCACCGAAGACCTGGCGCTCCAGCAGGCGAAAGCCGCTGACGCACGCCGGGCCAATGGTGAGAGCGGCGCCCTGCTCGGCGCGCCGATCGCCCACAAAGACCTGTTCTGCACCCAGGGCATCCGCACCAGCTGCGGCTCGAAGATGCTCGATAACTTCAAGGCGCCGTACGACGCCACCGTCGTTGCGAAGCTCGCCGCTGCGGGCGCTGTGACCCTTGGCAAGACCAACATGGACGAATTCGCCATGGGTTCGGCCAACGAGTCCAGCTACTACGGCGCCGTGAAAAACCCGTGGAACCTGGAACACGTGCCCGGCGGCTCGTCCGGTGGTTCGGCAGCTGCCGTGGCCGCCCGTCTGCTACCGGCCGCCACCGCAACCGACACGGGCGGCTCCATTCGTCAGCCAGCCGCGTTTACCAACCTGACAGGCCTGAAACCGACGTACGGTCGTGTTTCGCGCTGGGGCATGATCGCTTATGCCTCCAGTCTCGATCAGGGCGGCCCGCTTGCCCGCACCGCCGAAGACTGCGCGATCCTGCTGCAGGGCATGGCGGGTTTTGACGCCAATGACTCCACCAGCATCGACGAGCCGGTGCCGGATTACAGCGCCAGCCTCAACGAATCGCTCAAAGGCCTGCGCATCGGCGTGCCGAAGGAATACTTCAGCGCCGGTCTCGATCCGCGCATCGCCGAGCTGATCCACAACAGCATCAAGGAGCTGGAAAAGCTCGGTGCCGTGATCAAGGAAATCAGCCTGCCGAACATGCAGCACGCGATCCCTGCGTACTACGTGATCGCCCCGGCAGAAGCGTCCTCCAACCTGTCGCGCTTTGATGGCGTGCGGTTTGGCCATCGCTGCGAAGATCCGAAGAACCTGGAAGACCTTTACAAACGCTCCCGCGGCGAAGGTTTCGGCCCGGAAGTTCAGCGCCGGATCATGGTCGGTGCCTACGCCCTGTCGGCCGGTTACTACGACGCTTACTACCTGAAGGCGCAAAAAATCCGCCGTTTGGTGAAGAACGACTTCATGGCGGCCTTCAATGAGGTCGACATCATCCTCGGCCCAACCACGCCGAACCCGGCCTGGAAGCTCGGCGCCAAGAACAGCGATCCGGTCGCTGCGTACCTGGAAGACGTCTACACCATCACTGCCAACCTTGCCGGTCTGCCGGGCTTGTCCATGCCAGCAGGTTTTGTCGACGGTCTGCCGGTCGGCGTGCAACTGCTCGCTCCGTATTTCCAGGAAGGTCGCCTGTTGAACGTTGCCCACCAGTATCAATTGAATACTGACTGGCACACCCGCACCCCAACCGGCTTCTGAGGAGAAACACATGCAATGGGAAGTCGTGATCGGGCTGGAGATTCACACCCAGCTCACCACCCGGTCGAAAATCTTTTCCGGTAGTTCCACCACGTTCGGTTCCGAGCCGAACACCCAGGCCAGCCTGGTTGACCTCGGCATGCCCGGCGTATTGCCGGTGCTGAACCAGGAAGCGGTGCGCATGGCCGTGATGTTCGGTCTGGCGATTGACGCCGAGATCGGCCAGCACAACGTGTTCGCCCGTAAAAACTACTTCTACCCGGACCTGCCCAAGGGCTACCAGATCAGCCAGATGGAATTGCCGATCGTTGGCAAGGGCCACCTGGACATCGCCCTGGAAGACGGCACGATCAAACGTGTCGGCGTGACCCGTGCGCACCTGGAAGAAGACGCCGGCAAAAGCCTGCACGAAGAATTCAACGGTGCCACCGGCATCGACCTGAACCGTGCCGGCACGCCACTGCTGGAAATCGTTTCCGAGCCGGACATGCGCAGCGCCAAGGAAGCGGTGGCTTACGTCAAGACCATCCACGCACTCGTGCGTTACCTGGGCATCTGCGACGGCAACATGGCCGAAGGCTCGCTGCGTTGCGACTGCAACGTGTCGATCCGTCCGAAGGGCCAGGTTGAATACGGCACCCGCTGCGAGATCAAGAACGTCAACTCGTTCCGCTTCATCGAGAAGGCGATCAACAGTGAAGTGCAGCGTCAGATCGAACTGATCGAAGACGGCGGCAAGGTGATCCAGCAGACCCGTCTGTACGATCCGAACAAGGACGAAACCCGTCCGATGCGCAGCAAAGAGGAAGCCAACGATTACCGTTACTTCCCGGATCCGGACCTGCTGCCGGTGGTGATCGAAAACTCGTTCCTCGATGAGGTGCGCGCCACCCTTCCGGAATTGCCACCGCAGAAACGCGAGCGCTTCCAGGAGCAGTTCGGTCTTTCGGTCTACGACGCCAGCGTTCTGTCCACCAGCCGCGAGCAAGCCGATTACTTCGAGAAGGTCGTGAGCATCGGCGGTGACGCCAAGCTCGCAGCGAACTGGGTGATGGTAGAGCTGGGCAGTTTGCTCAACAAACAGGGCCTGGACATCGATCAGTCGCCGGTTTCGGCCGAGCAACTGGGCGGCATGCTGCTGCGCATCAAGGACAACACCATCTCCGGCAAGATCGCCAAGGTGGTCTTTGAAGCGATGGCCAATGGCGAAGGCAGTGCGGACGAGATCATCGACAAGCGCGGCCTCAAGCAAGTGACCGACAGCGGCGCGATCTCTGCGGTGCTGGACGAAATGCTCGCGGCCAACGCCGAGCAGGTCGAGCAATACCGCGCGGCAGACGAAGCCAAGCGCGGCAAAATGTTCGGCTTCTTCGTCGGCCAGGCCATGAAAGCCTCCAAAGGCAAGGCCAACCCGCAACAGGTCAACGAACTGCTGAAAAGCAAGCTCGAAGGCTGATGAGAATGGAGCCAGCCGTCAAATCTGGCTCCACCCTTGTGGGAGCGAGCTTTTGTGGCGAGGGGACTTGTCCCCGTTGGACTGCGCAGCAGGCCCAAAACCTGAGTTCTCGGTGTGTCAGATACATTGCGAACTCACAGTTTGGGGCCGCTTCGCGACCCAACGGGGACAAGTCCCCTCGCCACGAAGGCTCGCTCCCACATTTGTTTTCGGGAAACCTTGAATGAAGCGTCTGCTCGGCCTTTGCGCCCTCATATCTCTTCTGGCCGGTTGTGCCAGCAACGACATCATTGATCCACACGGCTACGACAAGACCGGTACCGCCTCTTACTACGGCGCCAAACACCAAGGCAAACGCACCGCCAGTGGCGAGCGTTTCAACAAGAACTCCCTGACCGCCGCCCATCGCCAGTTACCCTTTGGCACGCGAGTGAAGGTCACCAACCTGAATAACAACAAGTCCTGCATGGTCCGTATCAACGATCGCGGGCCGCACACGCGTGGGCGCATTATCGACGTGTCGCACGAAGCAGCCGAGCGATTGGGCATGGTGCGCAGCGGCACTGCGCGGGTTCGTGTGCAAGCCCTCGACGACTGACGGAGCGCTGACTATTTTCGGACTTGCCGATTTACCCCTGAGCAGCGTGATTGAATTGCTCAGCGGCCTGTTTCTACTGATCGCCGGCGCCGAACTCATGGTTCGCGCCGCCGTGCGCCTGGCCGCACGCCTGCAAGTGCGACCTCTGATCATTGGTCTCACCATCGTCGCCCTCGGCAGCAGCGCGCCGCAAATGGCGGTCAGCTTGCAAGCCACCTTGGCGCAGAACGCCGATATCGCGGTCGGCAGCGTGATCGGCAGCAGTATTTTCAACATCCTGGTAACCCTTGGCCTGTCGGCGCTGATCATCCCGCTGCGGGTTTCCCGGCAACTGGTGCGGCTGGACATCCCGCTGATGATCGGCGCCAGCCTGTTGGTGTTCGTGCTCGCGTGGAATGAAGAACTGACCCGCGTCGACGGCATGGTGCTGCTGGCAGCCCTGGTGTTGTACCTGGCGTTGCTGCTGCGCCAGTCACGGCACTCGGCGCGCCCGCCATCTCACGACCCGACGCGCCATACGCCATGGATCAGCAGCCTGCTGATGATCGTCGCCGGGCTGGCAATGCTGGTGTACGCCGGCCACTTGCTGTTGGGCGCGGCGGTCGCGGTGGCCACGGATCTTGGGCTGTCGGAGCGAATCATCGGCCTGACGATCGTTGCAGTCAGCACCTCACTGCCGGAGCTGGCGACTTCCTTGATTGCCGCCTTGCGCGGCCAGCGGGAGATCGCCGTGGGTAACGTGATCGGCAGCAATCTGTTCAACCTTCTGGGTGTGCTTGGCGTCACCGCATTGGTCGCGCCGACGCCCTTGTCGGTATCGCCCAATGCCCTGGATTTCGACCTGCCCGTGATGCTCGGCGTCGCGGCGTTGTGCCTGCCCGTGTTTTATTCCGGGTATCGGGTGACGCGCGCCGAAGGCTTGCTGTTTTTGGGTTTGTACCTGGCTTACGGCCTGCATGTGGTGTCGTTCACTACCGGAATGCCGCTGGCTGGCAAGCTCGAACACCTGATGCTGTTTTTCGTCCTGCCGGCGCTGGTGGCGTTTTTGCTGTTCACGTCGCTGCGCGCCTGGCGTCGCCAACACCACAAAAAGGAATCGCCATGACCGACAATAAAAAACCCGGCGTTGAAGTCCGCCGCCAAGTAATGGGCGACGCTTTCGTCGACCGCGCGCTGGGCAATGCCACCGAGTTCAGCCAGCCGCTGCAGGATTTCGTCAACGAGCACGCCTGGGGTGCGGTCTGGAACCGTGAAGGCTTGCCACTGAAAACCCGCAGCCTGATCACCCTCGCCGCATTGACGTCGTTGAAGTGTCCGCAGGAATTGAAAGGCCACGTGCGCGGTGCGCTGAACAACGGCTGCACCGTGGAGGAGATTCGTGAAACGCTGCTGCATTGTGCGGTGTATGCCGGAGCACCGGCGGCCATCGATGCGTTCCGGGCGGCGCAGGAAGTAATTGATACCTACCAGAAACCGGCGTAATAGCCTGGCTTTTGCAGTGACAGTGAGATCGCTATCGCGGGCAAGCCCGCTCCCACAGGGTTCTGCTTTGTTGCACACATTGCATGTACACCAAATACCTTTGTGGGAGCGGACTTGCCCGCGATGAGGCCCTGGAGAACGCCCCTGCTCTCGAGGTTAAATCCACCCACCCCACTGCAACAGGAAAATCCCGAGATTGGTGGTAACCGCCGCCATCAGCGTAGTAATCACGATAATCGCCGCGGCCAGTTCATGATTACCATTGGCCGCCCGGGCCATGACAAAACTGGCTGCAGCGGTCGGGCTGCCGAAGTACAGAAACAGAATCCCCAACTCCGCCCCGCGAAATCCCCACAACCACGCACCTAGCGTCGCCAGCACCGGCAGGCCGATCATCTTCACCAGGCTTGAACTGAGCGCCATGTTTCCGCTTTTACGCAGTGATGCCAGCGACAGCGTGCCGCCGATGCAGATCAGAGCCAGCGGCAAGGTGGTTTGCGCAAGGTACTGACCGGACGTTTCCAGCCATCCCGGCAAGCCGATCTTGAAATACGCAAAGGGGGCCGCCGCAATCACACTGATGATCAGCGGATTGACCATCACGCTCTTGCAGATGCTCCAAGGGTCGGACTTGATCACCGGGCTGTACACCGCCAGCACAATGGTCGAAAGCGTGTTGTAAAACAGGATTACCAGCGCGGCGAGGATCGCCCCGAGGGAAATCCCGTAATCGCCGTACATGCTCGCTGCCAGCGCCAGCCCGATCACTCCATTGTTTCCGCGAAACGCGCCCTGGGTGTAAATCCCGCGATCCTCACGCGGGCACTTCAAGATCGCCCAGCCCCAGGCGATGGCGAAACACGCCAGGGTCGCGACCGAGAAATAGATCAGCAGCGCCGGCTGCAAAGCGGCGTGCAGGTCGGCATGCAAGATGCCCAGAAACAACAACGCCGGCATGGTGACGTTGAACACCAGAGCCGACGCGGTATGAATGAAGTTGTCGTTGATCCAGTCGATGCGCTTGAGCAGCACACCCAGAAACAGCATGGCAAACACCGGCGCGGTGATGTTCAGGGTTTCGAGGAAGATTGCCAGCATGCCGGGGTATACCTTGGTGGGCGTCGTTAGGGGGCTAATGATAAGCCACTTTCGCCCTGATCGTTCCCATGCTCTGCGGGGGAATACCTCAGTGGACGCTCCGCGTCTGCTCTGAAAGGGACGCGGAGCGTCCCGGGCTGCTTTCCCACGCAGAGCGTGGGAACGATCGTCGGCGTCTGGTAGATCCATCGCCAGCAAGCTAGCTCCCACGGGGGATCTTCTTTGTTGCACACACTGTGTGAACACCGAAGATCACTGTGGGAGCCAGCCTGCTGGCGATGAACGAAAACGCGGTATCAGGTGATCGGCGCCGGGTTGAACAAGGTGATGTCGTTATGCAGCTTGTGCTTTTCAGCCCATGTCTGTTTCTTGCCACTGGCCACGTCCAGGTAGTAGTGGAACAACTCCCAGCCAAGGTCCTCGATCGACGCCCGCCCGGTTGCAATTCGCCCGGCATCGATGTCGATCAAATCCGGCCAGCGTTGCGCCAGTTCAGTCCGGGTCGACACCTTGACCACCGGCGCCATGGCCAACCCATACGGCGTGCCGCGTCCGGTGGTGAACACATGCAGGTTCATACCGGCCGCCAACTGCAACGTCCCGCAAACGAAATCGCTGGCGGGTGTCGCGCAGAAGATCAGGCCTTTGCGCTTGAAGCGTTCGCCAGGGCCGAGCACGCCATTGATCGCGCTGCTGCCGGATTTGACGATAGAGCCCAGTGACTTCTCGACAATGTTCGACAACCCGCCCTTCTTGTTCCCCGGCGTGGTATTGGCGCTGCGATCCGCTTCTCCCTTAGCCAGGTAACGGTCGTACCAATCCATTTCCCGCACCAGTTCCTGAGCCACCTCCCGGTTTTCCGCTCGGGAGGTCAGCAGGTAAATCGCGTCGCGCACTTCGGTGACTTCGGAGAACATCACCGTCGCACCCGCACGCAGCAACAGGTCCGAGGCATAACCCAGCGCCGGGTTGGCAGTGATGCCGGAAAACGCATCGCTACCGCCGCACTGCATCCCCAGAATCAGCTCGGACGCTGGCACGGTTTCCCGGCGACGCTGATCGAGCTTCTTCAAACGCGTCTCGGCCAGCGCCATGATCTGCTCGATCATCTCGGTGAAACCGTGACTCGAATCCTGCAAGCGGTAAAGCCACGGATCGCTCAGATCCACGGAGCTGTCGTTCTCGTGCATCACCTGCCCGGCCTGCAATTTCTCGCAGCCCAGACTGATCACCAAGGCTTCGCCGCCCAGGTTCGGGTTTCGCGCCAGATTGCGCACGGTGCGGATCGGGATGTAGGCGTCGGTGGCCGTAATTGCCACGCCGCAGCCGTAACTGTGGGTCAGCGCGACCACGTCATCGACGTTCGGATAAAGCGGCAGCAATTCATCCTTGATGCGCTTGACCGCATGGTCCAGCACCCCGGTGACACACTGAACAGTCGTGGTAATACCCAGAATATTGCGCGTGCCGACGGTGCCGTCCGCGTTGCGATAACCCTCGAACGTAAAGCCTTCCAGCGGTGCCTGCGCCGCCGGCACTTCGGTGGACAGCGGCAGGCTGTCCAGCGGCGGTGCGGTGGGCATGCGCAGTTGATCTTCCTTGACCCAGCTACCCCGAGGAATCGGCAACAGTGCATAACCGATGGTCTGCCCGTAACGAATCACCTGGCCGCCCTCGGGAATGTCTTCCAGAGTGACCTTATGGCTCTGTGGCACGAAGTCCACGGTGACCAGGCCGTCGGGAAATTCCGTGCCGGCCGGCACGCCCTGGTCATTGACCACGATCACGACGTTGTCCCGCTCGTGCAGGCGGATGTAGCGCGGCGAGTCGGAATGTTCAATCAACTGCATGACGCCGCTCCTCAGGAATGCGCTTGAGACAATTTGTTGTGTGTTTCGGGTCCGCTGACTGGCGGCTCTTTGAGCACCACACGCTTGATCGGGCCGACGATCACCAGGTAGCTGAACACCGCGACCAGGGCGTTGCAACCGACAAACACCAGCGCCCATTTGAACGATCCGGTGGAGCTGATGATGTAGCCGATGACTATCGGGGTGGTGATCGACGCGATGTTGCCGAAGGTGTTGAACAAGCCACCGCTGAGACCGGCGATCTGTTTGGGCGAGGTGTCAGACACCACGGCCCAGCCCAGCGCACCCACGCCTTTACCGAAGAACGCCAGCGCCATGAAGCCGACAACCATCCATTCAACGTCAACGTAGTTGCAGGCCACGATGCTGCTCGAAACCAGCAAGCCAGCGATGATTGGCGCCTTGCGGGCGAAGGTCAGGGAGTGGCCTTTGCGCAGCAGGTAGTCGGAAATCACCCCGCCGAGCACGCCACCGATAAAGCCGCAGATGGCTGGCAACGAGGCAATGAAACCGGCCTTGAGAATGGTCATGCCACGCTCCTGCACCAGGTACACCGGGAACCAGGTCAGGAAGAAGTAGGTGATGCCGTTGATGCAGTACTGGCCCAGATACACGCCGAGCATCATGCGGTTGGTCAGCAGCTGACGGATGTAGTCCCATTTCGGGCCGTCGACTTTTTTGCCTTTGCCCTTGTCCTGGTCCTGGTCCATGTCGACCATGCCGCCGTTGTCGGCGATGTGCTTGAACTCGGCTTCGTTGATCATCGGGTGTTGGCGCGGGCTGTGGATAACCTTCAGCCAGATACCCGAGAAGATGATGCCGATCACGCCCATGACGATAAACACGTGCTCCCAGCCGAAGGAGTAAACGATCCAGCCCATCAGCGGTGCGAACAGCACGGTGGCGAAATATTGCGCCGAGTTGAAGATCGCCGAGGCGGTGCCGCGTTCAGCGGTCGGGAACCAGGCCGCGACGATGCGCGCGTTGCCGGGGAAGGACGGCGCTTCGGCCAGGCCCACCAGGAAGCGCAGCATGAACAGCGCAACGATCGCCGTGGACATGCCGAATTCACCGACGTAGCCCTGTAGCACCGTGAACAGCGACCAGGTGAAAATGCTCAGTGCATACACTTTTTTCGAGCCGAAACGGTCCAGCAGCCAGCCACCGGGGATTTGCCCGGCCACGTAGGCCCAACCGAATGCGGAGAAGATATAACCGAGTGTGACCGCGTCGATGCCGAGGTCTTTTTGCAGGCTGGAGCCCGCGATGGCGATAGTAGCCCGGTCGGCGTAGTTGATCGTGGTCACCAGGAAAAGCATGAGCAAAATCAAATAGCGGACATGGGTCGGCTTGGTCGCTTGCATGTAGATGTACTCCCACTGATTATTTTTATGCGCGGGTGAATCTTTGGTTCTTGTAGGAGTGAGCCTGCTCGCGATGGAGGTCAACGATGACGCGGGGCATCAAGTTTACCGCCGCGACCTCAAGACCATCGCGAGCAGGCTCGCTCCTACAGGGGTAATGCGTTTACGAGCCGATGTAGCTGGTCTTCACGACCGTGTAGAACTCTTGTGCGTAGCGACCTTGCTCGCGGGATCCATAGGATGAACCTTTACGCCCACCGAACGGAACGTGGTAATCCACGCCTGCCGTCGGAAGGTTGACCATCACCATCCCGGCCTGGGAGTGGCGCTTGAAGTGGTTGGCGTACTTCAGCGACGTGGTGGCGATGCCCGCCGACAGACCGAATTCGGTGTCGTTGGCCATGGCCAGTGCAGCCTCGTAGTCCGCGACGCGAACGATGTTGGCCACCGGGCCGAAGATCTCTTCGCGGCTGATACGCATCGCGGCTTCACTGTCGGCAAACAGCGTGGGCGCGAGGTAATAGCCTTCGGTTTCGCAAGTCACCAAACCACCACCGCTGACCAGACGTGCACCTTCGGACTGGCCGATGTCGATGTACTTCAAATCCTGTTCAAGCTGAGCCTGCGAAACCACCGGACCAATGTCGGTACCGGTTTTCAGCGCGTGACCGACCTTGATCGATTTCATGCGCTCGGCCATGGCTTCAACGAACTGGTCGTGAATACCAGCAGTGACAATGAAGCGGCTCGATGCGGTGCAACGCTGGCCGGTCGAGTAGAACGCGCTCTGTACCGACAGTTCGACCGCTTGCTTGAGGTCGGCATCGTCGAGAATGATCTGCGGGTTCTTGCCACCCATTTCCAGCTGAACCTTGGCCTGGCGCGACACGCAGCTGACGGCGATCTGACGGCCGACACCCACGGAACCGGTGAAGCTGATGCCGTCGACTTTCGGGCTCTGCACCAGCGCATCACCGACCACTCGACCGCTGCCCATCACCAGGTTGAACACGCCGGCCGGGAAGCCTGCGCGGGAGATGATTTCAGCCAGCGCCCAGGCGCAACCCGGTACCAGGTCCGCCGGTTTCAGCACGACGCAGTTACCGTAAGCCAGGGCCGGGGCGATTTTCCACGCCGGGATCGCAATCGGGAAGTTCCACGGGGTGATCAGACCGACCACGCCCAGGGCTTCGCGAGTCACTTCAACGTTGACGCCTGGACGCACCGACGGCAAATAGTCGCCGGACAGGCGCAGGCATTCACCGGCGAAAAATTTGAAAATGTTGCCGGCACGAGTCACTTCACCGATGGCTTCAGGCAGGGTCTTGCCCTCCTCCCGAGCCAACAAGGTGCCGAGCTCTTCACGACGGGCGAGGATCTCGCTGCCGACTTTATCCAGGGAATCGTGACGGGCCTGAATACCCGAAGTGGACCAGGCCGGAAACGCTGCACGGGCGGCGTCGATGGCGGCATGGACTTGAGCCAGGTCAGCTTTGGCGTAGTCGCCAATGGTGTCGGTCAGTTCGGACGGGTTGATGTTGGCGGAATAATCGCCACCGGCAACCCATTCGCCGTTGATGTAGTTATCGAAACGCTTTGCATCTGCCACTGTTCTATCTCCTCACGCAAAAGGCCGCTGATTACTCAGCGGCCTTGCTTAGTCGGTTGTTATTGCGCGCCCTGCTTGTCGATCAGTGCGGCCAGAGCTTCGTACTCTTCTGGCAGCAGATCGGTCAGCGGTGCACGCACAGGACCTGCGTCGTAGCCGACAATTTTTGCCCCGGCCTTGACGATGCTCACCGCGTAGCCGGCTTTGCGGTTACGGATGTCCAGGTAGGGCAGGAAGAAGTCGTCGATGATCTTGCCAACGGTGGCGTGATCTTCGCGGGCGATGGCGTGGTAGAAATCCATCGCGGTTTTCGGGATGAAATTGAACACCGCCGAGGAGTAGACCGGCACACCCAGCGCCTTGTAGGCAGCGGCGTAGACTTCGGCGGTCGGCAAACCGCCCAGGTAGCTGAAGCGATCACCGAGGCGGCGACGGATCGACACCATCAACTCGATATCACCCAGGCCATCTTTGTAGCCGATCAGGTTCGGGCAGCGCTCGGCCAGACGTTCCAGCAGCGGAGCGGTCAGGCGGCACACGTTGCGGTTGTAGACCACGACGCCAATTTTGACCGATTTGCACACGGCTTCAACGTGGGCGGCAACGCCGTCCTGGCTGGCTTCAGTGAGGTAGTGCGGCAGCAGCAACAGGCCTTTGGCGCCCAGACGCTCGGCTTCCTGTGCGTATTCGATGGCTTGACGGGTCGAACCCCCAACACCGGCCAGAATCGGTACGCTGGTTTCGCAGGTATCGACGGCGGTCTTGATGATTTCCGAATACTCGCTGGCCGCCAGAGAGAAGAACTCACCGGTGCCGCCTGCGGCGAACAGAGCCGAGGCGCCGTATGGGGCCAGCCATTCGAGACGCTTGATGTAGCCAGCTCGATGGAAATCGCCCTGGGCATTGAAATCGGTTACCGGGAAAGACAGCAGGCCGGAGGAGAGGATGGACTTCAGTTCTTGTGGATTCATTATTCGAACACCCTGAGTAGCGACGTCTAAGTTGTTGGGAAAACCGTTCAGCCTTCGCCGAGTTGTAGGTCATCGTACAACTTAAAATATAATCGTCAACTGCATTTCATCGCTGCCGGGTGAAAATTGTTCGACAAAAAAGGCTACGACTTAGATTTTTAGCCGGTTTCGGCGCAGAGAGGACCGGTCCGAGCGACGTAATAAAAGATCGTTTCAGAGATACGTTGTCGGAAGATGTGGAGGTTTTAGTTTATGGCTTATGGCCCTATCGCGAGCAGGCTCGCTCCTACAGGGATCTTCAGTGTGGCGAGATCTACTGTAGGAGCGAGCCTGCTCGCGATAGCGGTAATTCAGACGATGAATGACACGGACAGATTACCTATCCGCGCTGCGCCTCAGCTTCTTCATGGGCATGGCGCAGCCGCTCACGGCTATTGGTCAGGTGCAGACGCATCGCCGCCCGCGCCGCATCGCAATCCTGGCGGGCAATTGCGTCGTAGATCTCTTCGTGTTCACGACTCAACCGACTCATGTAGTGCTGCTGGTCGTCATGGGCCAACCGCGCGGAGTTGAGGCGTGTTCGCGGAATGATGCTGGTGCCCAGGTGCGTCATGATGTCGGTGAAGTAGCGGTTGCCGGTGGACAGGGCGATCTCGAGGTGAAAGGCGAAATCCGAGGCGACTGCGTCACTGGCGTGGGATGCGCTTTCGTTGAGCGCATCGAGGGCGGCACGCATGGTTGCCAGTTGCTCGGGGCTGCGACGTTGTGCAGCGAGGCCGGCGGACTCCACTTCGAGGCTGATGCGCAGTTCCAGAATCGCCAGCACGTCACGCAAGGTCACCACGGTTGCCGGGTCGATGCGGAAACCGCTCGGGCTCGGTGTGTCCAGCACGAAGGTGCCGATGCCGTGGCGGGTTTCCACCTGCCCTGCTGCCTGCAAACGGGAAATCGCTTCGCGCACCACGGTGCGGCTGACGCCATGGGCATCCATGATCGCCGACTCGGTGGGCAATTTGTCGCCACGCTTGAGGTGCCCGTCGCGGATCTGCTCGGACAGCACCGTCACCAGTTCCTGTGCGAGGCTGCGGCGCTTGCGAGGGAGGCGTGGTGCGTCGATCGGATTTTCCATGGTGTGCATCGGTCTCGAAAATTTCGGCTGAAACCGCATCATAGCTCAACGCGGTTGTACGATCACCTAGCCCCTTTGGGAGCAACCGTGGTGAGGGGATTTATCCCCGTTCGGCGGCGAAGCCGTCGCAGAACCGCAGCCCTCGGTGTAACTGATACACCGAGGAAGCTGATTTGCGACGGCTTCGCCGCCGAACGGGGATAAATCCCCTCGCCACAAGATCCACCCAAAGGCAGGGCGGAGGAATTTACGCCGTTACGGGCTGTTCATTGAGGTGCCCATTTTCGATACGCACATGCCGTGGGTGGAAGCGCTTCAGGCTGCTGCGATGCCCGACGCTGACGATGCTCAGGCCCGGTATCTCGTCAATCAACGCCTGATGCATCGACGCTTCGTCCTCTTCGTCCATTGCCGACGTCGCTTCGTCCATATAGAGCCACTGCGGCGCGTAGAGCAGCGCTCGGGCAAATGCCAGGCGTTGCTGTTCGCCCGGAGACAGCATGCGCTGCCAGTGATTGGCTTCATCCAGACGGGAAATCAGATGCGGCAAACGACAGACTTCCAGCACGTGTGCGTAACGCTCATCCGGATAGGTATCACCCGTCTGTGGATAACTGAGCGCTTCACGCAGGGTGCCAATCGGCAGATAAGGTTTTTGCGGCAGGAACAGATAGCGCGCCGTTGGCAGACGAATGCTGCCATGGCCCGCTGGCCACAAATGCCCCATCGCTCGCAGCAACGTCGATTTACCACTGCCGGAGCGGCCGCTGATCATCACGCGGTCACCCTCTTCCACTGTCATATCGGCGCTGGTCAGCAGATGACGGCCGTCAGCGAGATCGAGGCCAAGGTTGTGCACTTTCAACACCGAGCCCGCGTTCTGCACATCGATCGCCGGTGGGCGCTGCTCGTTGTCAGTCATGGCCTGGCGGAAGCTCAACAGACGATCACAGGTCGCGCGCCAGGAGGCGAGGCTCTGATACGCGTTGATAAACCAGCTGAAACTCTCTTGCACGTTGCCAAACGCCGAGCTGATCTGCATCAGCTCACCGAGTTCGATCTTGCCGGCGAAGTAACGCGGCGCGGCCACCATGAAGGGAAAGATAATCGCCGCCTGGCTGTAACCGGCCGTGAAGAACGTCAGGCGCTTGGACACCTTCATGATGTCCCAGAAGTTGTGCCAGACCATCCCGAAGCGGTGGCTCAGGCGACGATTCTCGTTGGGCTCGCCGTTGTAGAGCGCGATACTTTCCGCATTCTCGCGCACTCGCACCATGGAGAAGCGAAGGTCGGCTTCGAAGCGTTGTTGTTTGTTGTTCAGGCCGATCAAGCGGCGACCGATCAAGTGCGTCAGCCGGCTGCCGATCACGGCGTAGACCAGCACACACCAGAACATATAGCCGGGAATGGTGAAGCCGTAGACTTCAATACTGCCCGACACGCCCCACAGAATGATCGAAAACGACACCAGACTGACGACGTTGCGCAGCAAACCAATGCCCAGTTCCAGGGTGTTGGAGGTGAAGTTGTTGAGGTCTTCGGAAATTCGCTGGTCCGGGTTATCGGTGTAACCGCCCTGCTCCAGGTGGTAGTAATTTTTGTTGCCGAGCCAGCGGGCAAAATGCTTTTCGGTCAGCCAGGCCCGCCAGCGGATGGTCAGCATCTGCGTCAGGTATAGCCGGTAAACCGCGCCAACAATCGCCACTGCCGCAATCGCGCAGAAATACAGAATCAGCTGCCAGAACGCGGCTTCATCCTTCTTTTGCAGGGCGTTGTAAAAATCCTTGTACCAGGTGTTGAACCACACCGAGATCCCCACGCTGATTAGCGACAGCGCAATCACCGCGATCAGCAGCGTCCACGCTTTGACCTTCTCTTCACTGTGCCAATAAGGCGTGATCATTGCCCAGACTTTGCGAAAAAACTGCCCGTGCACGGCATCGTTGACCGCGGAATATTCAGCGTTCTGATTCATGGAAAAGGCTCATTGGAGAAAAGAACACACACGAACCGATCATAGATGATCAGCTCGTGTTGTAACGCGGTGTGACAACAATTGTTCAGCACCGGTTCAGCGGCGGACAGGACGCTTCTGCAATTTGCGCTGCAGCGTGCGACGGTGCATGCCCAGGGCGCGGGCAGTGGCGGAGATGTTGCCTTCGTGTTCGGTCAGTACGCGCTGGATGTGTTCCCACTGCAGGCGATCCACCGACATCGGGTTTTCCGGCACCAGCGTGTCGAGGTCGGCGTGCTCGGAGAGCAATGCGGCCAGTACGTCATCGGCGTCCGCCGGTTTGCACAGGTAGTTGCAGGCGCCGCGCTTGATCGCCTCGACAGCGGTGGCGATGCTCGAGTAACCGGTGAGGATCACCACGCGCATTTCCGGGTCCAGTTCAAGCAGCTTGGGCAGCAACACCAGGCCGGAGTCGCCGTCCATTTTCAGGTCCAGCGCCGCGTAATCCGGCAGATCAGCCTGAGCGATGGTCAGGCCTTCTTCGGCGGAACCGGCGGTGCTGACGCGAAAGCCACGGCGAGCCATGGCACGGGCCATGACGCGGGTGAAGGTTGCGTCGTCGTCAACCAATAGCAAATGCGGCAGTTCTTCGCCTTCACCTTCGACTTGGATATCGTCACTCATGTTCGTCTCCTCGGGCGACACGGGGCAGGCGCAGCTCGGTGAGCGTGCCACCTTCCTCATGACTGTAGAGTTTCACTGAGCCGCCAGCGCGTGTCACGCTGGCCTTGCTCAAAAACAGGCCCAGGCCGAAACCTTTGCCCTTGGTGGTAAAAAACGGTTTGCCGATCTGTTCGGCAATGGCCAGCGGCACACCGGCACCGTGGTCACGGATGCTGATGGTCAGATCTTCGGCATTCCAGTCCAGCGTGACTTGCAACCCTTCTGGGCAAGCATCGGCAGCGTTGTTCAGCAGATTCAGCAACGCTTGAGTCAGGTCGGGTGGCGGCGCCATGCGCGGCACCGTTCCTTGCCCCAGGCGCTGGAAGCGATAGCTGGCTTCAGGGCGCATCAGGTGCCAGCGGTTCAGGGCTTCGTCGAGCCAGTCGGTGACGTCCTGCATTTCCACCGCCAGGCGCCGATTGGCTTCCGCCGCCCGAACAAGCTGCTGCAAGGTGTCCTTGCACGCCTTGACCTGATCCTGCAGCACCTTCAGGTCGTCCTGCAGCATCGGGTCCGGATGATCCTGCTGCATTTCCTTGAGCAGCACGCTCATGGTCGCCAACGGTGTGCCCAGCTCATGGGCGGCGCCGGCGGCCTGGGTCGCGACAGCCAGCAACTGCTGATCGCGCAAACCCTCTTCGCGCCGAATCGCGCGCAACTCTTCCTGACGACGCAGCTCTTCGGCCATCCGCGCGGCGAAGAAGGTAATCACCGCCGCCGCCAGGGCGAAGCTCAGCCACATGCCATAGACCTGCAGGTTTTCCCGGGCGATGGGGAAGGTTTGCAGCGGATAGAAACGCGCCAGCAACAGGGTGTACATCGTCAACGCTATACCCGACAGAATCACCGAATAGCGCCATGGCAAGGTCACGGCGGCGATGGTCAGCGGAACGAGGTAATACGAGACGAACGGGTTGGTCGAGCCACCGGAGAAATACAGCAGCGCACTGTGGATAAACAGGTCGCAGGCCAGTTGCACGGCATATTCGAGCTCGGTCACCGGCCACGAAGTGCGCAGGCGAATGGCCGTGAATGCACACAGCAGCATCGAGCAGCCGAGGGTGGCGGCCAGTTGAAACCAGGGCAGCGGCAGCAAGTCAAGCCAGTAAGCCAAACCAACGGAGCCGGCCTGGGCAGCCAGCACCAAAGTGCGGATGAACGTCAGACGCCAGAGGTTCTGGCGAGTCGCGGAAGTAATTTGGACGGGGGCGAGCATGAGCTCTCCTGATGAGCGCTCCAGGCGGATCGCCGGGAGTATAACCAAGCGTAGGGCCTGACAGGCAAAAGTGCGGCAAACGGCCACATGCTTGTTGGGCACTGCACAACCCTTGTAGCAGCTGCCGAAGGCTGCGTTCGGCTGAGAAGCAGACGCATATCCGGTATGCACGGTTTTCCTGATGGACCGCAGCGCCGGGTTTAGCGACTGCTTCGCAGTCGAACGCAGCCTTCGGCAGCTGCTACAGGGGATCGCGTCGATCTGTATTGAAGTTGTAACTGTGCGAACCGGATCAATAAAGCTAGAGTCTGATGGTTTCACGCAGGCTCGGACCTTAACCCCTGCGCACCGTCCAAGGAGTTTTCATGCACACTTTTCGCCGCAGCGCCGCCCTTCTCGCCCTGACCGTTGGCACCGTCGCCAGCCTTCCGGCCCTGGCCGCCGATGAGCTCCATTACAACCAGATTTCCCTGCGCGCAGAAGTCAGTCAGGAAGTGGCACGCGACCTGATGATCGTGACCCTCTATACCGAAGATCAAAACACCGATCCGGCCAAGCTCGCCGCCGACGTCAGCACCACCATGAACAAGGCGCTGGCCCAGGCCAAACAAGTCAAAGACATCACGCTGCGCCAGGGCAGCCGCAACAGCTACCCGATCTACGACACCAAGGGCCAGAAAATCACCGGCTGGCGCGAACGTGCCGAACTGCGCCTGGAAAGCTCGGATTTCGCCGCCCTGTCGAAACTGACGGGCGAGCTGCTGACCGACCTGAAAATGGGTGGCATGGACTTCGCCATCGCTACGCCAACCCGCAAGGCCAGCGAAGACGCATTGCTTAAAGAAGCCGTGACCGCTTTCAAGGCCCGTGCGCAACTGGCCACGGATGCCCTGGGTGGCAAGGGCTATAAAATCGTTAACCTGAACCTCAACAGCAACGGTTATCCACAACCGTACATGCGCGGCCCGATGATGATGAAAGCAGCCAGCATGGATGCCGCCCCAGTGACCCCGGAAGTCGAGGCCGGCACCAGCCAGGTCAGCATGACGGCGGATGGGTCTATAGAAGTGTTGATGCCTTAACCCGCGTTGCCCCCCCTATAGGAGCTGCCGGAGGCTGCTCCTACAGGGAGATCGATGTATGCCGTTATTGAGGGTCGTCCTCAAAAACAGGTATTTCCTCGAATCCCGCCAACAACGCTACCCTGAGGAAAACATCGCTGCCCACATCCTCGGGGACTCCATGGAAAGAACCACCGTCAAACCGCTGTTACTCGCTCTCGCCTTAGCCTCCACCGCCCCGTTCGCCCAGGCAGCCACAACACTGGTCTACTGCTCCGAAGCGAGCCCCGCCGGATTCGATCCCAGTCAATACACCAGCGGCACCGACTTCGACGCCTCGGCTGAAACCGTCTTCAACCGCCTCACCCAATTCAAGCGCGGCGGCACGGAAATCGAACCCGGCCTTGCCACAAGCTGGGACGTATCCACGGACGGCCTCACCTACACTTTCCACCTGCGCGACGGTGTGAAATTCCACACCACGGAATATTTCACCCCCACCCGCGACTTCAACGCCGACGATGTATTGTTCACCTTCCAGCGCCTGCTCGACCCCCAAAATGCGTTCCGCAAAGCCTACCCCGCCGAATCGCCCTACTTCACCGACATGGGCCTGAACACGACGATAAAAAGCGTCGATAAAATCGACGATCACACCGTGCGATTCAGCCTGAACAATGTCGATGCCGCATTCGTGCAAAACCTGGCCATGAGTTTCGCCTCGGTGCAATCGGCCGAATATGCTGCGCAATTACTCAAAGAAAACAAGGCCGCCGATCTCAACCAGAAGCCCATCGGCACGGGCCCTTTTGTATTCAAGCGCTATCAGAAAGACTCGCAGATCCGCTACACCGCCAACCGGTCGTACTGGAAGCCCGAAGACGTGAAGCTCGACAACCTGGTCTTCTCGATCACTCCGGACGCGGCCGTGCGCTTGCAGAAGCTCAAGGCCGGTGAGTGCCAGGTCAGCGGCTACCCACGCCCGGCCGATATCGACGTCATGGAAAAAGATCCGAATCTGCGGGTGCTCAAGCAAGCAGGTTTCAACCTCGGGTTCCTGGCCTACAACGTGACGCATCCGCCGCTGGATCAACTCAAGGTACGCCAGGCTCTGGACATGGCCATCGACAAACCGGCGATCATCAAAGCGGTTTACCAAAGCGCAGGACAACTGGCGCAGAACGCCCTGCCACCGGCGCAATGGTCGTATGACCCTGGCATCAAGGACGCGCCCCACGATCCGGCCAAGGCCAAAGCGCTACTCAAAGAAGCAGGGGTTGCACCCGGTACCACTATTAATTTGTGGGCCATGACCGTGCAGCGCGCATCGAACCCCAACGCGCGGATGTCGGCGCAGATGATCCAGCAGGATTGGGAAAAAGTCGGGATAAAAGCCAACATCGTCAGCTATGAGTGGGGCGAATACATCAAGCGCGCCAAAAATGGCGAACATGACGCGATGATCTACGGCTGGACCGGCGACAACGGTGATCCGGATAACTGGCTCGGCGTGCTTTACAGCTGTGCGGCGGTGAAAGGCAGTAACTATGCTAAATGGTGCGACCCGGCCTACGACAAACTCGTGCAGCAGGCCAAGGTCTCCACCGACAAGCAGCAACGGATCAAACTGTACCAACAGGCACAGCAAATCCTTAAACAACAAGTACCTATCACGCCGATCGCCAACTCGACCGTTTTCCAGCCACTGCGCAAGGAAGTGACCGACTTCAGGATCAGTCCTTTTGGACTGACGCCCTTCTACGGAGTGGGTATAAATAGGTAACACCCCGCGCCAACCGGGTGCATCCGCTCTCATGGTTGCACCCGTCAGGTGCGCGATCTGCACCGAAAAAAACCGGCGCAAACGGTCAAATGCGCGTGAATTTATACATATGCGACATTAAGGTACGTTCGTGCCACTGTTTAAGGCTTGTAGCCACCCAGCATCTTGCAATGGGTATGGCCCCTGCATAAGTATCCGCAGGCACGACTCACGAGGTCGTCCTCTAATTCCAAAAATGACAACAAATCATGAGGCCACCATGCTTAAACACGCGGTCATTCCGTTTTTAGTCGGCGCCAGCCTGTTGGCTAGCGCTCCTTTCGCCTCTGCGGCGACTAACCTGGTGTTTTGCTCCGAAGGGAGCCCGGCCGGTTTTGATCCTGGTCAGTACACCACCGGAACCGACTTCGACGCCTCTGCAGAAACCATGTTCAACCGCCTGACCCAGTTCGAGCGCGGCGGCACCGCCGTGATTCCTGGCCTGGCGACCAGTTGGGACATTGCCGACGATGGCCTGACTTACACCTTCCACCTGCGTGAAGGCGTCAAGTTCCACACCACTCCGTACTTCAAGCCGACTCGTGAGTTCAACGCTGACGACGTGTTGTTCACGTTTAATCGCATGATTAACAAGGACGACCCGTTCCGTAAGGCGTACCCGACCGAATTCCCGTACTTCACCGACATGGGGATGGACACCAACATCACCAAGATCGATAAAGTCGACGACCACACCGTCAAGTTCACCCTTAAAGACGTAGACGCCGCGTTCATTCAGAACATGGCGATGAGCTTCGCATCCGTGCAGTCCGCCGAGTACGCTGCCCAGTTGCTCAAGGACGGCAAGGCCGCCGACATCAACCAGAAGCCGGTCGGCACTGGTCCGTTCGTGTTCAAGAGCTACCAGAAAGACTCCAACATCCGCTACACCGGGAACAAGGACTACTGGAAGCCTGACGACGTCAAGATCGACAACCTGATCTTCGCCATCACCACCGACCCGTCGGTACGCATCCAGAAGCTGAAGAAGAACGAGTGCCAGATCACTCTGTTCCCGCGTCCGGCGGACCTGAAGGCGCTGAAAGAAGACAAAGCCCTGAAAGTGCCTGACCAGGCTGGTTTCAACCTGGGTTACATCGCCTATAACGTGATGGACAAGGTCAAGGGCAGCAACGACGCGAACCCGCTGGCCCAGCTGAAAGTGCGTCAGGCACTGGACATGGCCGTCAACAAACAGCAGATCATCGACTCGGTTTACCAGGGCGCGGGCCAGCTGGCCGTTAACGCCATGCCGCCGACCCAGTGGTCCTACGACACCACCATCAAGGATGCCAAGTACGACCCTGAGAAAGCCAAAGAGCTGCTCAAGGAAGCTGGCGTCAAGGAAGGCACTGAAATCGTTCTGTGGGCGATGCCAGTGCAACGTCCGTACAACCCGAACGCCAAGCTGATGGCTGAAATGCTGCAGTCCGACTGGGCCAAGATCGGTCTCAAAGTCAAAATCGTCAGCTACGAATGGGGCGAGTACATCAAGCGCTCCAAGGGCGGCGAGAACCAGGCGATGATCATCGGCTGGAGCGGTGACAATGGTGACCCGGACAACTGGCTCAACGTGCTGTTCGGCTGCGACTCGCTGGAAGGCAACAACTTCTCGAAATGGTGCGACAAGAAATTTGACGGCATCGTCAAGGAAGCCAAGCGCACAACCGACCAGGCCAAGCGCACCGAACTGTACAAGCAGGCGCAACACGTCCTCAAAGACGCCGTTCCGATGACACCTATCGCTCACTCGACGGTGTTCCAACCCATGCGCAACAACGTGCAGGACTTCAAGATCAGCCCGTTTGGCTTGAACTCCTTCTACGGCGTCAGCGTCAGCAAATAAGATCTGGCAACGGCGACGTCTTTGACGTCGCCGTTGCTTTATCTACCGAGAAAGCAGGAAACGCCCTACGTCGACTTCCGCTGAGGACTACAGCAGCGAGGTGCGACGCGTCGACTTTTCCTACGAGTTTTTAGGACTCTGCGCATTTACTGCCGGCCCCCACGGCTCATACCGTCGGGGGATCCGACCAGTCCATGCGTGGGCTCTCGGTTATTGCTGCATGCACGGTCTGGATTCAAAGAGACCTCCTCCTCCCCGGACGGGACGGCGGGCTCATTGAAAAACACTACGAGAACAAGAGGGAGCGTCATGCGCCATACCTTGGTTTTATCCGCATTGCTGGGCACCGGCCTCTTGGCCGCCACTTCCATCAGCCAGGCCGCCACTGACAGCCTGGTGTTCTGTTCCGAAGGCAGCCCCGCTGGCTTCGACACCGCGCAGTACACGACCGCGACCGATAACGACGCCGCCGAGCCGCTGTACAACCGCTTGGCAGAGTTCGAAAAAGGCGCGACCAATGTCGTGCCGGGCCTGGCGACCAGCTGGGATATTTCCGAGGACGGCCTCACCTACACTTTTCACCTACGCGAAGGGGTGAAATTTCATACGACCAAGTACTTCACCCCTACTCGCGACTTCAACGCCGATGACGTGCTCTTCACGTTCAATCGCATGCTGGATCCGCAACAGCCTTTTCGTAAGGCCTATCCAACCGAGTTCCCGTACTTCAACGGGATGAGCCTCAACAAGAACATCGCCAAGGTCGAAAAGACCGGGCCGCTGACCGTGGTCATGACGCTCAACAGTGTCGACGCCGCGTTCATCCAGAACATCGCCATGAGCTTCGCCGCCATCCTCTCCGCCGAGTACGCCGACAAGCTGCTGGCCGGTGGCAAGCCGAGCGACATCAACCAGAAGCCGATTGGCACCGGGCCGTTCGTGTTCAAGAGTTATCAGAAAGACTCGAACATCCGGTACACCGGCAACAAGCAGTACTGGGACCCGAGCCGGGTCAAACTCGACAACCTGATTTTCGCGATCAATACCGACGCTTCGGTACGCGTGCAGAAACTCAAGGCCAACGAGTGCCAGATCACCCTGCATCCGCGCCCAGCCGACGTCCCGGCCCTGAAGAACGATCCGAAACTCAAGCTCATCGAAAAGCCCGGTTTCAACCTTGGCTATATCGCCTATAACGTGCGCCACAAGCCATTCGACCAGCTCGAAGTGCGCCAGGCGCTGGACATGGCGGTGAACAAGCAGGGGATTCTCAACGCGGTTTATCAAGGCGCCGGCCAGCTTGCAGTCAATGCCATGCCGCCGACCCAATGGTCCTACGACGAAACCATTAAGGACGCCGCCTACAACCCGGAAAAAGCCAAGGAATTGCTCAAGGCTGCCGGCGTGAAGGAAGGCACCGAGATCACCCTCTGGGCGATGCCGGTCCAGCGTCCCTACAACCCCAACGCCAAGTTGATGGCCGAAATGCTTCAGGCTGACTGGGCGAAAATCGGCCTCAAGGTGAAGATCGTCAGCTACGAATGGGGCGAGTACATCAAGCGCACCAAAAACGGCGAGCACGACATCAGCCTGATCGGTTGGACCGGTGACAACGGGGACCCGGACAACTGGCTCGGCACGCTTTACAGCTGCGACGCCATTGGCGGCAACAACTACTCCATGTGGTGTGATCCGGCTTACGACAAGCTGATCAAGCAGGCCAAGATCGTCACCGATCGCGACCAGCGCACCGTGCTTTACAAACAGGCGCAGCAGTTGCTCAAGCAGCAAGTGCCGATCACGCCAGTCGCCCACTCGACGGTCAACCAGCCGTTGAGCGCCAAAATCGAAGGGTTCAAGGTCAGTCCTTTCGGTCGTAACGTGTTCTCGGGTGTCAGCATAGAAAAATAACCGATTAGCCGAAAAACGCTGGGGGCGGATTCCGCCCCCACGCAAGCGTATTGCCTTAATTCGCCTATCAGGCTTGTTGCAAACGTTTGCATGCGTCGAATGAGTTCAAAACCAAAAAGCCGGATCACAAAAAAAGACCGGCATAAAAAAAAGAAAGAAAGGAGCTTCACCCATGAAACTGAGCAGCACCGCGTTATTGGCCCTGGCCATCAGCAGCATCACCGCCACGGCGTACGCAGAGACCCAAAGCCAGGAATTCACCCCGGTATCGGTCAACACCAAAAGCGCCCAAGCCGAAGCCACTGGCTTTGTTGAAGGCCAGTCGATCAGCGGCACGACCCGTAACTGGTACGCCAACGAGCAACTGAAACGCGGCGGCAAGTTCGCTTACAAGAAAGACGGCGTTTCGACCCCGACTGATCGCCGTATCAACTGGGTTCAAGGCACCATCATCAAGTACAACTCCGGTTTCACTGAAGGCACCGTTGGCTTCAGCACTGAAGTCGCTGCCTACAACGCCATTGCGCTGGAGCGCGACCGCGAGAACCTGGCTTCCAACAACGGCGGCGCACCGGGCACCCGTCCAGGCGCGGGCAACAACCGTACCCTGACAAAAGAAGGCGGCGACGCTCAAGGTCAGTGGAGCAAACTGGGCCTGGCCAACGTCAAGGCGCGTATCTCCAACACCACCCTGACCGCCGGCCGCATGAACTTCAGCAGCCCGCAAGTCGACGTTATCGGCAACCGTGCCCTGCCTTCGAGCTTCGAAGGTATCGCGATCCACAGCGAAGAACTGAACAACCTGTCCTTCGACCTGGCCACCTTCGATCGCAACTCACCGCGTACCGAAGAAAGCCTGAGCAAGTTCCGCTCCGAATACGGCTCGATCGACGCCGAAGCGGATCACGTGAACACCGCCGGTATCACATACACGCCGTTCGCCAGCCTGACCACCAGCCTTTGGGGTACGCAAGCCGAAGACCTGTGGAACCAGTACTACTTCGGCGCCAGCCACGTGCTGGGTGACAGCTCGGTACTGAGCCTGACCACCGGCCTGAACTACTACAAGACCGTCGACGAAGGCAAAAAGCTGCTGGGCGAAATCGACAACGACACCTACTCCCTGTCGCTCGGCCTGACCCACCTGGCCCACAGCCTGACCTTCTCGTATCAGGAAGTGAACGGTAACGAGTACTTCGATTACCTGCACGAAACCAACGGCATCTACCTGGCCAACTCCCTGCTGTCGGACTTCAACGGCCCGAACGAGAAGTCCTTCCAGATCGCCTACGGTCTGAACATGGCCGAATACGGCGTGCCAGGCCTGAAGTTCAACATCTACCAGGCTCGCGGCTGGGGCATCGACGGTACCCACTACAAAGGTGGCGGCTACGATGGCGTGCAGGCTATGGACGGCGAAACTCACTACGAATACGGCATCGGCGCTGCGTACGCCGTGCAGAGCGGCCCGCTCAAGGCCACCGCGATTCGTGCGACCTACACCGCTCACCGTGCCAGCGAAAACCAGGCTGATGGCAGCATCAACGAGTTCCGTCTCGTGACCACCATCCCGTTCAACATTCTGTAATGCGCCTGCCGAACGGCTGATTCAGCGATGAATCGACCGTTCGGCGTTTGCCTTTCACCTGATTGCAGAGGGTTCTTGATGAAAATGCTTCCCCTACGTGCGGCCATCGCTGCCGCGTTGCTGAGTGTCGCTGTCGGCGTCTCGGCCAAACCCTTGGTGGTTTGTACCGAGAACAGCCCGGAAGGCTTCGACACGGCCCTGTACACGACTGCAGTCACCGCCGACGCCGCAGCTGAAACCATCTTCAATCGCCTGGCCGATTTCAAGCCGGGTACCACTGAAGTGATTCCGGCGCTGGCCGAGTCCTGGGACATCAGCGAAGACGGGCTGACCTACACGTTCCACCTGCGCAAAGGCGTCAAGTTCCACACCACCGACTATTTCAAGCCGACCCGCGACATGAATGCCGATGACGTGCTTTGGAGTTTTCAGCGCCAGCTGGACCCGAATCACCCCTGGCATAAACAGTCGACCGTGGGCTTCCCCTACTTTGAAAGCATGGGCTTCAAAGAGCTGCTCAAAAGCGTCGAGAAGGTTGACGACAACACCGTCAAGTTTACCCTGACCCGCCGCGAAGCACCGTTCCTGGCCGACGTCGCCATGGCCTTCGCGTCGATCTACTCTGCCGAGTACGCCGACCAGTTGGTCAAGGCCGACAAGATGGGCGACCTGAACAACAAACCGGTCGGTACTGGCCCGTTTGTTTTTCAGCGTTACAACAAGGACGCCCAGGTCCGTTTCAAGGCCAACCCGGACTACTTCCGTGGCAAGCCTCCGGCAGACGCGCTGATCCTGGCTATCGGCACCGACAACAACGTGCGCCTGCAAAAGCTCAAGGCCAACGAGTGCCAGATCGCGCTGTATCCAAAACCGGATGACATCCCGAGCATCAAGAAAGACACCAACCTGAAGGTTGATGAAATGAACGCGATGACCGTTTCGTACATCGCCATGAACACCTCGCACAAGTACATGAGTGATGTACGCGTACGCAAAGCCATCGACATCGCCTTCGACAAAGCCGCAGCGGTCAACGCACTGTTTGGCAAAGGCAATGCCACCGTGGCGGTCAACCCGTACCCTGACACCCTGCTGGGCTACAACCACAAACTGACCAACCCGCCTCGCGACCTGGATAAGGCCCGCGCCCTGCTCAAGGAAGCCGGCGTGCCAGAGGGCACTGTATTTACCCTGTTCACGCGCAATGGCGGGGGTGCGACCAACCCTAACCCGATGCTCGCCGCGCAGATGATGCAGGCGGATCTGGCCAAGGTCGGGATCAAGCTCGACATCCGCGTCATGGAATGGGGCGAGATGCTCAAGCGCGCCAAAAATGGCGAACACGACATGGTGGCAGCCGGATGGGCGGGTGATAACGGTGACCCGGATAACTTCCTGACGCCTATGCTCAGTTGCGAGGCGGCCAAAAACGGCGAAAACTACGCGCGCTGGTGTAACGAGAAGTTTCAGGCGCTGCTCGACGAAGCCCGGGCTAAAGTGAACCCGGACGAACGCGCAGCGCTCTATGAGCAGGCACAGGAGATTTTCAACCAGGACCAGCCTTGGATCGCCTTGGCACACACCCGTATGTTTACTGCAATGCGCAAGAACGTAGAGGGCTATCACATCAGCCCTCTCACCACTAATAACTTCGCCACCACCCAGGTGAAGTAGATAAGAAAACTCCCGGTGTCCCTGACCCCAGGGATACCGGGCACGCCTAACCGGCTGATGAGGTACACCACAAGATGTTTAGTTTTATTGCCCGCCGATTGGGGTTACTGATCCCCACGTTCTTCGGCATCACCTTGCTGACTTTCGCGTTGATTCGCATGATTCCAGGCGACCCCGTGGAAGTAATGATGGGCGAACGCAGAGTCGACCCCGAAATGCATGCTCAGGCAATGGAACGCCTAGGTCTCAACAAACCCCTGTATGCCCAATACCTGGATTACATTGGCAAACTGGCCCACGGCGATCTCGGCGAATCCCTGCGTACCCGTGAAAGCGTCTGGAGTGAATTCACTTCTCTATTCCCTGCGACCCTGGAGCTGTCCATGGCCGCCCTGTTGTTCGCCGGCATCCTGGGCCTCCTGGCCGGGGTGATCGCGGCACTCAAGCGAGGATCCCTGTTCGACCATGGGGTGATGGGCATCTCCCTGGCGGGATATTCGATGCCGATCTTCTGGTGGGGCCTGATCCTGATCATGTTCTTCTCGGTGTCCCTGGGCTGGACCCCGGTGTCCGGACGGATCGACCTGCTCTATGACATCGAGCCCCGCACCGGTTTCATGCTCATCGACACCCTGCTGGCCGATGATGTGGGCGCATTCTTCGATGCCCTGCACCACCTGATCCTGCCGGCCATCGTGCTCGGCACCATCCCGCTGGCTGTGATCGCGCGGATGACCCGTTCTTCGATGCTCGAAGTGCTGCGTGAAGACTACATCCGCACCGCCCGCGCCAAAGGCCTGTCGCCTTCGCGCGTGGTGTTCGTCCATGGTTTGCGTAACGCGCTGATTCCGGTACTGACGGTGGTCGGCCTGCAAGTCGGCACACTGCTGGCCGGTGCGGTCCTGACCGAAACCATTTTCTCGTGGCCCGGCATCGGCAAATGGCTCATCGAAGCCATTGGCGCACGGGATTATCCCGTGGTGCAGAACGGCATCCTGTTAATCGCCTGCCTGGTGATTCTGGTCAACTTCGTAGTGGACATCCTCTACGGCTTTGCCAACCCACGCATCCGTCACCAGCGCTGAGATCATGACCATGACCACTCCAGCTTCAACTGCAAATCAAGCGGTAGCAGTCGATCAAAGCCTGCTGTACCCGTCTCCGTACAAAGAATTCTGGCAAGCGTTCTCCAAGAACAAAGGCGCTGTTGCCGGCTTGTTGTTCATGCTGCTCGTGGTCTTCTGCGCGCTTTTCGCGCCGTGGGTTGCGCCGCATAACCCGAGCGAGCAATACCGTGATTTCCTGCTGACCCCGCCGTCGTGGCTGGAAGGTGGGCAGTTGCAGTTCCTGCTCGGCACCGATGAACTGGGTCGCGACCTGCTGTCGCGGCTGATCCATGGTTCGCGCCTGTCGCTGCTGATCGGCTTGTCATCGGTAGTGATGTCGCTGATTCCGGGCATCCTCCTGGGTCTGTTCGCCGGGTTCTTCCCGCGTTTGCTTGGCCCGACCATCATGCGTCTGATGGACATCATGCTGGCCCTGCCGTCCCTGCTCTTGGCAGTGGCGATTGTCGCCATCCTCGGCCCTGGCCTGATCAACACCATTATTGCGATCGCCGTGGTTTCGTTGCCGTCCTATGTTCGTCTGACCCGCGCTGCGGTAATGGGCGAACTGAACCGCGACTACGTGACCGCCGCGCGCCTTGCCGGTGCCGGTCTGCCACGACTGATGTTCGTGACCGTGCTGCCTAACTGCATGGCGCCACTGATCGTTCAGGCGACCTTGAGCTTCTCCTCGGCGATTCTCGATGCCGCTGCACTGGGCTTTCTCGGCCTTGGCGTACAACCGCCAACCCCTGAGTGGGGCACCATGCTGGCTTCGGCTCGCGACTACATCGAACGCGCCTGGTGGGTCGTGAGTCTGCCTGGTTTGACCATTTTGCTCAGCGTGCTGGCAATCAACTTGATGGGTGACGGCTTGCGCGATGCGCTGGACCCGAAACTCAAGAACGCCGCCTGAGGAGATTCAAATGTCATTGCTAGAAATCAAGAATCTCAACGTTCGCTTTGGCGACAAGAACGCTGTTCCGGTGGTCGACGGTCTCGACATTTCTGTGGACAAGGGTGAAGTCCTGGCCATCGTTGGCGAATCAGGGTCCGGCAAGTCCGTGACCATGATGGCGCTGATGGGCCTGATCGAACATCCAGGGATCGTCACCGCCGACGCCCTGAATTTCGATGGCAAGAACATGCTCAAGCTCAGCAACCGACAGCGTCGGCAAATCGTCGGCAAAGACCTGGCGATGGTTTTCCAGGACCCGATGACCGCGCTGAACCCGAGCTACACCGTCGGCTTCCAGATCGAAGAAGTGCTGCGCCTGCACCTGAAAATGTCAGGCAAACAAGCGCGCAAACGCGCCATCGAACTGCTGGAAAAAGTTGAGATCCCGGGCGCTGCGAGCCGTATGGACGCCTACCCGCATCAACTCTCCGGCGGTATGAGCCAGCGTGTCGCGATCGCCATGGCGATTGCCGGCGAACCGAAACTGCTGATTGCCGATGAACCGACCACGGCACTGGACGTGACGATTCAGGCACAGATCATGGACTTGCTGCTGGCGTTGCAGAAAGAGCAGAACATGGGCCTGGTGCTGATCACCCACGACCTCGCCGTCGTGGCCGAAACCGCTCAGCGTGTGTGCGTGATGTACGCCGGTCAGGCGGTGGAAGTCGGTCAGGTACCGCAGTTGTTCGACATCCCGGCACACCCGTACAGCGAAGCGCTGCTCAAGGCGATTCCGGAACACAGTCTCGGCGCGTCACGCCTGTCGACATTGCCGGGCATCGTTCCTGGTCGTTACGACCGCCCGCAGGGTTGCCTGTTGTCGCCGCGCTGCCCGTATGTGCAAGAGAATTGCCGCACCCAACGCCCGGCCCTTGACCCGAAAAGCAACAGCCTCGCCCGCTGCTTCTACCCGCTGAACCAGGAGGTGGCGTAATGGCCGTCGTACTTACCGCCCGCGACCTGACCCGTCACTACGAAGTGTCCCGTGGCCTGTTCAAGGGCCATGCGACCGTACGCGCCCTCAACGGTGTGTCGTTCGAACTGGAAGCCGGCAAGACCCTCGCTGTCGTGGGTGAATCGGGTTGCGGCAAGTCCACCCTGGCGCGTGCGTTGACGCTGATCGAGGAGCCATCTTCCGGCTCCTTGAAAATCGCCGGGCAAGAAGTCACCGGTGCTGACAAAGCTCAGCGCAAGCAACTGCGCAAAGACGTGCAGATGGTTTTCCAAAGCCCGTACGCGTCGTTGAACCCCCGGCAGAAAGTCGGTGATCAACTCGGCGAACCGCTGCTGATCAACACCAATCTGTCGGCGGCTGAACGTCGCGAGAAAGTGCAGGCGATGATGAAG
This sequence comes from Pseudomonas sp. MDV22-iso1, assembly GCF_058145095.1. Taxonomy (NCBI): domain Bacteria; kingdom Pseudomonadati; phylum Pseudomonadota; class Gammaproteobacteria; order Pseudomonadales; family Pseudomonadaceae; genus Pseudomonas; species Pseudomonas sp. MDV22-iso1. The sequence goes on from NZ_JBYVMF010000008.1 coordinate 94,417, forward strand.
CAAGTGGGTTTGCGCCCTGAGCATTATCAGCGTTACCCGCACATGTTCTCCGGCGGCCAGCGCCAACGGATCGCCCTCGCGCGCGCCATGATGCTGCAGCCGAAAGTGCTGGTGGCGGACGAACCGACTTCCGCACTGGACGTGTCGATTCAGGCTCAGGTACTAAACCTGTTCATGGACCTGCAGCAGGAGTTCAACACCGCCTACGTGTTCATCTCCCACAACCTGGCGGTCGTGCAACACGTCGCCGATGACGTGATGGTGATGTACCTCGGTCGCCCGGTGGAAATGGGCCCGAAGAACGACATCTATGCCCGTCCTCTGCACCCGTATACCCAGGCATTGCTGTCGGCCACCCCGACCATTCACCCGGACCCGAACAAGCCGAAGATCAAGATTGTCGGCGAACTTCCCAACCCGCTGAACCCGCCTTCCGGCTGCGCCTTCCACAAGCGCTGCCCGTACGCCACCGAGCGCTGCAGCACTGAAGAACCGGCCCTGCGCCTGCTCGACAGCCGGCAGGTGGCTTGCCACTACGCCGAGCAGTTCCTGGACGGCGCGGCGTAAAAAGTGGGCGTAGGCTAGCCCGCTCCCACAGTGGTAGTTGCATGCTTCACTAACCCCTTTCACTCCGGCTGCGCATCAGTCGGGGTTGAAGGGGTTTTCTTTTGGCTTCGCTTTACATGGCTATTGCCGTCTAAACCCGTTCGTTGTCGTTGGCCGGAACCGGCACCCCGCAATCATCGTTGCGATCCCACTCTCGATAAGCGAGTGGCTTGATAAATCAGTGGCATGGAGAACAGCGCCAGAGTCGAACTTGCGAACCAGACGCTATGCCCACCGAAATGGCCATACAACTGCCCTCCAAGCGCGGGTGATAGCAGCACACTAGCACTCCAGAACGTGGAGAAAAGACCGAAGTAATGACCACTTTTCCCTGCTTGGGCACGTTGCATAACCAGCACGTTCAGGGTGGGCATGAACAGTATTTCGCCAAGCGTCCAAATCGTGGTCGAGAGGCAGACGTAGAGTATCCCGGAACCTAAAGGAAGCATTCCCAAGCCGCAAGCCAGCAACACGCTGCCAGCCAACAACTGTCGTCGCGCGCCCCACTGCTCGCTCCAATGTGATAACGGGATTTGCAGCAGCACGACCAATACGGCATTGAGTGCAAACTGCCACCCTATGACTTCAGTACCCAACCGATAGTAGTCGAGTAGATAGTTACCCAGCATGCTGTAGACCGGCTCGAAGGCTAGGCCGAGTACCACAGAAGCCGCCAACAGCCAGAGAAAAGGCTTGTCCCTGAAAGGGGCGGAGGAACCCGAAGGCGTGCCAGTGGTTTCATCATGGATCAGAACTGCACGATGGAGGGTTGCCCGGACAAACCAGACCAACGCCATCAGCGTCATGCCTGCACTGAGGAAAAATATTAACCGGAAATCAGACTGCGCCAGAACTCCGCCCATCGCACCGGCTACCGCCATACCCAGATTGCTGGCAACACGACTTAACGACTGCGCACGAGCGCGTTGCGCTAACTGGCAATACTCCATAATCAAACGTTGATGCAACGTACGAATCGCACCATCGAGTGCACCGCTTACCAGCAGCAATCCCGCCAGCAATGACACATCGGTAATCAGCCCCAGCAAGACCAATATCCATACCGAGACAAAAAACAGCAAAGCAGTCAGGCGGGTGGTTGAAAAATGATCACTCAGCAGTCCTCCGCCCATTGACCCGATCAGCAACCCGGCGCCGTAACCGGATAACAACCAGCCAACAGTCTCGATTGTCAGCCCGAGTTCCTGACGTAGATACAACGCCATGAACAGTTTGACCATGGCACTCAACCGGCTGATGAAAATCAACGCAGCAAGCATCCAGGCCATCGCACAGAAATAGCCATCCAGCCGTATCAAATGAACAAGCCGATTAGTCATGCCACCGGTCCAGGTTGTGGCTCACTTGGCTATGAATACCCTTTGAAGCAAAAGGAATGTCCGAGCGGATCCCGTGATCGGCATCGAAAAAGTACTGCGCTTGCAACTGCCCTTGAGCATCAAGGCCAATCAAAGGGTTGTTTATCAGGAATTGTCTGGATGAAGCACAAAGCGCTGGCACTCGAATGAGTAATCGAGATTGACCGAACACATTATCTGGGATGACAGCCCGTGCCCCGAAGCGTTTCTTGTATTGGAAAGTCCCTTTACTCAAAAACGGTTCACAGCCTTGGAAGTCAACACGATCAATAAGCGGTTGATTGGACGCCCACTCCAAAATCGCGTGATAAACAAAATTCTGAGCTCCATTTCTCCGAAAAATCGCGGCACCACCATCGACCCCTATCAAGCGTGCATTCAAGGTGCGCTTCGGTTTATCTAGCTGCGAAACACTCCCAGCGACCCATTTACCATTCAAATGTACACGGAACAGCATGCCGCGCTTGAACAAGTCCAGATAAGCCACTTGCTCTTGTACACTCCGTGCAAATGGTCCATAGCGAGCGTTCATCGTTGGGGTATGCATAGAATGGTAAAAGGAGAAGAAATCTTTATCCTCAAGTGACACATCGAAAGAGAAACCTTGCTCAACCAATTGAGCGTGGCGCTTGTTCTCTCGATTGGAGAACTCATCCAACACAGCGCTCCACCCAGTAGAAACATCAACGCTTTGGTGAATTCTGCTAAGCCCTATAACATCACCTGGCCGCTGGCATTGCTTCACTACATCTGACACGGCCATTAACAAGGTCATATCGGCTTGTTTCTCGTCAATAAACAACGAAAGATGTTCCCATTCCAAAATACCTTCCTGATCTACAGATGAGTGTTCAAAAAAACATTCATCCACAAATGGCGCGATGTAGAGAAGTCCTTCTACCATCCCGACATATACAAGGCGCGCCGGCATTCCAGCTTTGGTGCTCCCCGTGTAGATGCGAAAATGGCAGAGTGACTTCTGACTTACTGAAAGATCAGCAATCATGACTTATAGGTACCGCAGAGCTTTTCCATCATCTCTTCTGCACTGCTCACGAATGATAGTCCATCTGTGGGCATGGCTTCGTAATCCTGTCGACAATAGGAGCCAGATGCATGAATAGTGCATCCGTCCATACCTATCAGTAACTGTCGGTCAATTGCATTCAAGCAACCTGTCAGCGCCATCACCAATGACCACTCTTTTAGATCTCTTGGGTCCGCTGGGAGTTTGACAGGCGTACTCGTCAGCAACTGGGCACACTCGCTGTAGCGCTGCATGCACTCATAGAGCGATACGACAATTCCCGCCCCCCCATTGGCTTTCACCAATCCAGACATTTCAGTGGCGGTAGCCGGAAGGTGCGTATAAAACGTAGGTTCCAGAATTTCGTCGGGGCTCCAGGTTGTCGTAGGGAAATATGGAGAACCCGATTGAGTCCATAGACCGTTTGAAGACTGCTTGTAACTTGGCGTAGATGCACCTTCGAAGTTCCCGTCGAGTAAATGAAGCACCATGTCACTAGTAGCGAGATGCTGAACCAGCAGAAATGAAGGTGTAGACACCGGTTTGTTCTGTTGTTTTAGTACCTCAACGCCTGAACAGTATCCTAGAAGACCATATGCACTCGACACTGCATGCACATGTACTGTCTTCCGGTCAGTGTCCCATGCATCACCATACTCAAAGTCGAAGAAAGCCCGAGCCTGATCAGAGAACCGGTAATTCTCAAGCCGGAGGGAGTGCCACAGCTTCAACTCACCTAAAGGATTATGACTGAAGAGTTCTTTGAACTGCTGCCCCACAACCTTAACTGCTTCAGGCGAAGTGGCATCCAGAATGAAAACCGGGTTCAATGCACGCAACTGATCGTCATCATAAAGTTCAGTTCTACGAATTTTCCCGATGGTTTGCGAAGGAGTTAACGTAACAATGCGCAATTGCTCTGGATGCACAAGTTTGGCTTTTAATGCACGTAGAACTGCGTCGCGGAGCGCAATGGCTTTGTTACCGGACGAAGGAGAAAACAACAAAATGCTGTCGCCGGTGTCCTGGATATGACGAATAGCGCGCGCAACAATCAGTGTAGAGGCGAAGGTCTTTGTTGTTTGAGTGCTAACATTTTGTCTCAAATCGAACAATCGGAGTGGTATCCCTCGGTAACAGCCTATCTCAAAAAATTGCGCGGTAGCGACAGAGAGAAAGCTTTGCATGCGGCTATCCAGCTGAGGCAACTTCATAGCTGGCTCAAATGCATCGCTGCAGTGGTCGACTTCAAAATTAGTCGCACTGCTGACGATCAGATCGTAATAACGCTCTAAAACGGAAATTGGCGTATTAACCTCGAGCGTTACCTGCGCGGACTTATCTGATTTCACTACATCCATTGTTCTTCGCTCCCATGAATAGTCGCTAAATGCGATGTCTTCTGAAAGCTAGACGCCAACAATTTCGTTGTCCTGGGTTAAAACGCTTCAATCACTCAGAAAAAGAGTCGGGCTACGAATTTTGGAAAAAAGCCCTACAGACAAGCCCTACTCAATTCGACATCTGATGCTCTCAAACCTCAAAACATGTGGTTTGTGTGTCGTTTCCCCGAGCAATCCAACGGTTTGTCACAGCAAGCCCGCAAACACAATTTAACTTGAATTCTCCACGACCCCCTTCCACCCCGGCTGCGCATCAGTCGGGGGAGAAGGGGTTTTCTTTTGCCTGGGATTTACGTTTGGCTATCGCCTTCATCCGGGTCATCGGAGTCCGGCTCATCGGTGGTGGAGTCATCATCGTCCGCGCTGCCACCCTGGCCTTTATCCCCCGGTTCCGATTCGGACTTGGCGATCATCATGCCCGTATGCACCACCTGCCCGCTCGACGCGTGCTCACCCTTTTCCGGGCATTCGGCCCACGCCGCTGACATGCCGACGGCCAGCATCACCAAAACCTTAAGCAACAGCACAATGCGTTGAAAAATGCTCATAGCTGAATCCATCCTTTTAAGGGTGAAGCATGGAAGTGCCTGTGTGGGCGCTGAATGAAATCTAGTTCCGATTGACTCGGTTCTCCAGATAGGACGCTAACGAATGGGTGGAAATGCCAATGATCGCCAGACTGGTTTTGCATAATCATTAGGGCGATTGGTTATTTACGAAGGAAGGGATTCTCGTAGGAGCAATGCCTGATGTCGCAGGCTACTCGAAGCAATGCCGAGGTTATCTCGGGCCTGATCGCCGACGACTTCACGGAATTCGGCGCCAGCGGCGGCGTCTGGTACAAAGCCGACATCGTCGAGCACCTGCCTGATCAACCCTTTACCCCACGGACCATCAGCGAGTTCGCAGTCAAGCAGCTCTCACCCAACACGGCATTGGTGACCTATCACTGTCACACCGGCTCCATCACTCCCGTCACAAGCTTGCGTAGCTCGATCTGGCGCCTGCAGGGTGATCGATGGCAGATGGTTTTTCATCAAGGAACATTGATTCCCCGTAACGACTGTCAACATAAAACGTCTAGGAGCGAGCCTGCTCGCGATGACTGAGTGTCAGTCAACATGAATGTTGAATGATCCGTTGCCATCGCGAGCAGGCTCGCTCCTACAGGGATTGTGTTCAGCCACAAAAAACCCCGCAGCTTTCGAAACGGGGTTTTGGTGTTTCGGATCAGCGCTTAGTGATGCTCACGCGTCGCGCGGAATTTCACGTCCGGCCAGCGCTCTTCCATCAGCGCCAGGTTGACCCGAGTCGGGGCCAGGTAGGTCAGGTGACCGCCGCCGTCGATGGCGAGGTTTTCCACGGCCTTGATGCTGAACTCTTCGAGCTTCTTCTTATCGCTGCAATCGATCCAGCGCGCGGAGTACACGGTGATCGGCTCGTAGGAGCATTCGACCTTGTATTCCTCTTTGAGGCGGCTGGCGACTACATCGAACTGCAGCACGCCGACGGCGCCGAGGATGATGTCGTTGCTGCGCTCGGGGAAGAACACCTGGGTGGCGCCCTCTTCCGCCAGTTGCTGCAAACCCTGGCGCAGTTGCTTGGATTTCAGCGGATCGCGCAGGCGTACGCGGCGGAACAGTTCCGGGGCGAAGTGCGGGATACCGGTGAAGCCCAGGACTTCGCCTTCGGTGAAGGTGTCGCCGATCTGGATGGTGCCGTGGTTGTGCAGGCCGATAATGTCGCCCGCGAAGGCTTCTTCAAGCTGCTCACGTTCGGAGGAGAAGAACGTCAGGGCATCGCCGATCCGCACGTCTTTGCCGGTACGCACATGGCGCATCTTCATGCCTTTCTCGTACTTGCCGGAGCAGATACGCATGAAGGCAATACGGTCGCGGTGTTTCGGGTCCATGTTCGCCTGGATCTTGAACACGAAGCCGGCGAATTTCTCTTCGATCGGCTCTACGGTGCGTTCGTTGGCGACACGGGCAAGCGGTTTCGGCGCCCAGTTGACCACCGCGTCGAGCACGTGATCGACACCAAAGTTACCCAGTGCGGTACCGAAGAACACCGGCGTCAGCTGGCCGTCGAGGAATTCCTGCTGATTGAATTCATGGCAGGCGCCTTGCACCAGCTCCAGCTGATCGACGAAGCGATCGTACTCGTCGCCCAAGTGCGCGCGGGCTTCATCGGAGTCGAGCTTCTCGATGATTTTCACCTCGGTGCGCTCATGGCCGTGGCCGGCGGTGTACACGATGATGTAGTCGTCGGCGAGGTGATAAACGCCTTTGAAGTCGCGGTAGCAACCGATCGGCCAGGTGATTGGCGCGGCCTTGATCTTCAGGACGGCTTCGATTTCGTCGAGCAGTTCGATCGGGTCGCGGATGTCACGGTCGAGTTTGTTGATGAAGCTGACAATGGGCGTGTCACGCAGACGGCAGACGTCCATCAGCGCGATGGTCCGTGGCTCTACGCCCTTACCGCCGTCGAGAACCATCAATGCCGAGTCGACCGCCGTCAGGGTGCGGTAGGTATCTTCGGAGAAGTCTTCGTGGCCCGGGGTGTCGAGCAGGTTGATCATGTGATCGCGATACGGAAACTGCATGACCGACGTGGTAATGGAGATACCCCGCTGCTTTTCCATTTCCATCCAGTCGGAGGTGGCATGGCGGTCGGATTTACGCGACTTCACCGTGCCCGCAATCGCAATCGCCTTGCCCATCAGCAAGAGCTTCTCGGTGATGGTGGTCTTACCCGCATCGGGGTGGGAAATAATGGCGAAAGTGCGGCGTTTCGCGACTTCGGCGGCCTGTTTGGTCATGGGAAATCGCCTGGCGGTGATTCAAAAAAGGGCGGCGAGTATAGCGCAAACCGACCTCGACAGACCACCGTTCACCCAGTCGCCCACGGCGATTAACGGGACCGTTGGGCCATCAAGGGTGGCTAATTGCTGCTAAATATGGAACCTTTTAAAAGGTGCAGACGTCCACTCCCCTGTTACTGCACTCGTACCAGGGGCTGATAAATCAGCAAGTTAGCCTGACGAGGCTGCGCTTATGGCCCGATTCATGTCCCTTTGCGGACATAGAACGAGCTGCTTCTCGCGAACGCCAAACACCCGGCAGCCAGGAATGGCATTGCCACACGGGACTGCGTTCGCCGACAAAGAAAAAAAGGAGTCCGCCTGTGGCTATTCGCTATGGCAAAGGGCTGATAGGAGGAGCGGTTGTCGTCGCCCTTCTGGCCCTGCTGGTCCACTGGATCGGCATCAACACGATCGAACATTACCGCGACGATTTGTTGTTTTACCTGCAAGCTCATTTGATTCTTGTGATTGTCTCCATGCTGGCCGCCCTTGTCGTGGGCATACCCGCCGGTATCTTCCTCAGCCGCCCGACCATGGTTGGACGCGCCGAACGCTTCATGCAGATCTTCAACATCGGCAACACCGTGCCGCCTCTCGCCGTACTGGCCATCGCCCTGGGTATCCTCGGCATCGGCAGCGGCCCTGCGATCTTCGCCCTGTTCCTCGCCTCGCTCTTGCCGATTGTGCGCAATACCTACGAAGGGCTGAAAAACGTCCAGGGTTCACTCAAGGAAGCGGCCGTCGGCATCGGCATGACACCGGCTCAGGTGCTGTGGCGGGTTGAACTGCCGAATGCGGTGCCGATCATCATTGGTGGTGTGCGTGTCGCCCTGGCGATCAACGTGGGTACTGCGCCTTTGGCGTTCCTGATCGGCGCCAATAGCCTGGGCAGTCTGATTTTCCCTGGCATCGCCCTGAACAATCAGCCGCAACTAATGCTCGGCGCGGCCTGCACCGCCCTGCTGGCCTTGCTGCTCGACGGCCTGGTGATACTGGCCAGTCGTCTCTGGCTCGAACGCGGCCTACGCCCGTCTTAAGCCTCGGCAAAGGAATAATCATGAAGACCTACTTTTCAAAGAAGTTCGGCTTGTTACTGGGCTGTGCCCTGCTGTTTGCAGGAGTTGCCCAAGCCGCAGAGAAACCCGTGATCCGTATCGGCGCCCGGGTGTTCACCGAGCAAACCCTGCTCGCGGAAATCACGTCCCAGTACCTGCGCACCAAGGGTTATGACACCCAGGTGACTGGTGGTCTGGGTAGTAACCTCGCCCGCAGCGCTCAGGAAAGCGGCCAACTGGACCTGATATGGGAATACACCGGCGTGTCGCTGGTGGCTTACAACCACATCACCGACAAACTCGACAGCGCTCAGTCCTACGCCAAGGTGAAAGAACTTGACGCGAAAAAAGGCCTGGTCTGGCTGACGCCGTCGAGGTTCAGCAACACCTACGCCCTGGCCCTGCCGGAAAAAACCGCGAAGGCTTATCCGCAGATCAACACCATCAGCGAGCTGAACACGGTGATGCAGGCTGAGGCGAAGACCAACCACCTCGTGGCTCTGGACACCGAGTTCGCCAACCGTTCCGACGGCATGGCCGGCATGGTCGACCTCTACGGCATGAACCTCACCCGTAAAAACACCCGCCAGATGGACGCCGGGCTGGTCTACACCGCCTTGCGTAATGGTCAGGTGTTTGCCGGTCTGGTCTACACCACAGACGGTCGTTTGAACGCCTTCAAGCTCAAACTGCTGGAGGACGACAAGCACTACTTCCCGGACTACACCGCGGCACCCGTGGTGCGTCAGGAGTACTTGAGCGCCCATCCGAAACTGGCGGAAGAAATCAAACCGCTGGCTGAGCTGTTCGATGACGCCACCATGCGTACGCTGAATGCGCGGGTCGATGTCGGCCACGAAAGCCCTTCATCCGTTGCCGCAGATTTCCTGCGCCAGCACCCACTCAACTGAGGAGGAAAAGACATGGAATTTTTGAACGCCTTTTCCCATCTCGACTGGGCGCAGGTCGCGCACCTGACCTGGCAGCACATCACCCTGGTCGGCATTGCGGTGACCTTGGCGATCCTCGTCGGCGTGCCGCTGGGCATCCTGATGACCCGGTTCCCGAGCCTCGCCGGTCCGTTGCAAGCCAGCGCCACGGTGCTGCTGACCGTGCCGTCGATTGCCCTGTTCGGCCTGCTGCTGCCGTTCTACTCGAAATTCGGCCAGGGCCTGGGCCCGATGCCAGCGATCACCGCCGTGTTCCTGTACTCGCTGCTGCCGATCATGCGTAACACCTACCTGGCGCTGACCGGCGTTGAGCCGGGCATCCGCGAAGCCGCCCGCGGCATCGGCATGACCTTCGGCCAGCGCCTGCGCATGGTCGAACTGCCGATCGCCGTGCCGGTAATCCTCGCCGGTGTGCGCACCGCCGTGGTCATGAACATTGGTGTCATGACCATCGCCGCGACCATCGGTGCCGGTGGCCTTGGTGTACTTATTCTCGCTTCAATCAGCCGCAGCGATATGTCGATGCTGATCGTCGGCGCCGTGCTGGTCAGTCTCCTGGCCATCTTCGCCGACCTGCTACTGCAATGGCTGCAACGCACGCTGACTCCAAAAGGACTCCTGAAATGATCGAACTTCAAAACCTCAGCAAGACCTTCCAAAGCAACGGCAAAGACGTAAAAGCCGTGGACTCGGTAAGCCTGACCGTCAATGAAGGCGAGATCTGTGTGTTCCTCGGGCCATCGGGTTGCGGCAAAAGCACCACGCTGAAAATGATCAACCGCCTGATCAAGCCGACCTCCGGCAAGATCCTGATCAATGGCGAAGACACCACCGACCTCGACGCCGTCACCCTGCGTCGCAACATTGGTTATGTGATCCAGCAGATCGGTCTGTTCCCGAACATGACCATCGAGGAAAACATCACCATCGTTCCGCGCCTGCTGGGCTGGGACAAACAGAAATGCCACGACCGCGCCCGCGAGTTGATGAGCATGATCAAGCTCGAGCCCAAGCAGTATCTGAATCGCTATCCGCGTGAACTGTCCGGTGGCCAGCAGCAGCGGATCGGCGTGATTCGCGCCCTGGCAGCAGATGCACCACTGCTGTTGATGGACGAACCGTTCGGCGCGGTCGACCCGATCAACCGCGAGATGATCCAGAACGAATTCTTCGAGATGCAACGTGCACTGAACAAGACCGTGACCATGGTCAGCCACGACATCGACGAGGCGATCAAGCTGGGTGACAAGATTGCGATTTTCCGTGCCGGCAAACTGTTGCAGATCGATCATCCGGACACGTTGCTGGCGCACCCGGCAGATGAATTTGTCAGTAATTTCGTCGGCCAGGACAGCACGCTCAAGCGTCTGTTGCTGGTAAAAGCCGAAGACGCCGCGGACAACGCCCCGTCCGTGAGCCCGGAAACGCCGGTGGCAGATGCGCTGGAGCTGATGGACGAGCATGACCGTCGTTATGTCGTCGTCACCGACGGTGAGAACAAGGCGCTCGGGTACGTACGACGTCGCGATCTGCACCGTCAGACCGGTACGTGCGCGCAGTACCTGCGCGAGTTCAACGCCACGGCGGCGTACGACGAACATCTGCGCATCCTGCTGTCGCGCATGTACGAGTTCAATCGCTCGTGGCTGCCGGTGATGGATGCCGATCGGGTGTTCCTGGGTGAAGTGACCCAGGAATCGATTGCCGAGTATCTGAGCTCCGGCAAGTCCCGTGGTGGCAAGACCAGTATTGTTTCGCCAGCTGAGACTGCGCTGGCCTGACGACCCTGTGGCGAGGGGATTTATCCCCGTTGGGCTGCGGAGCAGCCCTGAAACCGGCACCCACGGTGTACCTGATATACCGCACGCTAAGGTTTTACGACTGCTTCGCAGCCGGACGGGGATAAATCCCCTCGCCACAACAGCACCACCAATCCCTTCGAAAATCCCCATTCGGGGAACATCACACTGTCATGCAGGTCGGTTACATCAGTAGCTGTCAGGGACCGCACGACGGAAGCGTGCAAAAACGCGACATTTTTTGTTGATCTCAAGCCCCTCACGCCCTAAAGTTCGCGCCGAACGTCCATGCTGGAAACGATCCATCCGGCTCAAGTACTGACGACGAGACAGCAAGGCCAAGGGAAGCTGCACCTCCCGTGGCCTTTTTGCTTTCGGCGACATGCCTTGGGAAGTAGGCGAACCAAAGTGGGGATACGGAGGACGTTCAGGAGGGTGTGTCATCAATGAAATCACGAGTGCGCCGGAGCCTGCTTTTGTGCAGGGCAAGGCGCGAGGCCCGCGGTTTGGTTGTTCCAAATAAGGGACGAGCAACGCAGCCCTGCGCAAAAGCAGGCCCGGCCCTTCGGGTTGTGCCTGAGCGCGCGCCATGCTGCGTTGCAGGCCTTGCGAAGGGAATGACCATGAGCAGCGGCCTACGCCTTGCCTGGCCCGCGCTCAGGCGCAACGCACTCGCGATTTCATTGATGACACACCCTCGCACCCATTGATTAATCTAGTTTGCCAGTAGGAGTTCCCAGCATGTCGATCAACGTCGAAGACTATTACGCGCGCGATACCTTCAACAAATTGAAGGCGTTCGCCGACACGCAAGAAACCCCGTTCGTGGTGATCGACACCGCGATGATCAGCCAGGCCTATGACGACCTGCGCGCCGGTTTCGAATTCGCCAAAGTCTATTACGCGGTCAAGGCCAACCCGGCCGTCGAAATCATCGACCTGCTCAAAGAGAAAGGCTCGAGCTTCGACATCGCGTCGATCTATGAGCTGGACAAAGTGATGGACCGTGGCGTCAGCCCCGACCGTATCAGCTACGGCAACACCATCAAGAAATCCAAAGACATCCGCTACTTCTATGACAAGGGCGTGCGCCTGTTCTCCACCGACTCTGAAGCCGACCTGCGCAACATCGCCAAGGCCGCGCCGGGTTCAAAAGTCTACGTGCGCATCCTCACCGAAGGCTCGACCACGGCTGACTGGCCTTTGTCGCGCAAATTCGGCTGCCAGACCGACATGGCCATGGACCTGCTGATTCTCGCCCGCGACCTGGGCCTGGTGCCTTACGGCATCTCGTTCCACGTCGGCTCGCAACAGCGCGACATCAGCGTGTGGGACGCGGCGATCGCCAAGGTCAAAGTGATCTTCGAGCGACTGAAAGAAGAAGACGGTATCCACCTGAAGCTGATCAACATGGGCGGTGGCTTCCCGGCCAACTACATCACCCGCACCAACAGCCTGGAAACCTACGCCGAAGAAATCATCCGCTTCCTCAAGGAAGATTTCGGTGACGAACTGCCGGAAATCATTCTGGAGCCAGGCCGTTCGTTGATTGCCAACGCCGGTATTCTGGTCAGCGAAGTGGTGCTGGTTGCGCGCAAATCCCGTACCGCCGTCGAGCGCTGGGTGTACACGGATGTGGGCAAGTTCTCCGGCCTGATCGAAACCATGGACGAAGCCATCAAGTTCCCGATCTGGACCGAGAAGAAAGGCGAGATGGAAGAAGTGGTCATCGCCGGCCCGACCTGTGACAGCGCCGACATCATGTACGAGAACTACAAGTACGGCCTGCCGCTGAACCTGGCCATTGGCGACCGCCTCTATTGGCTCTCGACCGGTGCCTATACCACCAGCTACAGCGCTGTTGAATTCAACGGCTTCCCGCCACTGAAATCGTTCTACGTGTAAACGTCGGCGCAGCCATCAAAAAGCCCATGACATGTCATGGGCTTTTTTGTGTCTGCCATTCGCTCCGGAACGACCCGACACCTGTAGGAGCTGTCGAGTGCAACGAGGCTGCGATCTTTTGATCATGTGTTTAAAGGCAAGATCAAAAGATCGCAGCCTGCGGCAGCTCCTACGGGAGATTGCTTTCCTGTTCGAGCTCGGCGTGGCGCCGGGCGTACTTTGCTGCCAAGGCTCGAACTTGCGGATCGGTTGCGTTCATCAGCTCTTTACTCGCCACCCGCAGGAAATTCAGATTCCCGCCAGCCAGTGCCTGACGCAACCAGTCCAGCGCTTGCTCGATATTCCCCTCGGCCGCCAGCACGGCGGCATAACTGAACTGCCCGCGAAAATCCCCGCCGACGGCCGAGCGCCGATACCAGTTGCGCGCCGCCTGCGGATCCGCTGAACAGAACTGCCCTTCTTCCAGATAACGCCCGAGCAAATTCATCGATTTCGCATGACCGAGCTCGGCGGCGTGGCGGTAGAACCCCAAGGCTTGCACTTGATCCTCGACCACCCCGCGACCGGTCGCCAGGAGGTTGGCCAGGTTATACATCGCCCAATCCAGGCCCGCTTCAGCGGCGATTCGATAATGCCGCGCCGCCAATGATGCATCGGCGTTGCACCCCCAGCCGTGCTCATGACAACGACCGAGCATGTTGCGCGCCATCAGATGCCCACGCTGTGCGGCGATCTCGAACCAGCGCACGGCCAGCGGCGGGTCCTGCTCGATTCCTTGCCCGTCCAGGAGGATCTGACCGAGCAGCGCCTGAGCATCGACGATGTCTTCGCGGGCAGCGCTCAGAATCGCCTGAGCGGCGCGCGCCGGGCTTTCGTCGAGCATGGATTTGAGGCCGTCACCGTCGAGTACTTCTTCGCGGCGTAAACGGAAGTCCGCCACTTACACCTCGACCCAGCGACGCAACAGATTGTGATAAGTGCCGGTCAGGCGAATAAGCGACGGGTGGTCGGGCATGTCCTGGGTCAGCTGCTGGATCGCCCCGTCCATTTCGAACAGCAAGGCGCGCTGGCTGTCCTCACGCACCAGGCTTTGGGTCCAGAAGAATGAGGCGAAGCGTGTTCCGCGAGTGACGGCATTGACCTTGTGCAGGCTGGTGCCGGGGTACAGGACCATGTCGCCAGCGGGCAACTTCACTCGCTGGGTGCCGAAGGTGTCCTGGATCTCCAGCTCTCCGCCGTCATAGTCCTCAGGCTCGCTGAAAAACAGCGTCGCCGACAGATCGGTGCGCACCCGTTCAATGCTGTTTTTAGGCTGGCGCACGGCGTTGTCGATATGAAAATCGAAACTGCCACCCGCCGTGTAACAGTTCAGCAACGGCGGAAAGACCTTGTGCGGTAACGCGGCGGACATGAACAGCGGATTTTTCCACAACCGTTCCAGCATCGCCGCGCCGACTTCCTTGGCCAGGGGATGACCTTCGGGCAGTTGCAGATTGTGCTTGGCCTTCGCTGATTGAAAACCCGCCGTGATTTTGCCATCCGCCCAATCAGCCTGCTCCAGTGCCTCTCTGATGCGCTGCACTTCTTCTTTCGCGAACAAGCCGGAAATGTGCAGCAGCATGGGAAGACACCTGAAGACAAAGGGGCGGCAATGGTATTGATTCTTATTGCCTGTGTAAAACCCCCCAGACGAATGAAACACCAAAAACCGTAAGGGTAAATTGTAAAGAATGTAAATTCTTCGCGAATAGTAACGTTTCGCAATTGATACAAATACGCGTCTACCCTATATTCCGCGACCTCAAATCCTTGGGGAGGGGAATTCCGATGTCACGCCAACAACCACAATTACCTGTCAGTTCACCGCGTTTGCTCGCGTCTGCAATTGGCGTGGCAATCACCGCCGGCTCGGCTGGCCAAATGGTTTTCGCTGCTGAGAAGACCGACGCCAAAGCACCGGGCAACGCAATTTCCCTGGATGCTACCGCCATCACTGGCGAAGCGCAGGACGCTACCAGCTACAACGTCGAGAAAGCCTCCTCGCCCAAGTACACCGCGCCGCTGGTCGACACGCCGCGCTCGATTACCGTGATTCCGCAACAAGTCCTCAAGGACACTGGCGCCCTCAATATGCAGGATGCGCTGCGCACCGTTCCGGGCATCACCTTTGGTGCCGGTGAAGGGGGCAACCCACAAGGTGACCGTCCATTCATTCGCGGTTTCGATGCTCAGGGCGATACGTACCTGGACGGCGTGCGCGACACCGGTTCGCAAAGCCGCGAGATCTTCGCGGTCGAATCGATCGAAGTCAGCAAAGGCCCGAACTCGGCCATTGGCGGTCGCGGCGCGGCCGGCGGCAGCATCAACCTGGTGAGCAAGAAAGCACACCTGGGCGATTCGCTCGACGGCGGATTCACCTGGGGTTCGGACCAGACCCAGCGCTACACCTTCGACGGCAACTACCAGTTCACTGACACCGCTGCTGGCCGCCTGAACCTGATGAGCCACGAAAGCAACGTCGCTGGCCGTGACAGCGTCGACTACGACCGTTGGGGCATCGCGCCATCCGTGGCCTTCGGCCTGGGCACCGACACTCGCGTCAACCTTGATTACTACCATCTGGAAAGCAACGACACCCCGGACTCGGGTATTCCGTACAGCATTCCGGTGGCCGGTTCTGCCGCGCGCACCAAGTCCAATCCGAGCACGCCGGACGACGGCGGCGACAGCAGTAACTTCTACGGTCTCGACGGCCGCGACTTCCGCAAGGGTCGTACCGACACCGCAACCATCGCCATCGAGCACGACCTGAACGATGCACTGACCGTCAAGAACACCTTGCGCCACGGCAGCAGCATGCAGGATTACATCCTGACCCAGCCGGACGACTCCAAGGGCAACGTCAACAACGGCAGCGTGTGGCGGCGGGCCAACACCCGTGTCAGCAACACCGACACCACCACCAACCAGACAGATCTGTTTGGTGACGTTTACATTGCCGGGTTCAAGAACAGCTTCGCCACCGGGATCGAGTTGAGCCGCGAGGAAAGCAAGAAGTCCTCGTACACCGTCAACACCGACACCACGCCGGGCACCGCTGCTGCGACCACCAACTGCACCCCGGCATTGATCGGCGCGCCAAGTGGCTATAACTGCACCTCGCTGTCCAACCCGACCCCGAGCGATCCATGGAACGGTTCGATCGCACGTAACTACGCCGGCACCGATACCACAGGTAAAACCTACGCGCTTTACGTGTTCGACACCCTGACGTTGTCCGAACAGTGGCTGGTGAACATGGGCCTGCGCTACGACCATTTCGACACCGACTACAAGACCTACAACGCCGCTGGCACCACGACGTCCAAGGGCGATGACGTAAGCGAGTTCGTCACCGGTCAGTTCGGTGTAGTCTACAAACCAGCGGAAAACGGCAGCATCTATGCGTCCTACGCAACGTCCGCGACACCTCCTGGCGCCACGCTTGGCGAAGGCCAGGACGGAAACCCGCTGGGCGGCACCCCGGATCGCAACGGCAACTTGCTGAGCAGCGACATGGAGCCGGAAACCACCAAGAACTACGAAATCGGTACCAAGTGGGATCTGCTGAACGATCGCCTGTCCCTGACCGCCGATATCTTCCGCACCGAGAAAGACAACGCCCGCGTTCAAGTCGACACCACGTCGTATGAAAACGCCGGTAAAACCCGTGTTCAAGGCGTTGAATTGTCGGCCACCGGCAAGATCACCGAGAAATGGCAAGTCTTCGCCGGTTACGCCTACATGGACAGCGAGCAAATCGACGGTGGTGACCTGCCGGCCAACAAAGCCAACGATGGCAACGAACTGCCTAACACGCCGAAAAACAGCGCCAGCCTGTGGACGACCTATCAGGTCACGCCGAAGCTGACCATCGGTGGCGGCGCGTTCTACGTCGACGACGTATTCGGCAGCGTGGCCAACACCACGATGGTTGATGACTACGTGCGTTACGACGCCATGGTCGCCTACAAACTGACCAAAAACGTCGACCTGCAGCTGAACGTGCAAAACCTGACCGACGAAACCTACTACGACAAAGCGTTCTCGACCCACTTCGCCAACCAGGCGGCGGGCCGTACAGCGTTGCTGAGCACCAACTTCCACTTCTGATCATCAGTCGGTGGTCGAATGCATAACTGTGGCGAGGGAGCTTGCTCCCGCGGGGGTGGCGGAGCCGCCCCAATACCAGACAGTGCGGTCTATCAGTTAAACCGCATGACTGCTTAGCGGGAGCAAGCTCCCTCGCCACAAAAGCACTATTGATTTTCAAACGCCCCGTTCATCCAGATGAACGGGGCTTTTGTGCGTAATAAAGAAGGCTTCTCGATAACCCACGGCATAATGCACGCCGTGATTTTCATTTTCGAACGAACAAGGCGAGCGACGTGTTGAAGAAAACCCTGTTCCAGTTGCACTGGTTTTTCGGCATCAGCGCCGGGCTGGTCCTGGCCCTGATGGGCATTACCGGGGCGACGGTATCGTTTCAGGATGAAATCCTGAGCGCACTGAATCCGTCGGTGCTGCAGGTCGAAAAGCAGGTGGCCGGCGTGTTGCCGCCCGCCGAGTTGGTGGAGCACATCGAAGCCGCTTCCGGAAAAAAGGTCTCGATGCTCACCGTCGAGACGGACAGCGGTGCGGCGGCGAAGGTGTGGTTCACGCCGAAACCGGGTGAGCGTCGCGGCGAGATGCGCTACTTCAATCCGTACAACGCCGAGTTCATGGGCGATGCCTCCGGCCAGGACTTCTTTGGCCTGATGCTGCGACTGCACCGCTTCCTCGCCATGGGCGATACCGGCCGGCAGATCACCGGTGCCTGCACGCTGATTCTGGTGTTCTTCTGCCTGTCCGGACTTTACCTGCGCTGGCCCCGGCAGTGGCGAAGCTGGCGTGCCTGGCTGACCCTCGACTGGAAGAAAAAGGGCCGCAGCTTCAACTGGGATCTGCATTCGGTTGCCGGCACCTGGTGCCTGGTGTTCTACCTTTTGGCGGCTTTGACCGGGTTGTCCTGGTCTTACGAGTGGTACAACAAGGGCCTCACCCGATTGCTCTCCGACTCGCCGCAAAACGAACGCGTCCGTGGCGGTCGTGGTCCAGCCCCAAGCGGTCCGGCGCCGACAGCGGATTACGCGGCCATGTGGAGCAGCATCTACAGCGCTGCCGGTCCGAACCTGTCCGCCTACAACATTCGTATGCCGCCGGTGGCTGGCCAACCGGCGACCGTGTTCTACCTGCTTAACACCTCGCCCCACGACCGTGCCCTGAACCAGATCACCCTCGATCCGGCGACCGGCATCGTCAAGCGCCATGATCGCTACAGCGAAAAGAGCCTTAATGCGCAATTGCTGACCAGCATTTATGCCCTGCATGTCGGCAGCTATTTCGGCATTGTCGGACGCGTGATCCTGACAATTTCCGCACTCATGATGCCGCTGTTTTTTGTCACCGGCTGGTTGCTGTACCTCGATCGTCGTCGCAAGAAAAAGCAGATCAAAAATGCGCGCCAAGGCCTGACACAACCCGGTAGCGATACGCCGGCGTGGTTGATCGGTTTCGCCAGCCAAAGCGGATTTGCCGAGCAGTTGGCCTGGCAGACCGCCGGGCAATTGCAGGCTGCCGGTCTGCCCGTGAAGGTTCAGCCGCTGGCCACTGTCAGCGAGCAGGACTTACGGGATTCGGATAATGCACTGTTCGTCGTCAGCACCTTTGGCGACGGCGAAGCGCCTGACAGTGCACGGGGTTTCGAGCGCAAAGTGCTGGGTCGCGCGTCGAGCCTGGACAGCTTGAACTACGCCGTACTGGGTTTGGGTGATCGGCAGTATCAACACTTCTGTGGATTCGCCCGACGCTTGCACGGCTGGCTGGGTGAGCACGGCGGCAAGACGCTGTTTGCGCCCGTGGAAGTCGACAGCGGCGACCCTTACGCCTTGCGTCACTGGCAGCAACAGCTCGGCGTGGTGACCGGTCAGGCGCCCGTGGACACCTGGCAAGCGCCCAGCTATGACAACTGGACGCTGACCCGCCGGGAATTGATGAATCCGGACAGCACAGGTTCACCGGTTTACCTGTTGGGTATGACGCCCCCTGCTCCTAGCGGTTGGCTGGCCGGAGATCTGGTGGAAGTGATGCCACGTAATTGCCCGTGGGCGATCGAGCACTTCCTCGACGGCCTGGGGATCGACGGGCGTGCCACCGTGGAACTTGATGGGTTGTCGCAAACACTGGATCAGGCCCTTGCCAGCCGCCAACTGCCCGAGAACCGAACCCACCTGGTCGGCTTGCATGCCCAGGCGCTGGCGGATGCGTTGGTGCCTTTGGCCATGCGTGAATACTCCATCGCCTCGATCGCGGCCGATGGCGTGCTCGAGCTGATCGTGCGCCAGGAAGTCCATCCTGACGGCAGCCTCGGCGTCGGTTCCGGCTGGTTGACGGAGCACGCCCCTGTGGGCGGCGCTGTCAGCCTGCGGGTACGTCGCAACAGCGGTTTTCATCTGCCGGTCGAGCCGGCGCCGATGATTTTGTTGGGCAATGGCACCGGTCTGGCGGGTTTGCGCAGCCTGCTCAAGGCGCGGATTGCCGACGGCCAGCAACGGCAGTGGCTGATCTTTGGCGAGCGTAATCGCGAGCACGATTTCCTCTGTCGTGACGAGCTTCAGGAGTGGCTGATTTCGGGTGATCTTGAGCGCCTGGACCTGGCGTTCTCGCGGGATCAGGCGGAGAAGATTTATGTGCAGGATCGACTGCGCGAATCAGCGGAAGAATTGAAGAAGTGGCTGGCTGACGGTGCGGTGATTTACATCTGCGGGAGTTTGCAGGGCATGGCGTCGGGCGTGGATCACGTACTCAACGAAGTGTTGGGGATATCCGAGGTTGACCGGTTGATTGAGCAAGGCCGCTATCGCCGCGACGTTTACTGACCACGCCTGATCACCTGTGGGAGCAGAGCTTGCTCGCGATAGCTGACTTCCATCCAACTTGATTTTTGAATGTGAAGCCGCCATCGCGGGCAAGCCCGCTCCCACAGGATCGTGCAAGCTTTGATGTATCGGCTGTACCTGTGGGAGGCGGCTTGTTGGCGATGGCGGTTTAACATTCAACTTCTATGTTGGCTGCCACACCTTGATCGCCAGCTCAAGCCGACTCCTACAGGGGTCGGGTCAGGCGTTGACGGGCTCTACGGCCAGCTCAACCACTTCCGGCCGTTTGAGCAGTGCATACGTCACTGCCGTCAGCAGACTTCCCGCGACAATCGCCAACAGATACAGCAACGCGTGATTGATCGCATTCGGGATCGCCAGTACGAACAATCCACCGTGCGGCGCCATGAGTTTGCAGCCGAAGTACATCGACAGCGCGCCGGTCAACGCCCCACCGGCGATGCTGGCCGGGATCACCCGTAGCGGGTCCTTGGCGGCGAATGGAATCGCGCCCTCGGAAATGAAGCACAGCCCCAACACCAAGGCCGCCTTGCCCGCTTCGCGTTCGGTCTGGGCGAACTTGCGGCGGGCAATGAACGTGGCGATGCCCAGCCCTATCGGCGGCACCATGCCCGCCGCCATGGTCGCGGCCATCGGCGCATAACTTTGCGACGCCAGCAGTCCCACCGAAAATGCGTAAGCCGCCTTGTTGATCGGACCGCCAAGATCGACGCACATCATCCCGCCCAGGAGTACACCCAGCAGAATGGCATTGGTGGTGCCCATGCTGTCGAGGAAATGGGTAAGGCCTTCGAGCATCCCGGAGACCGGTTTGCCGACCACGTAAATCATCACCAGACCGGTGAACAGACTCGCCAGCAATGGAATGATCAGGATCGGTTTCAGGGCTTCGAGACTTTGCGGCAAGCGCGCATAACGATTGATCGCCTGAGCTGCATAACCGGCGATGAAACCGGCAATGATCCCGCCAATAAAACCCGCGCCCAAGGTGCTGGCGAGCATCCCGCCAATCATCCCCGGCGCCAGGCCCGGACGGTCGGCGATGGAGTAGGCAATGTAACCCGCCAGCAGCGGCACCATCAGCTTGAACGCGGTCTCGCCGCCGATCTGCATCAGGGCGGCCGCCAGGGTGCCTTCTTCCTTGAACGCGGTGATGCCGAACACGAACGACAACGCGATCATCAAACCGCCCGCCACCACCATCGGCAGCATGAACGATACGCCGGTCAACAGGTGCTTGTAGACACCGGTCTTCTCCTGTTTCGCAGGTCCCTTGGCGCCGCTCGCAGCACTTTCCTGCTGGCCTTCGGCCAAAGCTTTTTTCAGCGTCGCCTCGGCCTGCTTCAACGCGATCCCGGTGCCGCAACGGTAGATTTTCTTGCCGGCAAAACGCTCGGTGGCGACTTCAATATCGCAGGCCAACAGCACCACATCGGCGTCGGCAATGGCGGCAGCGCTCAACGGGTTGCGTGCGCCAACTGAGCCCTGGGTTTCCACCTGCAAATCGTAGCCCAAACGTTTGGCCGCTTGTTGCAGGGCCTCGGCGGCCATGAAGGTGTGTGCAACACCGGTCGGGCACGCGGTGATTGCGACTATTCGGGGAGCGTTTTGACTTGTGGCCACCGGCTCGACAACGGCGGCAGGGGCGACATAGACCTGCGCCTCTTCCGCTCCCTTGCGCAGCACGGCTTCAACGTCCTGCAGGGCCTGGGCCGGAGTGCTCTGGAATACACGCTTGCCGACGAATCGCGACATGTCCACGGGCGCGCTGGTCACCAGCAATATCCACTCGGCTGCCTCGATCGTGGCGGCCGACAATTGACGTTCCGGGTGCGCAGCATCATTGACTTCGACGCTGGTGCTCCAGCCTTGACGCTGCGCGGCGGCATCGAGCAAGCGCGCGCACAGCACACTGGTGACCATGCCATTCGGGCAGGCCGTAACAATGGCTAACTTCATGACAATCCCTCTTATTGTTCTGTCAGGGGGCGCACGCGCACACCCTGCTCAAGCCGCGCCAGTTGCGCGGCATCACCGATGCCGAAACCGATCTGTGTCACCGCCATGGCGGCGATTGCAGTGGCGGTTCGCAAGGTTTGCTCAGGCGTGTCGGCGCTGAGCAAACCGTGAAGCATGCCCGCCAGCAATGAATCACCCGCGCCCACCGTACTGACGACGCTGACCTTGGGCGGCGTGGCGTGCATCGCCGAGCCGACACTGAACCAGTTCACCCCGTCGGCGCCGTGGGAAATCACCACGTGCTCGATGCCCTGTGCATGCAGGCGGCTCGCCACTTCAGCTTGAGCCGCCACCGACACCACCTCGCAACCGAGCACGTCGGCCAGTTCTTCGGTGTTGGGTTTGATCAGCCAAGGGCTGGCCTTGAGCGCTTCGCGCAAAGCTTCGCCACTGGTGTCGAGGGCAACGTTCAGCCCGAGATTTTTCAACCGCTCGATCAACGCCTGCAACCACGCAGGGCTGATGCCTTTGGGCAAGCTGCCGGCAACGACGACCGCATCATGACCGGGCGCAATCTGATCGAGTCGATCAAGCAACGCCTGCTGCGCCGCTGCGCTCACCAGTGGTCCGGGGCCGTTGATGTCGGTGATGCGCCCGTCGGCTTCCGCCAGTTTGAGGTTGCTGCGCGTTTCGCCGGGCACCCGGATAAAGGCGTCGACGAAACCGCGTTTGGCGAACAGCGTTTCAAAAGCCTGGAGATTGTCTTCACCGAGAAAACCGCAGACGGTGAGCTGATGCCCGAGGTCCGCCAGTACTTGCGCCACGTTCACGCCCTTGCCTGCGGCGTGGGTGTGCATCGCGTCACTGCGGTTGACTTGACCGGGTTCCATACGCGACATCTGAACGGTGAGGTCCAACGCCGGATTAAGTGTCAGGGTCAGGATCCGGGCCATTACAGCGCCTCCACTAATGCGCGCACTTCATTCGCGCTGCCCACGATCAGGGCCTGTTGAGCGAGGGTTTGCACCTGAGTCAGGTCGAGTTCGCGAATGCGCGCCTTGACCTCGGCGATGCTGCGGCCAGAAACGCTCAGCTCATCGACGCCGAGGCCGACCAGTACAGGCACTGCCAGCGGATCGGCCGCCAACTCACCGCAAACCCCCACCCATTTGCCATGGGCATGGGCCGCGCGCACGGTGATATCGATCAGTTGCAGCACGGCCGGATGCAAGCCGTCAGCCTGTGCCGACAAGGTCGGATGACCACGGTCGATGGCCAGGGTGTACTGGGTCAGGTCGTTGGTGCCGACACTGAAGAAGTCGACCTCTTTGGCCAACACCGGCGCCAGTAATGCCGCCGACGGCACTTCAATCATGATCCCCAGTTGCAGGTCCGCGACCGGAATGTCCAGCCGCAGGCGCTCGGTCATGTCTCGGGCCTGGCGCCACTCATCAACGCTGCCGACCATGGGAAACATGATGCGCAACGGACGGTTATCGGCAGCGCGCAACAAGGCGCGCAATTGCGCTTCCATGACCTTGGGACGTTGCAGGGTCAGGCGAATGCCGCGCACACCGAGGAACGGATTTTCTTCCTTGGCAATCGGCCAATACGGCAAGGGTTTGTCGCCGCCAACGTCGAGGGTGCGTACCACCAATGGCCGCCCCGCCAACCCGTCGAGCACGCGGCGGTATTCAGCTTCCTGGGTCGCCTCGTCCGGCGCTTGCGGATGGGCCATGAAAATCAATTCGGTGCGCAGCAGGCCGATGCCTTCGGCGCCCTGCTCCACCGCACTGGTCACCCCCGCGCTTTCACCGATGTTGGCGAACACTTCGACCGCGTGACCGTCGGTAGTGAGTGCCGGCTGATGCCGCTGCTCGGCGGCCATCTTCAGGCGTTCTTCGCGGGTGTCGCGTTCTTCCGTCGCGCGCTGCAACGTGGCGCTGTCGGCGTCGACATGCAATCGACCACGCTGGCCATCAAGCAGCAGCGGCGTGCCCGGTGCCAGCAATAACACGGCGGCGCCAGCACCGACCAGCGCCGGGATGCCAAGGGCACGGGCGACGATCGCGCTGTGAGCCGTCGCGCCACCACGCGCGGTGAGAATGCCGGCGACACGCACGGGATCGAGACGCGCCACATCGGAGGGGCCGACCTCATCCATCACCAGGATGTACGGTTCCTGCGGCTCGCTCGGGGTTTCGACCCCACAGAGTTGCGCCAGCACGCGACGACCGATGTCACGCAAGTCGGCCGCGCGTTCGGCGAGCAAGGCGTCCTGCAGCGACTCCTGTTGTCTGGCCGCCGCTTCGATCACGCCCATCCACGCCGCTTCGGCGCTTTCGCCTTGCTTGAGGCGCGTGTCGACTTCATCGGTCAATTCCGGGTCGTCGAGCATTTCCTGGTGGGTGATGAAGATCTCGCGGATGGCCTTGGACTGACTGCGTTCGATCAGGCCTTCAATGTCGCGACGCACTTGCTGCAACGCTTGCTGGAGACGTTCGCGCTCGATGGCGGCGGATTCTCCGCGCAACGGGTAATCGATGGTTTGCAGCACCTGGATATGCGCCGGGCCGATGGCAATCCCCGGTGCGGCGGCGATGGCCTGGATGACGCTGCCGGAGACTGGTGCGAGCAGCACTTCGGCGAAGTCGGTCAACACGGTGCTCTGCTGGCTCACGGCTGGCAACGGTTCGACTTCTTCACCCAGGCCCTCTTCGATGGCGGCCAGCAAGGCCGGCAAGGCGTCTGCCGCAATGATGGGCTCGGCGATGAACTCCAGCACCTGGCCACGACGCGCACCGAGGCTCAGCAACTTGCTCAGGCTCTTCACAGAGACGGCGCTGTCGTGACCATCGACGATGCGTACACGAATCTCGCCCTCAAAGCTTTTCGCCAACTGAGCCAGGATTTTCGCCGGACGGGCATGCAATCCATGGGCGTTGGCCAAGGCGATACGCGCGCTTGGCCAATCGGCCGGCAGCTCGCCGCCAAGGACTTCAAGCACGGCGCGACTGCTGGTAGCGCGACCCAATTCATGGCCGCGACCTTCAATCAACAGCGCGCAAAGTCGTTCGAGCAGAGCCTGGTGCGCTTCTCCGAGGCTGGCCAGGCAGAACAGTCCGCTCAGCGGTTGCCCGAGGTAGCGTATCGGCTTGTCTGGCGTGACGAAGGCCAGGCCTGGACGCTTCACCGTTTGTTCACTGTGCAACCACCACAGGCCATCACCGAGGGGCAGCGCTTCTACCTGCTGCAACACCGCGGCAAAGCCGTTGCTCACGCAATCAGCCTGGCGCAACAAACGTGCGCCACGCCAAACCAGCTCTTCGAAATCATCGGCAGACACGCCAAGGCCGATCATCTGCGCGTCCAGTGCCAGTTCCTGCGGTGCGCCTTGCAGCAGTTTCAACAAGGCTTCGGCGGAGCTGGCACGACGCAGGGCCTGGCCCAGATCGGTTTCGCCGAGGGCTCGAGTCAGCAGTTGCAGCAGACGCAGGTGTTCATCGGACTTGGCGGCAATACCAATCGCCAGGTAGACAATTTGACCGTCGCCCCAGTCCACCCCATCAGGAAATTGCATCAGCCGCACGCCGGTGGAAAACACCTGATCGCGGGTTTGCGGCGTTCCGTGGGGGATGGCAATACCTTGACCGAGAAAGGTCGAGCCCTGGGCTTCACGTGCTTGCAAGCCGGCGAGGTAACCCTCGGCGACCAGGCCATCGGCAACCAGGTGCCGGGCCAGCAAGTCCAACGCTGCAGGCTTATCCACGGCTGATTGGCCCATGGAAATCTGCTCTATGGTGAGCTCGAGCATGCTTTCTCCTTTTGGCACCCTTTGGGAGGCCAGGTATTGTTTTTGAGGATTCAGCTTAGGCGCTTGTTCATCTTATTTGGCAGTTTCGCGGCAGAACTGGCAAAGGCACCTAAAACGTAGAAAATACGCCTGCTGAAACGTTTAATCTATAATGATCGGCACGTTACTCGATAATGTCTCATCCTTGAAGCGCAACTTGTCGGTTACGTTGCGACAATGGTCGTCTGCCGGAATCGGGTAGGATTGACGAAAATGTCGGGGCACGCTCGAACAAACAAGGAAATCCCGAGTTGAAACTCAGTGATATCGCACAGTTGGCTGGTGTCTCCGTGACCACCGCCAGTTATGTCATCAATGGCAAGGCTGAACAGCAGCGGATCAGCAGCGCCACGGTCGAGCGCGTCCGCGCGGTCGTCGAACTGCATGGCTTTACGCCCAACCCACAGGCTGCCGGACTGCGAAGCCGGCACACCCGCACGCTGGGTTTCATTCTGCCGGACCTGGAAAACCCCAGTTACGCGCGGATTGCCAAGCTGCTGGAACAAGGCGCTCGTGCTCGCGGCTACCAGCTGCTGATCGCCAGCTCGGACGACGCGCCTGACAGCGAACGGCAACTGCTGCAACTGTTTCGAGCGAGGCGTTGCGACGCGTTGATCGTTGCCAGTTGCCTGCCGACCAGCGACGACAGCTATCGCCAATTACAGGCCAAAGGCATTCCGATCATCGCGATCGACCGGGTCATGGAACCCGAGCATTTCTGTTCGGTAATCAGTGACGACCGGGAAGCCAGTCTGCAACTGACCCGCAGTCTACTGGACCCTGTGCCCAAACAGATCGCCCTGATTGGCGCTCGCCCCGAACTGAGTATCAGCCAGGAGCGCGCCGCCGGGTTCAAAGAGGCCTTGGCCGGGTTCAAAGGCGAGGTGCTGATCGAACACGGCGAATCCTTCAGCCGCGAATGTGGCAAGCAGTTGATGGACGAAATGCTTCAGCGCCTGGGGCATTTGCCGGACGCTCTGGTCACGACGTCCTACGTGTTGTTGCAGGGCGTATTCGATGCCTTGCACGACTTCCCGCTGAAATCCCGGCCGCTGCGCCTTGGCACCTTTGGTGACACGCAGTTGCTGGACTTCTTGCCGTTACCGGTCAATGCCATGGCCCAGCAGCATCAACTGATTGCCGACAAGGCGCTGGAGCTGGCCTTGGCCGCGATTGAACAGTCGGACTACCAGCCCGGCGTGCAAGCCATCGCGCGGACATTCAAGCAGCGTATTCGCCAGGACTGAACCGTGGAGCTGATCGACACCCACACGCACCTGGATTTTCCCGACTTCGACGCCGATCGCACGGCGTTGCTGGCCGAGAGTCGTGCGCTCGGTGTTCAGCGGATGGTGGTGCTGGGGGTTTATCAGGGGAATTGGCAACGGGTCTGGGACCTGGTGCAAAGCGATCCTGACTTGCACGCGGCGTTCGGCTTGCATCCGGTGTACCTGGATCAACATCAGCCAGAGGATTTGCCTGAACTCGGTGACTGGCTGACACGGTTAGCCGGTCATCGGCAGCTGTGCGCGGTGGGTGAGATCGGTCTGGATTACTTCATCAAGACCCTGGACCGCGAACGCCAGCAAGCGCTGTTCGATGCGCAACTGCAACTGGCGGTGGACTTTGACTTGCCGGCGCTGATCCACGTGCGTCGCAGCCATGCGGCAGTGATTGCTACGCTCAAACGGTTTCGCTTGAAACGCGCGGGAATTATCCATGCGTTTGCGGGAAGCAAGGAGGAGGCTCGCGAGTACATCAAGCTGGGTTTCAAACTCGGCCTGGGTGGCGCTGCAACATGGCCGCAGGCGCTGCGCATGCACCGCGTACTTGCTGAACTGCCACTGGACGCCGTGGTGCTGGAAACCGACTCACCGGACATGGCGCCCGCGATGTTCGCCGGTCAACGCAACAGTCCGGCGCATTTGCCGGACATTTGCGCCGCATTGGCGCAAATTATGGGGATCAGCCCCGAGCAGTTGGCAGCGGTCAGCAGTGCCAATGCGCGTGAAGTGTTCCGCTGGTGACCAACGTAGCGCCTTGTAGGCGCTGCGGTGTTTTCAGACCCGGAACGCACTGATCAGCTGTTTCAACTCCACCACCTGAGCCGACAATGCACGGCTGGCATCTTCGGTCTGGTGGGCCCCTTCGGCAGTACGCTCACCTGCCCGATTGATCTCGACGATGTTCTGGTCGATGTCGTGGGCCACGGCAGTTTGTTGCTCCACGGCGGCGGCGATTTGCTGGTTCTGATCGACGATCATGCCCACAGCGCCAAGAATATTTTCCAACGCTTGCTGGACCTTCTCCGACTGCCCGACAGTGCCGCTGGCCATCTGATGACTGGTGCCCATGGCTTTCACCGCTGCGCCTACGCCGCTGTGCAGCCTGGTGATCATCTGCTCGATTTCTTCGGTCGATTGCTGCGTGCGCTTGGCCAGTGTCCTGACCTCATCGGCCACCACCGCGAATCCACGGCCCTGCTCACCCGCCCGCGCAGCTTCAATTGCCGCGTTGAGTGCCAGCAGGTTGGTCTGCTCGGCGATGCTTTTGATCACTTCCAGCACACGACTGATGGATTGGCTGTCGCTGGCCAGTTGATTGATCACCAGGACAGATTGATCAATTTCGCCGGCAAGGGCTGCGATGCTGCCCTGCTGTGACTGCACAAGTCCGCGGCCGTTGAGGGTTTCATCGTTGACGCTGTGCGCGCTGCTAACCGCGGCGGCGGCACTGCGCGCTACCTCCAGAGAGGTGGCGGACATCTGGTTCATGGCCGTGGCGACCTGCTCGATCTGCGAGCGCTGTCCCGCCACTGCCTGGTTACTTTGGGCAGAAACGTTTTCGACCTGACCGGCCTGGCGCTCGACCTCGCTGACGGTTTGTCCGACGCGCTCGATCAGGTCATGGATTTTCTTCACGGTCCCGTTGAACACTTCGCCCAACTCGCCGAGTTCGTCGCGACTGTTGGCACTGAACGTCACTGTCATGTCGCCCGCCGCGACTTTGTCCATCACGGCGCCAAGGCGCTTGAGGGTGGTGCGGGTCGAGGCGTAGAAACCGCCGTATAGGTAAAAGATCAACACGAACACCACCGACAGCGCCACGGCCTGAAGGATCATATGCGTGCGATTCTGCTCCAGTCGTTGCTGTAACTGGGTGCCGAGAAATTTCAGCGTGGCTTCGTTGAGTTGGTAGGTTTGGTCCATCAGGCCAGTGACGGTGTCGTAAAAACCTTGCCACGGCGCATCAAGCGTATCGGCCATCACCACCTGTTCTTCGAACAGTTCACTGGCTTTTTTAAGCGAGGCGTTGCTGGTGTCGGCCAGAGCCGTCAGCGAGTCCTTGGCCGCTTTGCTCGAGCCCAGTGTGTCCTGCAATTTCAGGCCGTACTCAGCCTGGAGCTTTTCGATCTGCACCAGCAATTCATCAAATCGGGTGCTCGATGCCGAGTTGAGAAAACCCTGCCCCAGGGAAAAAGAGCCCATCGCCCGGCCTTCACCCAACAGTTGGGTGACCGGTGGGGTGACAGTGGTGATGAGTTCAGTCAGTTGGCGCATGTCGCTTTGAGTGTCGCGACTCAGGCCCGCCTGACTGGCAATGATCTGGCTGAAAATTTGTGCGCTGCCGAGTAACTTGCCAATCATCCCGCTTTTGCTTTGCAGGGAGCTTTCCGCTTGCTGGGCTTTGAATGCCGCAATCATCTCATCGCGCTTGGCATCGAATACCGCGATCTGCTCGGGGTCCGTGGACATTGCGGCCAGACCTTGCAGACGAGCCAGTACGCTTTGTTCCAGCGCGCTGATTTTCGATTCGACATTGCCGGCTTTGCCTGACTGACCCAGG
Organism: Pseudomonas sp. MDV22-iso1; assembly: GCF_058145095.1. NCBI lineage: Bacteria > Pseudomonadati > Pseudomonadota > Gammaproteobacteria > Pseudomonadales > Pseudomonadaceae > Pseudomonas > Pseudomonas sp. MDV22-iso1. The sequence goes on from NZ_JBYVMF010000008.1 coordinate 124,042, forward strand.
GTGACGTTGATCTGCACCAGGTTGTTCAGAGTCTCGAGATCGCGACGAAGTGCCAGGCTGTTGCCGAGTAAGTCGATGCTTTGCAGTTCGATTCGGGTGCCCTGAAATTCGCGATAGGAATCTCGCACCAGATAGAAGTTGGTCACCAGCATCGGTATGAGGAACAGCACGCTGATCAGGCTGAACTTCATGCCGAAGCTCAGGCGGTTCATTAGCGCAACGGCGGGATAGAGCAAGCTCTTCACTGTGAAGTCTCCCTTGGATTTCTTATTTTTATTGGCAGGCGCACAGAGAAAGCAGATAGCCACTATTGGGCGCTATCTCTGTATAGCTTAAATCGGCAGGAGGTTTTGTAACTTAAGGTTAACGGAGGAGGGATTCGTGTAGCAGCGGGTGAAGCCGTCATTGGATTTGGCAACCTGCGACGGCTTCGCCGCCGAACGCAGGCTTCGCCAGCTGCTACAAGGTGGTTGTGTTCAGGGAAGGACAGTCCACAAGGCGAACCCGGCGTACCAAAGCAACGCTGCGCGCAGCAGCAGTTCCCAAATGCGGTCCAGGCTGTTGATACCGTCGGGCCCGACCACCGGTGCCGGTATTTCACCGGCCACCAGCCCGACCTTCTCGATCAATTGGGCAGCGCTGATGTTCCAGTTGAGCAGTTCATGCAGCATCACCCGACTGACCGCGACAAAGTTGCCCACCAGCGCAAAACTCGCCGCCAGCAGGCGCACCGGTATCCAGTCGAACGCATGCCGCAATTGCGCAGCACGTTCGGTGACCGCCGGGTTTTTCCCGTGTTCTTCGGCTAACGCTAACAGGCGATAGCTGAGTGCCGCGACCGGCCCCAGCAGGAAATACCAGAAAATTACAGCGAAAAAGCTTTGGTAAGCCTCCCACAGCAAGTGACCTTCGACGCGCTCCAGCAGTTGTTCGCCGTTGTCGGCACAAATGCCCAGATCGCGGTTCGCAACGTGTGCTGCCGCCTGCAGATCTTCCCGACGCCAGGCATCGCGAAACGGGCCAAGACCGGCCAGCAAATCGCCACGACCCAGGCTGTAGATCACTACCAGCAAATGCACTGGCAACGCCAAAAGACCGTAGGCCACCGGCTCAAGCACGATCAACAGCAACCCCAGCACCGCGACCGGCAGTAACACGAGCACGATCAAGATCAGCCATGGGTGGCTGGCAAAGCGTGGGCTTGCTTCAAGCTTGTTCAGTTCGCTTACCCAACCACTGTCGCGCTGAACACGATGACGAAGGGCCGAGAATTTCTCGATCCAGACCGCCAACAGCAACACCAGAAAACTCATTGTTGTTCCTCTTTTGCCAAGGCCGCGCGATAGCGAGCCCAGTCGAACGCTGGACCCGGATCGGTTTTACGTCCGGGTGCGATGTCACTATGACCGCAGATACGCTGTGCCGTGATGGCCGTGAAGGCGCTTTGCAACTGTCGGGTCAGGGCCGTCAATGCAGTGTATTGAGCATCGGTGAACGGCAGATCATCCGTACCTTCCAGCTCAATGCCCACGGAAAAATCGTTACAGGTTTCCCGGCCTTCGAAAACCGAGACACCCGCATGCCAGGCGCGCTCAAGACAAGAGACAAACTGGGTGACCTTGCCGTCACGTTCGATCAGGAAATGCGCGGACACGCGCAGATCAGCTATCCCTTCAAAGTAGGGATGCTCTGTGACGTCCAGGCGATTCTGGAAAAACGCCTGCACCTTACCGGTGGCGAACTGCGCGGGCGGCAGGCTGATGTTGTGGATCACCAGCAGGGAAATTTCGCCCGTGGGGCGCGCATTGAAGTTAGGCGAAGGGCAGACCTGCACGCCCTGACACCAACCACTTGCGGGATCCAAGTGCATACCGGTTCCTTGAGCATCGACTGTATTGGCGCCCAGTATGCCGCGATAGACCCTCGCGACGCGATCACTTGCCACAATTGATGTCACTGGAGAATCGACCAAATACACCTTTCATCACCCAGGAAAGGCCTCTGATGCCTTGGGTTGCCGCGTGCCATGCCCCTATAATCGGATCACTTTGTTTGTGGAGTCCGTTATGCCGAATCTACGTCTCGCCGATTTGACTGCCGAAATCGAAGCCAACGTGCGCCGTGCGTTGCTCGAAGACATCGGCAGCGGCGACATCACCGCACAATTGATCCCGGCTGAACGCCTGGCCAAAGCGACCATCATCACCCGTGATGCTGCCGTTATCGCGGGCACCGCATGGGTCGATGCTGTATTCCGGCAATTGGACCCTCGAGTGGCCGTTCATTGGCAAGTGCGCGATGGCGAACGGGTGAAACCCAATCAGGCGCTGTTCCACCTCGAAGGGCCGGCACGCTCGCTTCTCACTGGCGAGCGCTGCGCACTGAACTTCCTGCAGCTGCTTTCAGGGGTGGCCACTCGCGCGCAGTACCTGGCGGATTACGTTGCCGAGACCCAGGTCAAATTGCTCGACACCCGCAAAACCCTTCCCGGGCTGCGTCTGGCGCAAAAATATGCCGTGACCTGTGGCGGTTGCCACAATCATCGCATCGGCCTGTATGACGCGTTCCTGATCAAGGAAAACCATATTGCGGCTTGTGGTGGGATCCCAGAGGCCATCAACGCCGCGCACAAGATTGCTCCAGGCAAACCGGTTGAGATCGAGGTGGAAAGTCTTGAGGAGTTGAAGCAAGCCCTGGCAGCAGGTGCGGACATCATCATGCTTGATGAGCTGAGCCTGGATGACATGCGCGAAGCGGTACGCCTGAACGACGGCAAGGCGAAACTGGAAGCCAGTGGTGGCATCAACGAAAGTACGCTGCTGCCGATCGCTGAAACGGGCGTGGATTACATTTCGATCGGTGCGATGACCAAGGATGTAAAGGCCGTTGATCTGTCGATGCGCCTTAGTCTTTAAGAAGCTGCAAGCCTAAAGCAGCAAGCCACAAGCCATAAGCAATCTCGCTTCAACTTGTGGCTTGCGGCCGCATGCATGAGACGGCGATCACACCACTAGATTATTCATCTCGCAGTACTCTTCCCACTCGACGCCCAGCACTTCGGCCGCCTCCTTGTGCAAAACCAGGCGCGCCTCCTCAAACTCTGCAGGTGTTGAGGTGTACTTGAGCGTCAGCTCCCAAGGCTGCAATCCCTGGGATTCAGCCTCGTCCTCGAATGCCCATTGGATCTGGTCTTTCTGATCGTCGGAGGGCAAGTCCTTGATCTCTTCGGCCAGCTGGGGGGAATCCAGCAAATACTTTTTCAGCGCTTCTTGGTGTCTGGCTTCTTGGGTCAATTCTTTAACGGTCATGGCGTTCTCTTTGATCTGGGGAATGGAAGATGGATCTGGATCATCAAGGATCTCTCTGACGCAAAAAGCCGTTTGAAACCCGGCTTGTCTGGCCTTCAGAACCATTCGGGATCATCTGAAAACAACGTGTCGCTGGTGCCCGAGACAGGAATCGAACCTGCGACCTTCGCGTTACGAGTGCGCTGCTCTACCGGCTGAGCTACACGGGCGGTGGGCTAAACCTAGCACTGACTTTGGGGTCAGGCAACTGACGGCGCTACAAAGATCTTTTGACCTTTTTCTACAGGGCAAAAAAAACCCCGCAGCTTTCACTACGGGGCATTTTTTACAACGTTGAAGCTTTCAAGCGAAGGGGGTAATTAAACGCCCGATGCCTTGGCTGCTGCTACGTCTTTGATGGACAGCTTGATACGGCCGCGGTTGTCCACGTCCAGTACCAGTACTTCCACTTCCTGGCCTTCTTTCAGGATATCGGTCACTTTTTCAACGCGAGCGTCGCTCAGCATCGAGATGTGAACCAGACCGTCCTTGCCTGGCAGGATGTTGACGAATGCGCCGAAGTCGACGATGCGCTCAACCTTACCCACGTAGATCTTGCCGATTTCAGCTTCTGCGGTGATGCCCAGAACGCGCTGACGTGCAGCTTCAGCAGCTTCCTTGGTTTCGCCGAAGATCTTGATCGAGCCGTCGTCTTCGATGTCGATCGAAGCCTTGGTCTCTTCACAGATCGCACGAATGGTCGCGCCGCCTTTACCGATAACATCACGGATTTTGTCGGTGTCGATTTTCATCGCGATCATGGTCGGAGCATTTTCCGACAGTTCGGTACGGGACTGACCAATGATCTGGTTCATCTGGCCGAGGATGTTCAGGCGCGCTTCCAGGGCTTGGCCCAGAGCGATTTCCATGATTTCTTCGGTGATGCCTTTGATCTTGATGTCCATCTGCAGCGCGGTAACACCTTTGGCGGTACCGGCTACTTTGAAGTCCATGTCGCCGAGGTGGTCTTCGTCACCCAGGATGTCGGTCAGGATGGCGAACTTCTCGCCTTCTTTAACCAGACCCATGGCGATACCGGCAACCGGTGCCTTCATCGGAACGCCGGCATCCATCAGGGCCAGGGAAGCGCCGCAGACCGAAGCCATGGAGCTCGAACCGTTGGACTCGGTGATTTCCGACACAACACGAATGGTGTACGGGAACACGTCGGCAGCAGGCAGCATGGCGGCAATCGAACGACGGGCCAGACGGCCGTGACCGATTTCGCGACGACCAGCGCCACCCATGCGACCACACTCACCTACCGAGAACGGAGGGAAGTTGTAGTGCAGCATGAACGGGTCTTTTTTCTCGCCTTCCAGGGTGTCCAGCAGCTGCGCGTCACGGGCAGTACCCAGCGTTGCAACGACCAGGGCCTGGGTTTCGCCACGGGTGAACAGCGCCGAACCGTGGGTCTTTGGCAGAACGCCGACTTCGATGTTCAGAGGACGTACGGTCTTGGTGTCGCGACCATCGATACGTGGCTTGCCGTTTACGATGTTTTCGCGAACGGTGCGGTATTCGATTTCGCCGAAAGCGGCTTTGACTTCGCTGGAAGAAGGCTGGCCTTCTTCACCGGACAGCTTGGCAACAACCTGGTCCTTCAGCTCACCCAGGCGAGCGTAACGGTCGGCCTTGATGGTGATGGTATAAGCCTGGGAGATCGCGTCGCCGAACTCGGCACGGATAGCGCCCAGCAGAGCAGTGGCTTCAGGCTGTGGAGCCCAGGTCCAGGTTGGCTTGGCAGCTTCGGCAGCCAGTTCTTTAACAGCGTTGATCACAACCTGGAACTCGTCGTGAGCAAACAGTACCGCGCCCAGCATCTGGTCTTCGGTCAGCTCTTTGGCTTCCGATTCAACCATCAACACGGCTTCCGACGTACCGGCAACGACCATGTCCAGGCTCGAAGCTTTCTGTTGTTCGTAAGTCGGGTTCAGCAGGTAGCCGGTGCTTTCGTGGAACGCAACGCGGGCAGCGCCGATCGGGCCATCGAAAGGAATACCGGAGATGGCCAGTGCAGCCGAGGTACCGATCATCGCAGCGATGTCCGGATCGGTTTTCTTGCTGGTGGAAACGACGGTGCAGACAACCTGCACTTCGTTCATGAAGCCTTCTGGGAACAGCGGACGGATCGGACGGTCGATCAGTCGGGAAGTCAGGGTTTCTTTCTCGGAAGGGCGGCCTTCACGCTTGAAGAAACCGCCAGGGATCTTACCGGCAGCGTAAGTTTTTTCCTGGTAGTGAACGGACAGAGGGAAGAAGCCCTTGCCTGGATCGGCTTGCTTGGCGCCGACTACAGTTACCAACACGCTGACGTCGTCGTCAACGGTGACCAATACTGCGCCGGAGGCCTGACGGGCGATACGGCCAGTCTCGAGAGTAACGGTCGACTGACCGAACTGGAATTTTTTGATTACCGGGTTCACGGTGTCCTACCTTCTTTTGTGGCTCTTGGGGAACTTGTCTTCTTGCGAAATTCTTGGGCAATGTCGGGAATCGGCCCAACGCCTGTCCAGGGTAAAACTGTGTATCCAGATAAAACTTGAGGCTGGGAGCCTGCCATGCGCCAGCGGGAATCCCACTGACGTACGACAGACAACCAACCTCTAGCGCAATCGCTTATTAGCGACGCAGACCCAGGCGACCGATCAGAGCCTGATAACGACCCAGATCCTTGCCTTTCAGGTAGTCCAGCAGCTTACGACGCTGGTTTACCATGCGGATCAGACCACGACGGGAGTGGTGATCTTTACCGTTGGCCTTGAAGTGACCTTGCAGCTTGTTGATGTTGTGGGTCAGCAGTGCAACTTGCACTTCTGGCGAACCAGTGTCACCAACAGCTTGCTGGTAGTCAGCTACGATTTGAGCTTTTTCTTGAACGTCGAGAGCCATGAGGCAATCCTTTTATCAGGAAACTGTTTCAAAGAAACAGCTTCAACAGGCCAGGGACAAATCCCTGTATCTAAAAATGAGTAGTGACCGTGCCTGTTAACAGCCACCCTCGTCCGGTCATTCTGACCGAATCAGTCGACGCGGCGCGATGCGCCCATCTTCGCTCACTTCACCGATTCCGATGAAGCGACCGTTGTGATCCTGTACCCGTACCATGCCGAACTTCGGTGCATCCGGGGCGCGTACTGGCTGGCCGTTAAGCCAGTAGAACGAGCTGTGCTCCGAGAACTGCAACAGCGGCCAATCCAGCAGACCGCTGTCCGATGGCATGAGGAAGCGATCTACCGCTTCGTTGCCGCCTTCGGCGTGTACGGCTTCCAGCTCTTCAAGCGTAACCGTCTGCGCCAGCGTGAACGGCCCGGCCTGGGTACGTCGCAATTCTGCAACGTAAGCGCCACAACCGAGTTGCTCACCGATATCCTCCACCAGGGTGCGGATATAGGTGCCTTTGCTGCAATCCACTGCCAGCCGCGCAGTATCACCGTCGAAGGCCAGCAATTCCAAGCGCGCAATAGTAACAGAACGCGGTTCGCGCTCCACTACTTCGCCTGCACGAGCCAGCTTGTACAGCGGCTGGCCATCACGCTTGAGTGCCGAGTACATCGGCGGTATCTGACTGATTTGCCCACGAAAATTCGGCAGTGCCGCTTCGACATCGGCGCGACCAACGGTCACCGGGCGCTCCTGCAAAACCTCACCTTCGGCATCCGCCGTCGTGGTGGTTTTGCCCAACTGCGCCAGGGTTTCATAGGCCTTGTCGGAATCAAGCAGGTACTGCGAAAACTTCGTCGCCTCACCGAAGCACAACGGCAACACGCCAGTGGCCAGCGGATCGAGGCTGCCGGTATGACCGGCCTTCTCGGCGTTCAGCAACCAGCGAACCTTCTGCAACGCCGCGTTGGAAGTGAAGCCCAACGGCTTGTCGAGCAGGATGATGCCGCTGACGTTACGACGGATACGTTTGACCTGAGCCACCGATTACTCCTTGGCGTCTTCGGGTTCAGCCGCTTCCGGGCGCTGACTGTCTTCAGCCACCGCACGCTCGATCAAGGCCGACAGATGCGCGCCACGCACGACGCTTTCGTCGTAGTGGAAGTGCAACTGCGGAACACTGCGCAGCTTCATTTCACGCGCTAGCTGCATACGCAGGAAGCCGGCAGCGGAGTTGAGCACCTTGATGCTCTGTGCGATGTCTTCGGCGTTGTCCTGGCCCATCACGGTGATGAAGATCTTGGCGTGACCGACGTCACGGCTGACTTCAACAGCGGTAATAGTCACCAGGCCTACGCGTGGGTCTTTGACTTCACGACGGATCAGCTGTGCCAGCTCACGCTGCATCTGATCGCCGATACGTTGGGTACGGCTGTATTCTTTTGCCATGTCTTGTTACCTGTTACTGCCCCACGGTGAAACCCGTGTGGTCTGAAAGCGGCAAACGCCCGGCCTGACAGAAGCCAGACCGGGCGTTGCGTTTAGAGTCCTGACGCCTGACCGCGCATCTGCATGCGGCGGCTCGGCGTGGCCCTTGAAGTGCGCGAGTTAGAGGCTGCGAGCAACCTGAACCTTCTCGAAGACTTCGATCTTGTCACCGACTTTGACGTCGTTGTAGCTCTTCACGCCGATACCGCATTCCATGCCGGCACGTACTTCGGAAGCGTCATCCTTGAAGCGGCGCAGGGATTCCAGCTCGCCTTCGAAGATAACGATGTCTTCACGCAGTACACGGATTGGACGGTTACGGTGAACAACACCTTCGAGAACCATGCAACCGGCGATCGCGCCAAACTTCGGCGAGCGGAACACGTCACGGACTTCAGCGATACCCAGGATGTTCTCGCGAACATCACTGCCCAGCATACCGGTGAGGGCTTTCTTGACGTCTTCGATGATGTCGTAGATCACGTTGTAGTAACGCATATCCAGACCTTCCTGCTCGACGATCTTGCGAGCGCCAGCATCGGCACGCACGTTGAAGCCGAACAGTACAGCGTTGGAGGCCAGTGCCAGGTTGGCGTCGGACTCGGTGATACCACCGACACCGCCACCGACAACACGCACTTGCACTTCGTCGTTACCCAGGCCGTTCAAGGCACCGTTCAACGCTTCCAGCGAACCACGGACGTCGGATTTGAGGACGATGTTGAGCGTCTTCTTCTCTGCCTGACCCATGTTTTCGAAGATGTTTTCCAGCTTGCCGGCGTGAGCGCGAGCCAACTTGACTTCGCGGAACTTGCCTTGACGGAACAGAGCCACTTCACGGGCTTTCTTCTCGTCGGACAACACGCTCATCTCGTCGCCAGCGTCCGGGGTACCGTCCAGGCCGAGGATCTCGACAGGGATGGACGGACCGGCTTCCTTGATTGGCTTGCCGTTCTCGTCGAGCATGGCACGTACACGGCCATAGTTCGAACCGACCAGCACCATGTCGCCTTGGCGCAGGGTACCGTCTTGAACTAGAACGGTTGCAACCGGGCCGCGACCTTTGTCGAGACGCGATTCAACCACAACACCGCGACCTGGGGCCGATGGGGTTGCTTTCAATTCGAGAACTTCAGCTTGCAGCAAGACAGCTTCGAGCAACTCGTCCACGCCAGTACCGACTTTCGCCGAAACCGATACGAACGGGGTGTCGCCGCCCCACTCTTCCGAGGTCACGCCGTGAACCGACAGTTCGCTGCGGATGCGATCGAGATCGGCGCCCGGCTTGTCGATCTTGTTCACTGCAACAACCAGCGGAACACCAGCGGCCTTGGCGTGCTGGACAGCTTCAATGGTCTGCGGCATCACGCCGTCGTCCGCTGCAACTACCAGAATCACGATGTCAGTCGCCTTGGCACCACGGGCACGCATTGCGGTAAACGCGGCGTGACCTGGGGTATCGAGGAACGTGACCATGCCGCGTTCGGTTTCAACGTGGTATGCACCAATGTGCTGAGTGATACCACCGGCTTCGCCAGCAGCTACCTTGGCACGACGGATGTAGTCGAGCAGCGACGTCTTACCGTGGTCGACGTGGCCCATTACGGTCACGACTGGTGCACGGGAGAACGTCTCACCTTCAAACTTCAGGGACTCGGCCAAGGAATCTTCCAGGGCGGTGTCGCTGACCAGGGTCACTTTGTGGCCCAGTTCTTCGGCTACCAGCTGAGCAGTTTCCTGATCAAGCACCTGGTTGATGGTCGCTGGAGTTCCCAGTTTGAACATGAACTTGATGATTTCAGCAGCCTTGACCGACATCTGATTGGCGAGATCGCCAACAGTGATGGTCTCGCCGATCTGCACATCACGCACGACAGGGCCGGTTGGGCTCTGGAAACCGTGAGCGTTGCGTTTCTTCAGCTTGGCCTTGCCGCGACCACCACGACGGAAGCTATCGCTTTCTTCGTCGGTAGTACGTGGCGCAACACGTGGAGCAGGCGCTTTCTCTTTGACCGAAGCACGATGTGGAGCGTTTTTGCGCTCGCCATCGCCACTGCCACGACGATTGTTATCGTCGGCGCGTGGTTTGTCCGGACGGCGCTGTTCGTTCTGCTTGTTGCGAACGTCAGCAGACGGTGCTGGAGCAGCAGCCACAACCGGCGCGCTTTCACGCACTGGCTCGACTGCCGCAGCAGGCGCTGCGACAGCGTCGTTAGCAGTGGCTTGCGTACCAGCAGGCTGGCGACGCGCTTCTTCTTCGGCGCGACGCTTGGCTTCTTCTTCAGCCTTCTGACGTGCAGCATTTTCTACTGCGCGACGTTCATCCAGTTCGCGTTTGCGCTCGGCTTCGATTTCTTCCGGGCTGCGCTGTACGAAGACTTTCTTCTTGCGTACTTCAACGCTGATGCTTTTGCTGCCAGCAACACGCAGGGTGCTGGTGGTTTTACGCTGCAGCGTGATCTTGCGTGGTTCTTCCACTTTCGCCTTGTGGCTGCTTTTCAAGTGAGTCAGCAAAGATTGCTTCTCACTGTCAGTCACATGTTCTTCGGCGGCGGTGTGCGGCAGACCTGCCTCACGCATCTGCTGCAACAGGCGCTCTACCGGTGTTTTGACCTCATCGGCCAGTTGTTTCACCGTGACTTGCGTCATGCACTTCTCTCCTCAGGCCGCGCCTAATTACTCGAACCAATGGGCTCGGGCGGCCATGATCAACTTGCCGGCACGATCATCGTCAATGCCGTCGATGTCGAGCAGGTCGTCAATAGACTGCTCGGCCAGGTCTTCGCGGGTAATTACGCCGCGCACCGCCAGTTCCATCGCCAAATCCTTGTCCATACCCTCAAGCGAGAGCAGGTCTTCGGCCGGATGGGCGTCTGCCAGCTTTTCCTCAGTAGCGATGGCTTTGGTCAACAAACGATCCTTGGCACGAGCGCGAAGCTCGTTGACGGTTTCTTCGTCAAAGCCGTCGATGTTGAGCATTTCTTCCAACGGTACGTAGGCAATCTCTTCCAGGCTGGTGAAGCCTTCATCTACCAGAACCTGCGCCAGGTCTTCGTCGACTTCCAGCTCGTCGATGAAGTTGCGCAGGATGTCGCCGGTTTCTGCTTGCTGCTTAGCCTGGATGTCCGATTCGGTCATCACGTTCAGGGTCCAGCCAGTCAACTGGCTAGCCAGACGCACGTTCTGACCACCGCGACCGATGGCCTGAGCCAGATTGTCTGCGCCAACGGCGATGTCCATTGCATGGGCATCCTCGTCAACGATAATTGCCGCCACTTCAGCCGGCGACATTGCATTGATTACGAACTGAGCCGGGTTGTCATCCCACAGGACGATATCCACACGCTCACCGCCCAACTCGCCCGACACTGCCTGGACGCGCGAACCGCGCATACCGATGCAAGCGCCCTGCGGGTCAATGCGTTTGTCCTTGGAACGGACTGCGATCTTGGCGCGCGAACCCGGGTCACGGGACGCAGCCATTACTTCGATCAGGCCTTCTGCGATTTCCGGCACTTCGATGCGGAACAACTCGATCAGCATTTCCGGCGCGGTACGCGACAGGATCAGCTGCGGGCCGCGGTTCTCGGTGCGGATTTCCTTCAGCAGTGCACGCAGGCGCACACCAACCCGGAAAGTCTCGCGGGAGATGATGTCTTCACGAGCCAGCAGCGCCTCAGCGTTGTTGCCCAGGTCGACGATCACGTTGTCGCGGGTGACTTTCTTCACGGTGCCGGAGATGATTTCTCCCAGGCGCTCGCGGTAGGCATCAACGACTTGAGCGCGCTCGGCTTCGCGAACTTTCTGCACGATGACTTGCTTCGCAGTCTGTGCAGCAATGCGGCCGAACTCGATGGATTCAATCTTTTCTTCGACTACGTCACCGACCTGAGCACCAGGATGCGTTTCTGCAACCTTGCTCGGCCAGGTTTCGATCGCCGGATCGTCCAGGTCGTCTTCTTCGACGACCGTCCAGCGACGGAATGTCTCGTAAGCGCCCGTGTGGCGATTGATTTCCACACGCAGATCGACTTCGTCCTCGAAACGCTTTTTGGTAGCAGTGGCCAGAGCCAGCTCCAGCGCTTCAAAAATTACGTTTGCCGGTACGCCCTTTTCATTGGATACCGACTCAACAACCAGCAGTACTTCTTTGCTCATCGTACGCCTCGCCTTTCGCAAGCCATTGGATCCGCGGGATCCGCGTCTCAGTCAAAACTGGGAATAATGTTGGCCTTGTCGATCATATCGATCGGCAACAGGAACTCATGGTCTTCAACCTGCACCACGACGTCCTGCTCTTCTACACCGCGCAGAAGGCCCTGAAAGTTGCGTCGACCTTCAAAAGGCGAGCGCAGCTTGATCTTCACTTGTTCACCGGCAAATTTTGCAAACTGCTCAATAGTGAACAGCGGGCGTTCCATGCCAGGCGAGGAAACTTCTAGGGTGTACTCCACAGCGATCGGATCTTCAACATCCAGGACACCGCTGATCTGACGGCTGACAATGGCACAATCGTCCACCAGCACACCGCCCTCTTTATCGATATAAACGCGCAACATTGAGTGGCGACCTTGAGCCGAAAACTCAATACCCCAGCATTCATAGCCTAGGGCCACGACCACCGGGGCCAGCAAGGCCTGCAACTCTTCTAGCTTGCTCGACACCTGAACCCCCTCGTGCATGTATGTGCATGCTATGCAAAATAAAAAAATGGGCGAAACGCCCACCCTTGAAACGCCGTCGAACAGCGGCGTTATAAAGTGTCCAGCTAACAAAAAGCCCCTGAAAAGGGGCTCCTTAAACTGGTTGCGGGGGCCGGATTTGAACCGACGACCTTCGGGTTATGAGCCCGACGAGCTACCAGACTGCTCCACCCCGCGACAAAGCTGGGGCGGAAGTATACGACCGATCCCTGACAGGGTCAATGTAACCTTCCACCTACAAGAAAGCCCGCAACAGCGGGCTCTCCTGATAATTGGTACCGAGAAGGGGACTCGAACCCCTACACCCTATGGGCACAACCACCTCAAGGTTGCGTGTCTACCAATTCCACCACCTCGGCAATACTACGTGTGAAACCCTTCTTACTTTTGCTCTTGAGCTGGAGGCACGTCAGTCGCTGGAGTAGCCGACTTTTGCTCTTGAAGCACCGGTACATCATCAGAAGCCGGTTGTTGCTTTGGAACTTCCAACACTGCTGGATTTGGCAAACCTACTTGAGTCAGCTGATGAGCTTTCTCTTTAGCAAAGTAACCTAACCCCAAGCTGGTTATGAAGAAACCTGCGGCAAGTATAGCAGTAAACTTACTAAGAAAGGTAGAGGAACCTTGGCTTCCGAACACAGTATTTGAAGCACCTGCACCGAAAGACGCACCAGCATCCGCACCTTTACCCTGCTGCAGCAAAACCAGAGCAACTACGCCCAATGCACCCAGCAGATGAAAAACGACTACGACTGTTTCCAGCATTTTTTCAGTTTCCCGCGGCGCGACAAATCGCACCGAACTCATCTGCATTCAGGGAAGCCCCACCAATGAGCCCCCCATCGATATCCGGCATGCCGAACAGTTCGACCGCATTGGCCGCCTTCACGCTGCCGCCGTATAGAAGCCGCACACCTTGTGCGACCTCAGAATTCTTTGCCGCCAACTGAGCGCGAATGGCTGCATGCACATCCTGCGCTTGTTGCGGCGAAGCAGTCAGCCCGGTACCAATGGCCCAGACCGGCTCGTAAGCAATTACTGCTTTTGCAAATACCTCGACACCCAACTCGTCAATGATGCTGTCCAGCTGACGCCCGACAACATCAAGAGTTTTGCCGGCTTCGCGCTGCTCGAGAGTTTCCCCTACGCACAACACCGGAATCAAGCCGGAAGCCTGTGCCGCCGCAAACTTGCGGATCAGCATTCCGTCCTGCTCACCCATTATCTGGCGGCGCTCGGAATGCCCAACAAGGACCAGGGAACAACCTGCATCCACAAACTGACTCGGTGCAACTTCACCGGTCAACGCACCTTGCATGGATTCCACCGCAGAGTTCTGCGCGCCGATCATGACCGGCCGACCTTTCAAACCATCAACCACTTGGTTGATATGCAAGCAAGGCGGGAAAACCGCAACATCAACATCGCTCGGCAAGGCCAGATTACGTAGGCCGTTGATCAGCTCAGCGACGCTGGCGCGGGTACCGTGCATCTTCCAGTTACCAGCTACCAAAGGGCGACGCATGCTGTACCTCGTCGGTCAAAGTGGGCGCAGATGTTACCCAAGACAATCATGGCTGGCAAGCCGAAATCAGGCAGAAACTTCAGTTACCAGTTTTGCCAGTTCTTCGGCGTAGCCACGAACCTGTGTTTCGTCCTCACCTTCGACCATGACGCGCACCAAAGGCTCAGTACCAGACTTGCGCAACAGCACCCGCCCACGACCTGCCATTGCCTGGGTGACAGCCTCACTGGCCTCTTTAACTGATGGATGCTCAAGTGGATTCGCACCGCCGCCAAAACGCACGTTGATCAGCACCTGAGGGCACTTACGCAATGCCTGACGAGCTTGAGCCAGACCTTCCGAGCGTCTCTTCAGCGCCATCAGAACCTGCAATGCGGCAATAATCGCATCACCGGTAGTAGTGTGACTGAAGCAGACGATATGCCCCGAATTCTCACCACCCACCAGCCAATTACGCTCCAACAGATCTGCGATGACGTAGCGATCACCGACATTGGCGCGAACAAAGGGAATGGACAAATCAGCCAAGGCCAACTCCAGGCCCAGGTTACTCATCAATGTTCCAACTACGCCGCCCTGCAACTTGCCGCGCTCATGCAAATCGCGAGCGATGATGTACAACAATTCATCACCGTCGACAATTGCACCTGTGTGATCGACCATCAGAACTCGATCACCATCACCATCAAAGGCAATACCCAGGTCGGCATGCTCGGCCAATACAGCAGCCTGAAGCTGGCCCATATGGGTCGAACCGCAATTGTCATTGATGTTCAGGCCGTTCGGCTGAGCAGAAAGGACGACAACTTCAGCCCCAAGCTCGCGGAAAACGCTGGGGGCCACCTTGTAGGTCGCACCGTGAGCGCAATCAATCACGATCTTCAAGCCAGCAAAGCTGGTGCCAGTCGGAACACTGCTCTTGCAGAACTCGATGTAGCGACCCGACGCATCGTTGATCCGCGACACCTTGCCAATCTTGCTCGACTCAACCACGGTCATCGGAGTGTCCAGCAGCTCTTCGATCATCAGCTCGACTTCGTCCGGCAGCTTGGTGCCTTTCCCCGAGAAAAACTTGATGCCGTTGTCATCGTGGGGATTATGCGAAGCACTGATCACGATACCCGCTTCAGCATGAAATGTACGTGTCAGGTAAGCGATGGCTGGAGTTGGCATCGGGCCAAGCAGCATCACATCAGCACCTGCGGACGTTAAACCGGCCTCGAGAGCAGACTCGAACATATAACCGGAGATCCGCGTGTCCTTGCCAACGAGCACCTTGCAGGCGCCCATTTTGCGAAACGCCATGCCCGCGGCCCAACCGAGCTTGAGCATGAAGTCAGGAGTGATCGGGTATTCACCGACCCGACCGCGAATGCCGTCGGTGCCAAAATATTTCTTAGTCATAAGTGCTCCATCATTCTTATTCGGCTGATTCCACTGCGGCGATCATCCGCACTACATCAACTGTTTCAGCTACGTCATGGACGCGCAATATACGCGCCCCCTTGGTCGAAGCCAGCGCCGCGAGAGCAAGACCGCCAAACAGGCGCTCCCCGACCGGACGATTCAGCGCCTGACCAATCATGCTTTTGCGCGAAACCCCGACCAGCAGGGGCCGCCCCAAGGCATGCAGAGCTTCCATGTGCTTAAACAAGCTTAGATTGTGCTGCAGGGTTTTGGCGAAGCCGAATCCCGGGTCGAGAATGATCCGTTCGGACGGAATTCCAGCCCGCGCACACTGAACCATTCGCTCAGCCAGAAACGCTCCCACCTCCTGGGTTACGTTCTGATACTGCGGATCATCCTGCATGTCACCAGGCTCCCCGAGCATATGCATCAGACAGACCGGAAGACCGGTGTCCGCAGCCGCATCAAGAGCCCCATCCCGTCGCAATGAACGCACATCGTTGATCAACCCCGCCCCAAGTCGCGCTGTTTCGCGCATGACCGCAGGCGTGGAAGTATCAACCGAGATGATCACATCCAGCTCGCGATGTATTCGCTCGACGACAGATGCCACGCGCTCAAGCTCTTCGAGTGGCGACACCGCTCTGGCACCTGGCCGCGTAGACTCGCCACCCACATCGATCAGTGTTGCACCCGCGACCACCATCGCCTCAGCGTGGCGCAAGGCCGCATCCAGCTGGCTATATTGGCCGCCGTCAGAAAAGGAGTCAGGAGTCACGTTGAGAATACCCATGACATGCGTCTGGGCCAAATCAAGAACCCGGTTGCCGCAAGGCAACCGGGTTGAGGACTGAACAAAAGTCATTTCAAACCTTAAACGTCAGCAGCAGGACCGCCGATCGGTGTTTCAGGACGCTCACCCTGCACTACCGGAGGTGTTCCGGAAGTCCCGGTGCCACCAGACCAGTCGCGAGGTTCGCGAGGCGTACGACCCGCCATGATGTCATCGATCTGTTCAGCATCGATCGTCTCGTACTTCATCAGTGCATCAGCCATCGCATCAAGCTTGTCACGGTTATCCGTGAGGATCTGCTTGGCGGTGCCGTAGCACTGGTCAATGATGCTACGCACTTCGGAGTCGATCAGTTTGGCAGTCTCACCGGAGAAGCTTGCACTCTGACCGCCACCGCCACGACCGAGGAATACTTCACCCTCGTCTTCGGCATACATCAACGGACCCAGCTTTTCGGACAGACCCCACTTGGTCACCATATTCCGTGCAATCTGGCTGGCACGCATGATGTCATTGGAGGCACCGGTGGTAACACCGTCGAACCCAAGTGTCATCTCTTCGGCAATACGACCGCCGTACAGCGAACAGATCTGGCTGATCAATGCTCGTTTGGACAGACTGTAACGATCTTCTTCGGGCAGAAACATGGTCACACCCAACGCACGACCGCGCGGAATGATCGACACCTTGTAAACCGGGTCGTGCTCAGGCACGACGCGACCAACGATGGCGTGGCCCGCTTCGTGATAAGCGGTGTTCTGCTTCTCTTTCTCGGACATGACCATGGATTTGCGCTCAGCGCCCATCATGATCTTGTCTTTAGCCAGCTCGAACTCTTTCATCTCAACGACGCGCTTGCCAGTACGAGCAGCAAACAACGACGCTTCGTTTACCAGGTTGGCCAGATCAGCACCGGAGAAACCAGGAGTACCACGAGCGATAACCGCTGGAGCGACGTCGTCACCCATTGGCACTTTACGCATGTGGACTTTGAGAATTTGCTCACGACCGCGGATATCCGGCAAACCGACCACGACCTGACGGTCGAAACGGCCCGGACGCAGCAGCGCAGGGTCCAGAACGTCAGGACGGTTGGTTGCGGCGATGACGATAATACCGTCATTCATTTCAAAGCCGTCCATCTCTACCAGCAACTGGTTGAGAGTCTGCTCACGCTCATCATGACCGCCGCCCATGCCAGCGCCACGATGGCGACCAACGGCGTCGATTTCATCGATGAAGATGATGCAAGGAGCGTGCTTCTTGGCTTGTTCGAACATGTCACGGACACGGCTTGCGCCTACACCGACGAACATTTCGACGAAATCGGACCCGGAAATGGTGAAGAACGGCACTTTGGCCTCACCGGCAATCGCTTTGGCCAGCAAGGTTTTACCAGTACCAGGAGGACCCACCATCAGCACACCGCGAGGAATGCGACCGCCTAAACGCTGGAACTTGCCCGGGTCACGGAGGAACTCGACCAGCTCGCCGACTTCTTCCTTGGCTTCGTCGCAACCGGCAACGTCAGCCAAAGTGGTTTTCACCTGATCTTCGGAGAGCAGGCGCGCCTTGCTCTTGCCGAAGCTCATCGGACCGCCCTTGCCTCCCGCACCACCCTGCATCTGGCGCATGAAGAACATGAACACGGCGATGATCACCAGGATCGGGAAGCTCGCCACCAGGAGCTGAGTCCAGATGCTTTGCTGCTCAGGCTGCTTGCCTTCAACGACCACATGGTTGTCCACGAGGTCGCCAATCAGACCGTTGTCCTGAATTGCAGGACGAATGGTCTTGAAGCTGTCGCCATCACTGCGCTTACCGGTAATGACGTAGCCGTCAACCGCTACGCGCTCGACCTTGCCATCCTTGACCTGCTGGATGAAGTCGGAATAGTTGAGGGTCTGCGGCTCGTTAGGGCTGGAGAAGTTGTTCATCACTGTCACCAGGACAGCCGCGATGATCAACCACAGGATCAGATTCTTTGCCATATCGTTCAATTAACTACCCTCTGAAGCAAGCTCCGCTAATGGCGCGCGCTTCGCATGATATTCACCGGCCTAACTTACTACATTACCTACGGCTCTGGCAGGCGCCGTCTGTAAC
This sequence comes from Pseudomonas sp. MDV22-iso1, assembly GCF_058145095.1. Lineage (NCBI taxonomy): Bacteria > Pseudomonadati > Pseudomonadota > Gammaproteobacteria > Pseudomonadales > Pseudomonadaceae > Pseudomonas > Pseudomonas sp. MDV22-iso1. The sequence goes on from NZ_JBYVMF010000008.1 coordinate 142,294, forward strand.
CCTTTGTGAAACACTTTCTACACAATATTCGCTAATGCTCACGGGGCGAAATACGAAAATCCTATCGACCCGCTAAAAAACTGCGATTTACTCACTACGGCCGCGGTAGCCCCAAGCCAGCATGTATTGCTCACGGGAGCTGCCGCGGGAAGAGTCCGGCTTGATCATCTGGACCTTGTCGAATTTCTGACGAGCGTCCTTCACGTAAGCATCAAACCCTTCGCCCTGGAACACCTTGATCACGAAATTACCACCCGGCTTGAGAATCCGAGCTGCCAAATCAAGAGCCAGCTCACATAGAAACATGGCCTTTGGCATGTCCACCTCAGGCGTACCACTCATATTGGGGGCCATATCGGAAATCACAAGGTCCACCTGCGAATTACCCACGGCTTCAAGGATCTGAGCGAGCACGTCGTCCCGGGTGAAGTCACCCTGGATGAAAGTCACATCCGGAATGCTGTCCATTTCCAGGATGTCCGAGGCTATCAGACGCCCCTGACCACCGATCAGCCGACTAGTGACCTGCGACCAGCCGCCGGGCGCCGCTCCCAGGTCGACAACGCTCATACCTGGACGGATCAGTTTGTATTTCTCCTGAACCTCCAGAAGCTTGTAACTCGCACGCGAACGGTAACCATCTTTCTGCGCCTGCTTCACATAGGGATCATTAACATGTCTTTGCAGCCACTTAAGGCTTGTCTTGGAACGGGCCACGGGCCACCTCGAAAATAAAACGGGTCGTGATTAACTGGGCGGTCCCGGACTCGCTCGGGTAAACTGGCCGCCGCTTTTTACAAGATCAGACGCAGGGGTCAGATTATGCCGCTCACTCAAGAGCAGAAGAAACAGTACAAATCCATTGGCCACCATCTGAAACCGGTTTTGATCGTGGCTGACAACGGTTTGACTGAAGGTGTGTTAGCCGAACTTGAACGCGCTTTGGCGGATCACGAGCTGATCAAAATCAAGCTCAACATCCTCGATCGCGAATCGCGCCTGGCGACCATTGCAGAACTCTGCAAGGTCGGCAAAGCCGATTTGGTTCAGGTCATCGGCAAGATGGCACTGATTTACCGCAAGAACTTCAGCGTCAACAAGCAGCTGTCGAACGTTCATCGCTTCAAGTGATGGCAAGGGTCAGGGGTGTGCTTCGCGCACCCTGCCACTCCATCCCGGCACCGGCTGTAAAACCAGCACAAGCCCGGAAAAACCTAGCACCAGATAGCTGAAAACCTGCCAACGCACGGCATCCGGCCATCCGAAGCGTACCGCGAAAAACATCCCGCACGCGTAGAACGCTATCATCAGCAGTTGCCCGCGAATATCGCGCCATAGACTGGCAAGGCCCTCGGCCTGAACCAGCACCAAAGCCTGAAAAATCACACAAGCTGTGGCAAAAGCGACCAACAGCCCGTTCAACACGCCTGCAATTTCATCAATCAACAGCGGTGCCAAGCCAATTTGCCCCAGCACCGGCAGCAGGCCGATATGCAACAGCCACAGGCCGCCAACCCAAAGCATCTGGGTCAGCTGCCAAAGAACAGCGCCCGCACGTAGCGGGCGCCTTCTTTTAGATGTGGCGTACTTCGACAATCTCGTACTCGATAACGCCACCGGGCGTTTTTACCGCAACCACATCACCCTCTTCCTTGGCGATCAAGGCTCGGGCCAGCGGCGAACCCACCGAAATCTTGCCCAGCTTGAAGTCAGCCTCGTCTTCACCAACGATGTGGTAAGTGACGCTTTCATCAGTCTCGACGTTGGCAATCTCAACGGTGGTGCCGAAAATCACTTTGCCGGTGTGAGGAATAGTCGTGACATCGATGATGACCTGATTCTGAATCCGGCCTTCAATGTCCCGGATCCGCGCCTCGACCATCCCCTGCTGCTCGCGAGCAGCGTGGTATTCGGCGTTTTCCTTCAAGTCACCCAGCTCGCGGGCCGTACCGATGTCCTGGCTGAGCTTCGGACGGACGACCTTGGTCAGGTGAGCGTGTTCTTCTTCCAGGGCTTTGGCGCCCTGGACAGTCATTGGGTATTTGATCATGCCTTCAATCCTGCGTGTAGATCCTGCAAGCGACGCACGGTCTTCTCGGGACCGAACTTGAGCGCTTCGCAGATGGCTTCGCCAGCAGCAATGGTGGTTGTGCAGTAGATCTTGTGCTGCAAGGCATTACGACGAATGGAGTACGAATCAGCAATCGACTGACGACCTTCAGTCGTGTTGATGATCAGCGTAACTTCGTCATTCTTGATCATGTCGACCACGTGAGGACGACCTTCGGTCACCTTGTTCACACGACGCACTTTCAGACCTGCGGCTTCGATCAGCTTGGCAGTGCCGGCGGTGGCAACCACTTCGAAGCCCAAGTTGATCAGATCACGGGCTACGCCTGCAACCAACGGCTTATCGTCGTCACGCACGCTGATGAACGCAGTACCGCCGGTCGGCAGCACTTCGCTGGCACCCATCTGGGCCTTGGCGAATGCTTCGCCGAAGGTGTCGCCGACACCCATCACCTCACCAGTGGACTTCATCTCTGGGCCCAGGATCGGGTCCACACCAGGGAATTTGGCAAACGGGAACACTGCCTCTTTCACACTGTAGAAATTCGGGATGATTTCCTTGGTGAAACCGATTTCCTTCAGGGTCTTACCGGCCATCACACGGGCTGCGATCATGGCCAGGGAAACACCGATGCACTTGGACACGAACGGTACGGTGCGGGAAGCGCGCGGGTTGACTTCGATGACATAGATGTCTTCGCCCTGCAGCGCCAGCTGAACGTTCATCAGGCCGACAACGCCCAGTTCCAGAGCCATTTTCTTGACCTGTTCGCGCATCTCGTCCTGGATATGGCCAGGCAGCGAGTAAGGCGGCAGGGAGCACGCGGAGTCACCGGAGTGAACGCCGGCCTGCTCGATGTGCTGCATGATCGCGCCGATCACCACATCGGTGCCGTCGCAAACTGCATCGACGTCCATCTCGATGGCGCAGTTCAGGAAGTGGTCCAGCAGCACCGGGCTGTCGTTGGACACTTTCACCGCGTCACGCAGGTAGCGCTTGAGCTCTTCTTCTTCGTACACGATTTCCATCGCGCGGCCGCCCAGTACATAGGACGGACGAACCACCAACGGATACCCGATCTTGCTGGCAGCACGAATCGCTTCGTCTTCGCTGCGCACGGTAGCGTTCGGTGGCTGACGCAGGTTCAGGCGTTCAACCATCTGCTGGAAGCGCTCGCGGTCTTCTGCACGGTCGATAGCGTCAGGGCTGGTACCGATGATCGGCACGCCGGCCTCTTCCAGGGCACGCGCCAGTTTCAGCGGGGTTTGGCCGCCGTACTGAACGATCACGCCTTTTGGCTTCTCGACGCGAACGATTTCCAGCACGTCTTCCAGGGTGACTGGTTCGAAGTACAAGCGATCAGAGGTGTCGTAGTCAGTGGAGACGGTTTCCGGGTTGCAGTTGACCATGATGGTCTCGTAACCGTCGGCGCGCAGGGCCAGTGCCGCGTGTACGCAGCAGTAGTCGAACTCGATGCCTTGGCCGATGCGGTTAGGACCGCCACCCAGGATCATGATCTTGTCACGGCCCGTTGGTGCGGCCTCGCACTCTTCCTCGTAAGTCGAGTACATGTAAGCAGTGTCAGTGGCGAACTCGGCCGCGCAGGTGTCAACGCGCTTGTAGACCGGGAAAATTTCCAGCTTGTGACGGTGGCGACGCAGGTTTTTCTCGGTTACACCCAGCAGCTTGGCCAGACGCATGTCCGAGAAGCCTTTGCGCTTGAGGCGGAACATCAAGTCGCGGTCGATGCTGGCCAGACCCAGGGTCTTGACCTTCTCTTCTTCCTTGATCAGATCTTCGATCTGCACCAGGAACCACGGATCGATCATGTTCATGCCGAAGATATCTTCGACCGACAGGCCCGCGCGGAAGGCGTCAGCCACGTACCAGATACGCTCGGCACCCGGCACGGTCAGTTCGCGTTTAAGGATGCTCATGCTTTCCGGGTTGCTCAGGTCGAGCTTCTCGTCCAGGCCGCAGACACCCACTTCCAGACCGCGAAGGGCTTTTTGCAGGGATTCCTGGAAAGTCCGGCCGATGGCCATGACTTCACCCACCGACTTCATTTGAGTGGTCAGGCGCGCGTCGGCTTTCGGGAATTTCTCAAAGGCGAAGCGTGGCAGCTTGGTCACGACGTAGTCGATGGACGGCTCGAAGGACGCTGGAGTAGCGCCGCCGGTGATTTCGTTCTGCAACTCGTCCAGGGTGTAGCCGATCGCGAGCTTGGCCGCGATTCGCGCAATCGGGAAACCGGTGGCTTTCGAGGCCAACGCCGAAGAGCGGGATACACGCGGGTTCATCTCGATGACAACCATACGGCCAGTGTCCGGGCAAATGCCGAACTGGACGTTGGAGCCGCCGGTTTCCACGCCGATTTCACGCAGTACCGCCAACGAGGCGTTACGCATGATCTGGTATTCCTTGTCCGTCAGCGTCTGTGCTGGCGCAACGGTGATCGAGTCACCGGTGTGGACGCCCATCGGGTCAAAGTTTTCGATGGAGCAGACGATGATGCAGTTGTCTTTCTTATCGCGGACAACCTCCATCTCGTACTCTTTCCAGCCGATCAGGGATTCGTCGATCAGCAACTCTTTAGTCGGCGACAGATCCAGACCACGGGCGCAGATTTCTTCGAACTCTTCACGGTTGTAAGCGATGCCGCCACCCGTGCCGCCCATGGTGAAGGACGGACGAATGATGCACGGGAAGCCAAGCTTCTCGAGAACCGCATTGGCCTCTTCCATGCTGTGGGCGATACCGGAACGCGGGCAGTCCAGGCCAATGGATTTCATTGCCTTGTCGAAGCGCGAACGGTCTTCTGCCTTGTCGATGGTGTCAGCATTGGCGCCGATCATCTCTACGCCGAACTTCTCCAGAACGCCTTCGCGCTCCAGATCCAGTGCGCAGTTCAGAGCGGTCTGGCCACCCATGGTCGGCAGCAGCGCGTCCGGGCGCTCTTTCTCGATGATCTTGGCAACGGTCTGCCACTTGATCGGCTCGATGTACGTGGCGTCGGCCATGTCCGGGTCGGTCATGATGGTTGCCGGGTTGGAGTTCACCAGGATGACGCGGTAACCCTCCTCGCGCAGGGCTTTGCAGGCCTGGGCGCCGGAGTAGTCGAATTCACAGGCCTGGCCGATAACGATCGGGCCAGCGCCGAGAATCAGGATGCTTTTTATGTCTGTACGTTTTGGCATGGGTTTGTCACTCAAATCCGCAGGTCAGTCGGCAAGCCGTCTTGTTCAATCTGTGAAACTTGAGGGGGCCGCCGATCTCGGGACCACCCTCAAGCTTTGCTGCATCAGGGCTGGCGATTAGCGTCGCTTGGCCATTTCGTTGATGAAGCGATCAAACAGAGGCGCTACGTCGTTCGGGCCAGGGCTGGCTTCAGGGTGACCCTGGAAGCTGAAGGCGCTCTTGTCGGTGCGCTCGATCCCTTGCAGGGTGCCGTCGAACAGCGACTTGTGAATCGCACGTACGTTGGCGGGCAGGGTTGCTTCGTCTACCGCAAAACCGTGGTTCTGGCTGGTAATCATCACCACACCTGTGTCCATATCCTGGACCGGGTGGTTGGCACCGTGGTGACCATGACCCATTTTCAGGGTCTTGGCGCCGGAGGCCAGGGCCAGCAGTTGGTGACCGAGGCAGATACCGAACACCGGAATCTCGGTTTCCAGCACGTCCTTGATCGCCTGGATCGCGTAGTCGCAAGGCTCCGGGTCACCAGGGCCGTTGGACAGGAACACGCCGTCCGGCTTCATCGCCAGTACGTCAGCAGCAGGCGTCTGTGCCGGCACTACGGTGACGCGGCAACCGCGCTCGACCAGCATGCGCAGGATGTTCAGCTTGACGCCGTAGTCGTAGGCAACCACGTGGTACGGCAGCTCGGAGGCATCGATGGTCGCGTGGCTGTCGGTTTTCAGGTCCCAGACAGTCGAACGCCACTCGTACTTCTCTTTGGTGCTGACGACTTTTGCCAGGTCCATGCCTTTCAGGCCAGGGAAACCCTGGGCAGCGGCGATGGCGGCTTCTTCGGAGATGTTGTCACCGGCCATGATGCAGCCGTTCTGTGCGCCTTTCTCACGCAGGATGCGGGTCAGGCGGCGAGTGTCGATACCGGCGATAGCCACAACATTGTTGGCTTTCAGGTAATCGGACAGGGACATCGTGTTACGCCAGTTGCTCGCAACCAGCGGCAGGTCACGGATAACCAGGCCAGCGGACCATACGCGGTCGGACTCGGCGTCTTCCGGCGTGGTGCCGGTGTTGCCGATATGCGGGTAAGTCAGGGTAACGATTTGTTGGGCGTAGGAAGGATCGGTAAGGATTTCCTGATAGCCGGTCATTGCGGTGTTAAACACCACCTCACCAACGGTTTGACCGTCGGCTCCAATGGCTTCGCCGCGAAAAATGCTGCCATCAGCAAGGGCGAGTATGGCTGGCTTAGTCAAGAAGACCTCCCGTAAATAAAGCCTGAAAGGGCGATCGCAGGTGTAAAAAAGCGGAGTGACGTATGGACACGTCACTCCGCTCATTCACTGAATTATTCTGCGCGCTTTTAGTGAACACACTAAAGCTGTAGCTTACAGAAAAAGGCAATTTTGGTCTACCGCCAATGAGCCCGAAAGGCTGGAGAATGCGACAGGTCGTCGCTTGGCGGAGTAAAACCGGGCTCAAACACGATGTTTGAACCCGATTCCGGATGCATATTAACGCAGGTCGAGCACGTCTTGCATGTCGTAGAGGCCTGGCTCGCGACCATCGAGCCACAATGCGGCACGAACAGCACCCTTGGCGAAGGTCATCCGGCTGGAAGCCTTGTGAGTGATCTCGACACGCTCGCCATCGGCGGCGAACAGCACGGTGTGATCACCAACGATGTCACCCGCACGTACAGTTGCGAAACCGATCGTTTCGCGCTCGCGGGCACCGGTCTGGCCTTCTCGACCATAGACCGCCACCTTCTTCAGGTCACGCCCCAGCGCATCGGCGATGACTTCACCCATGCGTACAGCGGTACCTGAAGGCGCATCGACTTTATGGCGATGGTGAGCTTCGGTGATTTCGATGTCGACATCATCACCCAACACACGAGCAGCAGTATCGAGCAACTTCAAGCACAGATTGACGCCGACACTGAAGTTGGCCGCGAAGACGATCGGGATGTCCTTGCCCGCCTCAGCCAGCAACTGCTTCTCTTCAACGCTGAAACCGGTGGTACCGATAATCATCGCTTTACCGTGCTTGCGGCAGAACGCGAGGTTTTTCAGGGTGACTGTCGGGTGTGTGAAATCGATCAGCACGTCGAACTCGTCGACGACTCGAGCCAGATCACCGGACAGCGGTACGCCAATACGACCCAGCGCCGCCAGCTCACCGGCATCCGCACCGACCAAGGTGCTGTCAGGACGATCGACAGCCGCCGTCAAACCCGCGCCCGGCGCCTGCTGAACAGCTTCGATCAAGGTTTTACCCATGCGCCCCGCGGCGCCCATCACTGCAATACGTCGCATGCCTGTCTCCTTACAAATCGCCGAAGAAGCGCTTCACGCCTTCGAACCAACCGGTGGTTTTCGGCGAGTGACTATTGTCGTCCTCCAGCGAGCTGCGGAACTCTTCCAGCAATTCACGCTGACGACGACCCAGGTTGACCGGAGTCTCCACCGCTACACGGCACATCAGATCACCTGCACCACCGCCACGCACCGGCGCGACGCCTTTGCCACGAACACGGAACTGCTTGCCGGTCTGGGTTCCTTCCGGGATTTTCAGTTTGACCCGACCATCCAGGGTTGGAATCTCCAGCTCGCCGCCCAGCGCGGCATCAACGAAGCTGATTGGCACTTCGCAAAACAAATGCTTGCCGTCACGCTGGAAGATCGCGTGCTCGCGCACGTTGATCACCACATACAGGTCGCCCGTCGGGCCGCCCTGAGCACCCGCCTCGCCTTCACCGGACAGACGAATGCGATCGCCGGTATCAACGCCGGCCGGGACTTTGACGGAGAGGGTTTTGTACTCTTCGACACGACCTTCGCCGTGGCAGGAATCGCACGGATCGGAAATGATCTTGCCCTGACCATGACAGCGCGGGCAGGTCTGCTGCACAGAGAAGAAACCCTGCTGCATACGAACCTGACCGATACCGCCACACGTCGGGCACGTGACTGGCGAGGAGCCTTTCTTGGCACCCGAGCCGTCACACGGTTTGCAATTAACCAATGTCGGAACGCGGATATTCACCGTCGTACCGCGCACCGCCTCTTCCAGGTTCAGCTCCAGCGTGTACCGCAGGTCACTGCCACGCTGAGCGCCGCCACGGGAACCGCCGCGACCGCCACCGAAGAAATCACTGAAGACATCACCAAAGATGTCGGAGAAATTCTGCCCACCAAACCCGGCACCACCGCCACCCATACTCGGGTCGACACCGGCATGACCGTACTGATCGTAGGCCGCACGCTTACCGGAATCGGACAGTACTTCGTAGGCTTCGTTGGCCTCTTTGAACAGCTCTTCCGATGCTTTGTCATCGGGATTACGGTCTGGGTGGTGCTTCATTGCCAGGCGGCGGTAGGCCTTCTTCAGGTCTGCTTCGCTTGAGCCACGCTCAACACCCAATACTTCGTAATAGTCACGCTTTGCCATAAGTCTTTGCACTCTTAAGGACGTTCGACAAAGCTCTCCTGAACCTCGCCAAACTCGTTGAGCCCCAATACAGGCCCGGACCCAACTCACGTCAATTCAACGATCCTGGTCTTTGATTCATTGCGGTACTTTCAGCTCGAAAAGCAGGAGCATCTTCGGCCATACCACCAGCGCGCGAGCGTTGTCGCATGCTGTAAAAATTCGTGTACTCCAGACACGCCAACGCGGGAGCAGGCTCCCGCGCGGCGACATCCTACCAGTCACCGCCTTAAGGCAGTCAACCGGGCGACCAACAACTTACTTCTGGTCTTTGACTTCTTCGAACTCGGCATCGACAACGTCATCAGCCTTCTCAGCCGACTCGCCTTGCGGTGCAGCGCCTTCAGCAGGCTGAGCCTGTTCGGCGTACATCTTCTGCGCCACTGGAGCGGAGACTTTCGACAGTTCTTCAACCTTGGCTTCGATGGCAGCCTTGTCGTCGCCTTTAACGGCGGCTTCCAGGGCAACCACTGCCGCTTCGATTGCAGTCTTCTCTTCAGCGCTCACTTTATCGCCAGCGTCTGCGACCATTTTGCGAGTCGAGTGAACCAGTGCGTCGCCCTGGTTACGGGCAGCTGCGAGTTCTTCGAACTTGCGGTCTTCGTCAGCGTTGGTTTCAGCATCACGAATCATCTGCTGAATTTCTTCCTCGGACAGACCCGAGTTAGCCTTGATGACGATCGACTGAGTCTTGCCAGTGGCCTTGTCTTTGGCGCCTACGTGCAGAATGCCGTTGGCGTCGATGTCGAAGGTCACTTCGATTTGTGGCACGCCACGTGGTGCTGGTGGAATCTCGGCCAGGTCGAACTTGCCCAAGGACTTGTTCTGAGCTGCTTGCTTACGTTCACCTTGCAGCACGTGAATGGTCACAGCGCCCTGGTTGTCGTCGGCAGTCGAGAACACTTGCGATTTCTTGGTAGGAATCGTGGTGTTTTTCTCGATCAGCGCAGTCATCACGCCGCCCATGGTTTCGATACCCAGAGTCAGCGGGCTGACGTCGAGCAACAGAACGTCTTTAACATCACCGGCCAATACTGCGCCCTGGATTGCAGCACCCATGGCAACGGCTTCGTCCGGGTTCACATCTTTACGAGCTTCTTTACCGAAGAACTCGGTTACCAGCTTCTGAACCAGTGGCATACGGGTCTGACCGCCTACCAGGATCACGTCGTTGATAGCGCCAACGTCGATGCCGGAGTCTTTCAGAGCAATGCGGCAAGGCTCGATAGTGCGTTGAACCAGGTCTTCTACCAGCGCTTCCAGCTTGGCGCGGGAGATTTTCACGTTCAAGTGCTTAGGACCGGTAGCGTCTGCAGTGATGTACGGCAGGTTAACGTCGGTCGACAGAGCAGAAGACAGCTCGATCTTGGCTTTTTCAGCGGCTTCTTTCAGGCGCTGCATGGCCAGCGGATCACCTTTAAGGTTCATGCCGCTTTCTTTCTTGAATTCGTCGACGAGGTAGTCGATCAGACGAATGTCAAAGTCTTCACCGCCCAGGAACGTGTCACCGTTGGTGGCCAAAACTTCGAACTGGTGCTCGCCATCCACTTCAGCGATTTCGATCACGGAAACGTCGAACGTACCGCCACCCAGGTCGTAAACGATCACGGTGTGATCGCCTTTCGCCTTGTCCATACCGTAAGCCAAAGCGGCTGCGGTTGGTTCGTTGATGATGCGTTTAACGTCCAGACCCGCGATACGGCCGGCGTCTTTGGTCGCCTGACGCTGGCTGTCGTTGAAGTAGGCCGGAACGGTGATCACCGCTTCAGTCACTGGCTCGCCGAGGTAGTCTTCGGCGGTCTTCTTCATTTTCTTCAGAATTTCAGCCGAGATTTGTGGCGGCGACATTTTCTGGCCGTTCACTTCAACCCAAGCATCGCCATTGTCAGCCTTGGCGATTTTGTAAGGGACCATCTTGATGTCTTTCTGTACGACTTCTTCGTCGAACTTGCGACCGATCAGACGCTTCACCGCATACAGGGTGTTGTGCGGATTGGTCACTGCCTGACGCTTGGCGGACTGGCCAACCAGGATCTCGCCATCGTTGGCGTAAGCGATGATCGACGGCGTGGTACGCGCGCCTTCAGCATTTTCAATAACTTTGGCTACGCCGTTTTCAAGCACGGAGACGCAGGAGTTGGTAGTCCCCAGGTCGATACCGATAATTTTGCCCATGTTCACTCTCCCGAAACTTTGGATTTGGTTGCCGCAGCAGTGATGGCTAACTGCGGTAGTACTTAAACGCTTGACTTCTAAATGGGGGCCTTGCGGCTAATTTCAAGCCTGCTCGTCAATCGAAGGCGCAACTGGTGATGGAGCCTTGCTGACCACGACCATGGCCGGGCGCAACAGGCGGCCATTAAGCTGGTAGCCCTTCTGGAATACCTTGAGGACGCTGTTCGGCTCGACATCAGCGCTTTCCTGCATGGCCATCGCCTGGTGATGAACGGCGTTGAACGGTTCGCCATGCGGGTCGATCGCTTCCAGCTGATAACGCTTGAGGGTGTCCTGGAACATCTTCAGGGTCAGCTCAATGCCTTCACGCATTGGACGAATGCTTTCGTCATCCGGGCTGGACAACTCCAGGCCGCGCTCCAGGCTGTCGATAATCGGCAGCAGGTCAGCGGCGAATTTTTCCAGCGCAAATTTGTGAGCTTTCTCTACGTCCTGCTCGGCGCGACGGCGGACGTTCTGCAGATCGGCGGCAACACGCAAAGCCTGATCCTGCGCGCCTGCCAGCTGCTCTTCGAGCACTTGTACACGTGCCGCCAGGTCTTCACCCGAAGCCTCGGGGCCCTTATTGGCGTCTAGATTTTGCGTATCCACTGTCTGTTCGTCAGCCATAGATTTCTCCTTTCAATATCGTCCGCGAGCTCAACTCGCGCTTCTGCCCAGCTATATGGGGCCGCAAAATTAAGCTTCAAGGGGTCGAGTCGTATTAACCCTACAAAAAGAGCTGCATTGTGAATTCATGGCGGCCTAAGGATTGCTCCCATTCAAACAAATCGAGCTAAGCGAGGGCATTGTCAGCCCGCTTGAAAACACTGTATAAATAACCAGACCTAACACCTGGGAGCGGCCTCTATGCTGGTGCACCTGTCTGTACACAACTACGCCATCGTTGAACATCTCGATCTTGAACTTGATCGCGGGATGAGCGTGATCACAGGGGAAACCGGCGCCGGCAAGTCGATCATGCTCGACGCGCTGGGCTTGACCCTCGGTGATCGTGCCGACAGTGGCGTAGTCCGCCCCGGAGCAGACAAGGCCGATATCCTGGCGACCTTTGACCTGGTCGACATTCCAGAAGCAAGCGCCTGGCTCGCTGAGCGCGACCTCGACAGTGACGGTCCGTGCATCCTGCGCCGGGTGATCACAGCCGAAGGACGCTCGCGCGGTTACATCAATGGCACTCCGTGCCCGCTTGGCGACCTCAAGTCCCTGGGCGAGCTGTTGATCGATATTCATAGCCAGCACGAACACCAGTCTCTACTGAAGACCGATACACACCGCCGCCTGCTTGACGAGTACGCGGGCGCTACCGATCTTGCCCGCCACGTTCAACTGGCCGCCCAGCGATGGCGCCAGACACGACAGGAGCTGGAACGCCTTTCCAACTCCGGTGACGAACAGCGCGCCCGCCACCAATTGCTCAGCTACCAACTCGAAGAGCTTGAAAATCTGGGCCTCGGCGAGAACGAGCTGGAGCAATTGGAGCACGAGCACAAGAACCTCACCAACGCCGAAACCTTGCTGGGCATCTGTCGGCAAGTGGTCGAACAGTGCAGCGAGAGTGACTCCGGCAATGTCCTGAACGCCCTTACCGCCAGCCTTAATCGATTGTCCAGCGTGAACAATTCGATCGGCGCGCTCGGCGAGGCCAGCAGCTTATTGACCAGTGCGCAGATTCAGGTTGAAGAAGCCGTGGGCGAACTGAACCGCTTCCTCGATAACTTTGATGCCGACCCGGCGCGCCTTCAGTACCTGGAAGAGCGCCTTGATGCGATCTACACCATGGCACGCAAACATCGCATCCAGCCGACCGAAGTGGCCGAGATGCAGCAGCGCCTGCTGGATGAAATTGAAACATTGAATGCCAACGATGAATCCATCGAGCGACTGAGCGACGAACTCGCTTCCTACGCCCGTCACTACCAGGAAAAAGCCCGGGAGCTCAGCGACCTTCGCCATCAAGCTTCTAGCAGTCTCGCTGCTGCCGTGGAGCAGGAGATCCAGCGACTGGGCATGCCCGGCGGCCGCTTCACCATTGAACTGCGCCCCAACACCAGCGATGAATTGCTGCCCAATGGACTTGAACAGGTTGAACTGCTGGTCAGCGCCAACCCCGGGCAGCCGCTTAAAGCGCTGGCGAAAGTAGCATCTGGCGGCGAGTTGTCACGAATCAGCCTGGCCATTCAGGTCATCACTGCCCAGACCTCACGCGTGCCTACGCTGGTGTTCGACGAAGTGGACGTGGGAATCGGTGGACCAACAGCCGAGATTGTCGGCCAGTTGCTGCGACGCCTCGGAGAACGTGGCCAGGTACTGACCGTGACTCACTTGCCGCAAGTCGCAGCCCAAGGACACCAGCATCTATTCGTGCATAAGGTGCGTGGCGAAGATGCAACCCGTACAGCCGTCTCCAAGCTAAGCAAAAATGACCGTGTCGAAGAGGTGGCGAGGATGCTGGGTGGCATCGACCTGACCAAGGAATCCCTGGCACACGCTAAGAAGATGGTAGTTACCGCGAAAATTTAAAGAAGGCAGACAGCACGAAGGCGACCCTGGGGTCGCCTTCGCTCGTTTCGCGAACCTTAAGTTCGCGCGACATGCTTACTTTTTCTTGCGTACGTACAGCACAAGATTGTGATCAACCATCTCAAAGCCATACTTATCGACAATGGCTTTCTGCAGACGCTCGATTTCTTCGTCGAAGAATTCGATCACTTCGCTGGTTTCGACGTTGACCATATGGTCGTGATGCTTGCCGTCGTCCAGCTCGAAGACCGCATGGCCTCCGTCGAAGTTGTGCCGCACCACAAGGCCAGCTGCCTCGAACTGAGTCAGTACACGGTAAACCGTGGCCAGACCGACGTCCTCACCAGCCTCCATCAGCGCCTTGTAAACATCCTCGGCACTCATGTGGCGTTGCTCGGCGGAATCGAGCATTTGCAGAATTTTGACCCGTGGAAGGGTCACTTTGAGGCCGGCTTTGCGTAGTTCGCTATTTTCAACCATGGTCAGCTTTCTCGCGATGCTGCTTCGCAGCTTCTCTTAATGCGGGTATGATCGGCGTTTACGTTGTCCCAGCCAAGATAGTGGAAGTCGCCCACCGATGCAAAACACCAAGCTCTTGCTAACCAGTTTCACCTTTGTGGGACTGCTCGCACTCGCCGGTTGTTCATTCCCCGGGGTTTACAAAATCGACATCCAGCAGGGCAATGTCGTCACGCAGGACATGATAGACCAGTTACGCCCGGGAATGACCCGTCGGCAAGTACGGTTTATCATGGGTAACCCTCTGCTGACCGACACGTTCCATGCCGATCGCTGGGATTATCTGTACAGCCTGCAACCGGGTGGCGGTGAACGCCAACAGGAACGCATTAGCGTTATCTTCAACCCAAATGATCAACTTGTCAGCCTCTCCGGCGATTTCATGCCGGGCGTGAGCCGTGACGAAGCCATTCTCGGTAAGGATAGCGACACAAATGTGACCGCGCCTGCAGAAAACGTCGAGAAGCCGAAACCGGAAAAACCGGTCAAACCAGGTTCGTTGCTGGATCAGATCCAGAAGGACGTGGACGGCGTAGAAACCGTACCAGTCCCGACTCCAGAACCACTGGACACCACGCCGCAATAATTTGCGACGCATTAAAAAACCCGGCTTGTCCGGGTTTTTTATTGTCTGGTGTTTAGCAGATCACTGGTTTCGAGCCTTGGCCTCGGCGGCCTTGGCTGCACGTAACCGGCGAACTTCTTTCGGATCGGCGAGCAATGGTCGGTAAATTTCAATCCGGTCACCCGCTTTCACCAAACGGCTGTCCGGATCGCTGATCACTTTGCCGAATATCCCGACAGGACAATCGGCGAGATTCAGCTCTGGAAATTCCTTTCCAACACCTGACTGCTGCAACGCCTCTCGCACTGTCGCCACCGCCGGCACCTTCACACTGAGAAGCACCTGACGATCAATGGCGGCGTAAACCACCTCGACCTCGATCATGTCCTCAACCATGCATTTGCTTGGCACGTTGACAGAACGCATCCACCAACGTGTTAGCCGCCTGATTGAACAACGGTCCCAAGGTCGCGCGGATAATCGGCCCGGCGTAGTCGAACGACAAGTCCAGGCTGATCTTGCAGGCTTTATCGCTCAAAGGCTTGAAGACCCAGACACCATGCAGCTGATTGAATGGCCCTTCCTCGAGATTCATCTCGATGGAATGACCGGGCACCAACGTATTGCGCGTTACGAAATGCTGGCTGAGGCCACCTTTGGCTACACCGACACTCGCGCGCATATGCTCGGGCGAGCTTTCCAGCACCTCCGCTGACGAGCACCACGGCAAGAACTCCGGGTAACGCGCCACGTCGTTTACCAGGTCGTACAGCGCTTGTGCCGGGTAAGGCAGCAGGGCCGAACGTTGAATATGTGTCGTCATGTCAGCGTCACTTCCACAGCTGGGCGGCAAACACTACAAGAATGCCGATGGGCGCCACATAGCGCATCAAAAACAAGGACAGGTTAAACAGTACCGGACTGCGGATCGACAACTCATCACGCACGGCCTCACGGCCCATCACCCAGCCTGCAAACACCACGAAACATAAACCACCGAGAGGCAGCATGATCCGCGAGGTGAAGAAATCGATCACGCCGAAGAAGTCCAGACCGCCTGCCGCACCCCATTGATAGAGGTGGAACATTCCGCCTTCGTTCACGAAAAACTTGGCTTCCTTCCAGATATTGAAAGAAAAAACCGTGCCCAACCCTACAAACCAGCAGGTGAACGCCAACCAGAAAGTCACCCAGGCGCGTCGGACTTTGGTTCGTTCAACCAGATAAGCCACCATCGGCTCCAGCAACGAAATCGCCGAACTCCAGGCTGCAACTGCGACCAGCACGAAGAACACGACGCCCATCAACTGACCGAAAGCCACGTTGCCAAAAGCAAAAGGAAGGCTGACAAACATCAGGCCCGGGCCTTCGCTTGGGTTCAAGCCCGCAGCGAACACAATTGGAAACAATGCCAGACCAGCGACAAGGGATACGAACGTATCCAGCAGCGCCACACCCACAACCGTACCGGAAATCGACGAATTCTTCGGCATGTAGGCGCCGTAGATCATGATCGAGCCAACGCCGACACTCAGGGAAAAGAAGGCGTGCCCCATCGCTGGCAGCAAGCCATCGAGTACTTTTTCAGGATGGAAGTCGAACATGAAATGTACGCCTTCCATGAAATGCCCGGTGGTCATGCTGTAACCCAACAGCACCAGGATCATCACAAAGAGCAACGGCATCATGATCCGCAAGCTGCGCTCAAGCCCGGCAACCACGCCTTTGGCGATCACAACGGCTGACAGGAGCATGAAAACCGTGTGCCAAAGTGTCAGGCGCCAAGGGTCGGCGATTACATTGCCAAAGTACGCGCCGACCTGGTCTGGCGTGACGCCCTGAAAGTCCCCACGCCCCATATCGATGATGTAATCGAGCGACCAGCCGCCCACCACACTATAGAAAGACAGGATCAGCAACGCCGTGATCATCCCGGCGAATGCCCCCCAGGACCACTTGCCCGAATGCCCCGCTTCTATTGCCAGCACCTTCAAGGCATTGGCCGGACTTTGCCGGGCGCGACGGCCGATCAGGGTTTCAGCCAGCATGACCGGCACACCGATCAGCGCGATACAGGCCAGGAACATCAGCACGAAGGCGCCGCCGCCATAGACGCCGACCATGTAAGGGAATTTCCAGATGCTACCCAGGCCCACGGCCGAACCGGTCGCGGCGAGTATGAAGACCCAGCGGCTAGCCCAACTGCCGTGGACAGAAACCTTGTCTGTCGACATCGTTATCACGCCCAAGCGTTCAAAAAAGAGGGCGCATTGTCCGGGATTCAATCAACCTGCTCAAGCACGTAGCGATACCGTAGCCGACTCGCGCGCAACTCCCTATAATGCCGCCCCTATGGCTAAACAGAAGAAACACCCCACAGGGACCATCGCGCAAAATAAAAAGGCGCGACACGATTACTTCATCGAACATCGGTTCGAGGCTGGTCTGGTCCTGGCCGGCTGGGAAGTAAAGAGTTTGCGGGCGAGCAAGCTGCAACTGGTTGACAGTTATGTACTGCTCAAGGATGGCGAAGCCTGGCTGCTCGGCAGTCATATCACGCCGCTGATGACCGCAAGCACCCACGTCATCGCCGATCCGACCCGCACCCGCAAATTGCTGCTTAACCGGCGCGAGCTGGAAAAGCTGGCCTCTGCCGTGCAGCAAAAGGGTTATGCCTGCGTATGCCTGTCCTGGTACTGGAGCAAGCACATGGTCAAGTGCGAGATCGCTCTGGGCAAGGGCAAGAAGGAATACGACAAGCGTGATACCGAGCGCGAACGCGATGCCGGCCGAGAGCTGCAGCGTGCAGTGCGGAACAAGGGCAAGGAAGATTAATCCTCCTTTTGCCTGAGGCCACCATCGCGAGTAGGCTCGCTCCCACAGTGGATTTGTGAACGACACAAACAAATGTGGGGGCGAGCCTGCTCGCGATGGCGATTGCAAACCCGACACAAACTCTGACTGACTACGTCCCCTTGCGCCGCTCCGCTCGAGCCATGCGCTGAACTTCCTGCCGCACCTCCTCCAGCACTTCCTGCACGTACAAAATGTGCCGACTGGACACTTCCCGCGCCTGCTCCGCCCGTCCCTCGACAATCGCCAGGTACAACTCACGGTGCTGAGTAATCAACATGTCGCGCGTTTCCGTTCGCTGCTTGTACATCCCGCCAATGTTTGTCACCACGTTGCGCTTGAGCAGATCGAACAGCCCACGAATCGTGTGCAGCAAAACCGCGTTATGACTGGCCTCGGCAATCGCGAGGTGGAATTTCGCATCAGCGGCCCCCTCCTCCGCCCGGCTGACTTCGTCGTGACGGGTATAGCAATCCTGCAGTTCATTGAACGCAGCAGTCAGCCGCTCACGATCCACATCAGTGGCGCGCAACGCTGCGTAATAGGCGCAGGACGCTTCCAGCGTGTGGCGAAATTCAAGCAGATCGCGCTGGGCTTCGGGATTGCTCTCCAGCAGGTGCAACAGCGGATCGCTGAATGTCGACCCCAGCGACTCCACCACATAGTTGCCACCGCCTTGGCGACTGACCAGCAAGCCCTTGGCCGCCAGTTTTTGAATCGCCTCACGCAACGAAGGACGTGACACCCCGAACTGTTCGGCGAGTGCACGTTCGGCAGGCAAACGCTCGCCGGACTTCAGCGTCCCCTCAAGAATCATCTCCTCGAGTTGCTCGACAATATCGTCAGACAAACGGCGCTGACGAATCTGATCAAACCCCATAACTCAATTCTCCACGATCCCGGCAGCTCGCCGGGGTCTCTATTCTGGCCTATCCGCGCTGCAGCAGCACCTACCAGACGACGCTCGACAGCGTAAACAAATCAGCCTCTGCACCCTGCCTGCGACAAAAGTTTTAGGGCGACAAATTGACACACCGCCTACAAGGCTTTTACCCTAGCCAACAGCGATTGTAAATTGGTATTACCAATTAACCAAGAACGCTCATCAGTGCCTGACCAACAACAATTAGGGGCCACCCCATATGCAAACCTGGCAACAGCTCTACAGTCCGCTCGGCAGCCTCGGCCTGTCCGCACTCGCCGCCGTCATTCCCATCGTGTTTTTCTTCCTCGCTTTGGCAGTGTTTCGCCTCAAAGGCCATGTGGCAGGCAGCATTACGCTGGCCCTGTCGATTGCAGTAGCGATCTTTGCCTTCCAGATGCCGGTCGACATGGCGTTCGCCGCAGCCGGGTATGGCTTCGCCTACGGCCTTTGGCCCATCGCGTGGATCATCGTGGCAGCGGTGTTCCTCTACAAATTGACGGTCAAAAGCGGCCAGTTCGAAGTGATCCGCAGCTCCGTGCTGTCGATCACTGACGATCAGCGGCTGCAGGTGCTGTTGATCGGCTTCTGCTTCGGTGCCTTCCTGGAAGGCGCAGCCGGTTTCGGCGCACCTGTGGCGATTACCGCCGCGCTGTTGGTAGGACTGGGGTTCAACCCGCTGTACGCTGCCGGGTTATGCCTGATTGCGAACACGGCGCCAGTGGCCTTCGGCGCCTTGGGCATTCCGATTATTGTCGCCGGGCAAGTTACCGGCATCGACGCCTTCAAGATCGGCGCAATGACCGGTCGCCAACTGCCGCTGCTGTCGCTATTCGTGCCGTTCTGGCTGGTGTTCATGATGGACGGCATGCGTGGCGTCCGCGAAACCTGGCCTGCGGCACTGGTGGCGGGCTTGAGCTTCGCTGTCACCCAATACTTCACGTCGAACTTCATCGGGCCTGAGCTGCCGGACATCACCTCGGCGCTCGCCAGCCTGATTTCCCTGACGCTGTTCCTGAAAGTCTGGCAGCCGAAACGCACCGCCGGCCAACACATCGCCGGTGCAGTCTCCGCGTCTGTCGTAACCGCCAGCGCCGGTGGTTTCGGCTTGCCGCGCAGCACCGTGGCCTCTCCCTACAGCCTGGGTGAGATTTTCAAAGCCTGGTCTCCCTTCCTGATCCTCACCGTGCTGGTGACTATCTGGACCCTGAAACCGTTCAAGGCGATGTTCGCGGCGGGCGGCTCGATGTACAGCTGGGTGTTCAACTTCGCCATTCCGCACCTGGACCAGATGGTGATCAAGGTCGCTCCGATCGTGACCGCTCCGACCGCTCTTCCCGCCGTGTTCAAGCTCGACCCGATTTCCGCCACCGGCACGGCGATATTCTTCTCCGCGCTGATCTCGATGCTGGTGCTGAAGATCAACTTCAAAACTGGTCTGACCACTTTGCGCGAGACCTTCTACGAGTTGCGCTGGCCGATTCTATCCATTGGCATGGTGCTGGCCTTCGCCTTTGTCACCAACTACTCAGGCATGTCTTCGACCATGGCACTGGTATTGGCCGGTACAGGCGCAGCGTTCCCGTTCTTCTCGCCGTTCCTCGGTTGGCTGGGCGTATTCCTGACCGGTTCCGATACGTCTTCCAACGCACTGTTCAGCTCGCTGCAAGCCACCACGGCACACCAAATCGGCGTGAGCGATGTGTTGCTGGTCGCCGCGAACACCAGCGGTGGCGTCACCGGCAAGATGATCTCGCCTCAGTCGATCGCCGTGGCCTGCGCCGCGACCGGCTTGGTGGGCAAGGAATCCGACCTGTTCCGGTTCACCCTCAAGCACAGCCTGTTCTTTGCAACGATTGTCGGCTTGATCACCCTGGCCCAGGCCTACTGGTTCACCGGCATGCTGGTGCACTAAGGACTACACGCTGCACGCATTAAACCGACGCCGTACCACGACTACGGCGTCAGCTATTCACAACCCGGTCTGTAAGGCTGCTGAAAGCTTCCCTCACTATATTCAGCAGCCTCAGCGGACGGATAACCGGGACAACCCGGAGACACGCCTGATGAGCGAGCTTTTTTACAACGCTGTGCCGAACGCGACCCGAGTCGCCCCGCCACTGCCCGAGCCACGGCAATACCCCAGCGAAAAACCGCAGCGGGTCTACCTGTTCGGGACGTGCGTGGTGGATTTGTTCTACCCCGAAGCCGGGATGGATGCGATCCACCTGCTGGAGCGCGAAGGCATTCGTGTCGAGTATCCGCAAGGGCAAAGCTGCTGCGGACAACCGGCCTACACCTCGGGTTACACCGAACAGGCCCGGACCGTAGCGCGCTCGCAGCTGGCGCTGTTCGCCGAAGACTACCCGGTGGTGGTGCCGTCAGGTTCTTGCGCGGGTATGTTGCGCGAGCACTACGCCGACTTATTCAAGGATGAGCCGCACACGTTGAAACAGGTCCAGGCCTTGGCGGCACGGACCTACGAGTTGGCCGAGTTTCTGCTGTTCGTTTGCAAGGTGCAGCTCAAGGACAGCGGTGCGCCGATCAAAGTGGCGCTGCACACCTCGTGTTCGGCGCGTCGTGAGATGAACACCCACCTGCACGGTCGCGAGCTGTTGTCGCAACTGAGCAACGTGGAGCGGGTCGAGCACGGTCACGAAAGCGAATGTTGTGGCTTCGGTGGGACGTTCAGCGTCCGTATGCCAGACATTTCCGGCGCGATGGTGGCTGACAAGACCCGGTCGTTGAAGGAATCCGGTGCGCACAAGGTACTCAGTGCCGACTGCGGTTGCCTGATGAACATCAACGGCTCGCTGGAAAAACAGCAGGAAGCGTTGCGCGGCCAACACCTGGCCAGCTTCCTCTGGCAACGAACCGGAGGTGTTCTATGAACGCTTCCGCGATTATTCCTACGGTTGCCGTAGAAGAAGATTTCCGCACTCGGGCTCACGAGGCTCTGGGTGACACGCAGTTGCGAAACAACTTTCGCTCGGCGATGGATTCACTGATGACAAAACGGGCAGCGTCTTTCAGCGATGCCCACGAAAGGGAACATTTGCGAGCGCTGGGCAACGCTGTCCGCGCTCGTGCGTTATCCAAGCTGCCCGACCTGCTCGAGCAGCTTGAACACAACCTGACCCGCAACGGTGTGACAGTGCATTGGGCGGAAACGGTGGACGAAGCCAATGGCATCGTCTTCTCGATCATCCGGGCTCACGAGGCGCGGCAAGTGATCAAGGGCAAATCGATGGTCAGCGAAGAAATGGAAATGAATCATTTCCTCGCTGATCGTGGCATTGAATGCCTGGAATCGGACATGGGCGAGTACATCGTCCAGCTCGACCACGAGAAGCCTTCACACATTATTATGCCGGCGATCCACAAGAATGCCGGTCAGGTCGCGTCCTTGTTCCACGACAAACTTGGCGTGGAATACACCAAGGACGTTGACCAACTCATTCAAATCGGTCGCAGAGTCCTGCGGCAGAAATTCTTCGAAGCGGACATCGGCGTCTCCGGCGTCAACTTCGCAGTGGCCGAAACCGGCACCTTGCTGCTGGTGGAAAATGAAGGCAACGGGCGCATGTCGACCACCGTGCCGCCGGTTCACATCGCGGTCACCGGCATAGAAAAAGTCGTCGAAAACCTGCGCGACGTTGTCCCGCTGTTGTCCCTGTTGACCCGCTCCGCCCTCGGCCAGCCGATCACCACCTACGTCAATATGATTTCCGGCCCACGCCAGGATCATGAACTCGACGGCCCGCAGGAAGTGCACCTGGTCTTGCTCGACAACGGTCGCAGCCAGGCCTTTGCCGACAGTGAGTTGCGCCAGACTTTGAACTGCATCCGCTGCGGCGCCTGCATGAATCATTGCCCGGTCTATACCCGAATCGGCGGTCATGCCTACGGCGAGGTCTACCCGGGTCCTATCGGAAAGATCATCACCCCTCACATGGTCGGGCTGGCAAAAGTTCCGGACCACCCCAGTGCCTCGTCACTGTGCGGCGCCTGCGGCGAAGTCTGCCCGGTAAAAATTCCTATCCCAGCCTTGCTTAGGCGCCTACGGGAAGAGAACGTGAAAGCCCCGGATACGCCCCATAAAGTGATGCGCGGCCAAGGCAGCAAATATTCACGCAAGGAACGGTTTATCTGGAATGCCTGGGCAAGGCTCAATAGCTCGCCGACGCTCTATCGGCTGTTCGGTTTCTTCGCCACACGCCTGCGCGCGCTGACGCCGAACAATGTCGGGCCCTGGACGCAAAACCACAGCGCACCCAAACCCGCCGCCCGCTCATTGCATGACATGGCCCGCGCGCACCTGGCCAAACAGGGAGACCGTTGATGAGCGCCAAGCACAACATCCTCGCCAAATTGCGCAACAGTCTGACCGGCACCACGCCGGTGGCTGACAACTTCGACGTCGAACTGGTGACAGCGCCTTACACCTACGCCCCCGAACAACGCATCGCGCAACTGCGCAAACAGATGGAAGCGGTGCACACGGAAATCCACCTGACTTCAGGTGCCGAGTGGCCAACACTGCTCGCGCAATTGCTGCAGGATCGTCAATTGCCGAGCCTGCTGATCGCACCCACGACGCCCCACGGCGAACGTGTCACTCAGCACTGGGCGAACAATCCCACGCTTCCAACGCTCAAAGCCTACGACCGCCCGGTCGAGGAATGGAAAGCCGAATTGTTCAACGACACTCCGGCCAGCCTGACCACTACACTCGGTGCAATCGCTGCCACGGGCAGCCTCATTATCTGGCCGACGCGAGAAGAACCGCGCTTGATGAGCCTGGTACCGCCGGTGCATTTCGCCCTGCTCAAGGCCAGCGAAATCCGCGACAACTTCTATCAGGTGCAGCAAGAGTTCGAATGGGCCAAGGGCATGCCGACCAACGCGCTGCTGGTGTCCGGCCCCTCGAAAACTGCCGATATCGAACAAGTGCTGGCGTACGGCGCGCACGGGCCGAAAGACCTTGTGGTGCTGATCCTGGAGGATCAATGAGTTTACCGACGGCTTTCCTGCGAGATACGCAGCAACTGATTCCCCAGGACCGGCGTTTCGATGATCCGCTGTCGACCCTGGCCTTCGGCACCGATGCCAGTTTCTACCGATTGATTCCGAAACTGGTGATCCGCGTCGAATCCGAAGATGAGGTAGTGGCGCTGCTTAAACTGGCGCAACGGGATCAGGTCCCGGTGACGTTTCGCGCCGCAGGCACCAGCCTCTCCGGCCAGGCCATCAGCGACTCGGTATTGATCGTCCTCGGGGATAACTGGAACGCGCGCGAGATCCGCGGCGAGGGTCTGCAGATCCGCCTGCAACCGGGCGTTATCGGCGCGCAGGCGAACGCCTGGCTGGCCCCCTTCGGACGCAAGATCGGGCCGGACCCGGCGTCGATCAACGCCTGCAAAATCGGCGGCATCGTTGCCAACAATGCCAGCGGCATGTGCTGCGGCACTGCGCAAAACACCTACCACACGCTGGCTGGCATTCGTTTGGTGCTGGCAGACGGAAGCCGTCTCGACACCGAGGATGCAACCAGCGTTGCAGCCTTTCGCACAAGCCATGGGCAATTGCTGGAACGTCTGGCAACCCTGGGCCGTGAGACACGCGCCAATACCGAACTCGCCGCACGAATTCGCCACAAATACCGTCTGAAAAATACCACGGGCCTGTCACTCAATGCCTTGGTCGATTTCGATGAGCCTGTGGATATCTTGAGCCATTTGCTGGTCGGCTCCGAAGGCACCCTTGGTTTCATCAGCGCTGTGACCTACGACACCGTCATCGACCACCCAAACAAGGCGTCGGCGCTGATCGTGTTCCCGGACGTGGAAACCTGTTGCAACGCTGTCACCGTGTTGAAAACCCAACCGGTGTCCGCCGTGGAACTGCTGGACCGTCGCAGCCTGCGCTCAGTGCAGGAAAAACCCGGCATGCCCGCTTTCGTACAACAACTGTCGAATAGTGCCTGCGCTCTGTTGATCGAATCCCGCGCCGCATCGTCCTCGCTGTTGCAGGAACAGCTCGGGCAAATCATGGCGTCGCTGGCCGGTTTTCCCGTAGAGAAGCAAGTCGATTTCACTGAAGATCCGGTCGAAAACGCGCGCCTCTGGGCGATCCGCAAAGACACCTTTCCCGCCGTTGGCGCCGTACGCCAAACCGGCACGACGGTGATCATCGAAGACGTGACGTTCCCGGTGGAACAACTCGCGATCGGCGTGAACCGCTTGATCGAGCTGTTCGACAAGCATCACTACGACGAAGCCATCCTTTTCGGACACGCACTGGAAGGTAATCTGCACTTCGTCTTCACCCAAGGCTTCAACAGCCCGGAAGAAGTCGCACGCTATCAGGCCTTCATGGACGACGTTGCACAGCTGGTTGCAGTGGAATTCGGCGGTTCTTTAAAAGCCGAGCACGGTACCGGGCGCAACATGGCCCCCTTCGTCGAACTGGAATGGGGCAGCGACGCCTACCAGTTGATGTGGCAACTCAAACGTCTGCTCGATCCCCATGGGATTCTCAACCCCGACGTTGTGCTCAGCAACGATCCGCAAATTCATCTCAAGCACTTGAAGCCGCTGCCGGCCGCCGATGAGATTGTGGATAAGTGCATCGAGTGCGGCTTCTGCGAACCCGTCTGCCCGTCGAAGGGCCTGACTTTGAGCCCGCGCCAGCGCATCGTGATATGGCGCGATATTCAGGCGAAGAAGCGTGCCGGCGTGGACACTACCGAGTTGGAAGCGGCCTACGAATACCAAGGCATCGAAACGTGTGCCGCCACCGGGCTGTGTGCGCAGCGTTGTCCTGTAGGAATCAATACCGGCGAGCTGGTGAAAAAGCTCCGCAGCCGTAAGGCGACGCATACGAAAACTGCCAACTGGCTTGAAGGTAATTTCGCCACGGCACTGCAAGGGGCGCGTTTTACCCTGCACGTCGCCAATGGTGCACGAATGATGCTGGGGGCGCCGCGCCTGGCAAAGCTGTCGGCGACGCTGAACCGATTATCCAAAGGCCAGGTCCCGCAATGGACCAGCGCCATGCCGCAACCGGAAAAAGCCATTCGCTTCAGTCCGACCGTCTCGGACGAGCGCCCTCGGGTGGTTTATCTGGCGGCATGTGTTTCGCGAGTCATGGGACCGGCAGCTGGCGATAGCGAACAAATGTCGCTGTACGACAAAACCCGTGGGCTGCTGGAAAAAGCCGGTTACCAGGTTGTCTTTCCGGACAATCAGGACAACCTCTGCTGTGGCCAGCCCTTCGCATCCAAAGGCTACGCAGAGCAGGCCGAGCACAAACGCCAGGAACTGATCGGCGCGCTGCTGCACGCCAGTCGAGGTGGGCTCGATCCCATCTACTGCGACACCAGCCCCTGCACCTTGCGCCTGGTCCAGGATGTGGGCGATGTGCGCCTGGACCTATACGACCCGGTACGTTTTATCCGCACCCACCTGATGGATCGCCTCGACTTCACCCCACAGGAAGCGCCGATCGCCGTTCACGTCACGTGCAGCACCCAGCACCTGGGCGAGAGCCAGGCGCTGATCGATCTGGCGCGCAAGTGCAGCAAAAACGTGGTCATTCCCGAAGGCATTCACTGCTGTGGGTTCGCCGGCGACAAAGGCTTTACCACCCCGGAGCTGAACGCTCATTCACTGCGAACGCTCAAGGATGCGGTGCAACAATGCAGCGAAGGGATTTCCACGAGCCGCACCTGTGAGATTGGTCTGACACAACACGGTGGAATTGACTACCACAGCCTTGTCTATCTGGTGGACCGGGTGACACGGTCGAGGTCACCTGAAGAAAAAATAGAACCCTGACGCGCCGCTGTAGTCCACAGATTAAGCCCGGACATCGCCGGGCTTCCCCCAATCGGCAGCCCGTCCTGATGGCCAGCAAATGCCTGGACCCTCAGCTCAAGGAGATACACATGAAACGTTCTGTACTGTTAGGTCTGTTCGTTACTGCTTCCATGATGGCGTCCACTTCGTTCGCAGCCGAAGACCTCTGTGCGGTCAATTTGAAAACTATCGAAAATGCCAAGTCGCAAATCTCTCCGGAGATGACTGAACAGGTGCAGGCGTCCGTCGAAAAAGCCAAAGCTGATCACGCGACGGGTACCAAAAAAGGCACGGAAGATTGCATCGCCGAAACGACCCAAACGATTCAGGATATTCAGAAGTCCAGTGATGGCGGCAAGCAGTAGTCCCGACAAGGCCAACCTTTGGGATGGCCTGCTTCGCCGACGCTGATGTAAATCACACAGGCTTGTTGCCCATCTCGATTGACAGAGCAACAGGCCTGTCGTCGTTCACGATTCTCTAAAACCGAATTACTTTGCAGTGGCGTGGTCTTTTGAGTAGGCCTCAAGCATCGCGGCCGGTCGATCGACCTCGGCCGAGCCCGCTCATGCGATAGCAACGAGACCATCATTCTTAGGAGATATCCATGAAACGTACCGCACTGGCTGGTCTGTTCATGTCCGCTGCAATGTTGACCTCTCCTGTATTTGCTGCGGATAACAACCTGTGTACGAGCAAGCTGCAGGAACTCGAAGCCAAAGTGAATTCGCTGCCAGCGACCTCCGCCAACGCACCGGAGATCAGGAGGTTGCTGGCCAGCGCCAAAGCTTCACAGGCTGCCAATGATGAAAAAAAATGCGCCACTGAGGCCACCCAGGCATTGTCGATGGCAAACTGAGCAGCGAGCACATAATCACTCGCGGCCAACCTTCGGGTTGGCCTTCTGAGTCGCGTTGGCGTACACTGCGCAGGTCTGTTGCTCACTTGATACACCGAGCAACAGACTCGGGGCCGTTTAGGATTCGACGCCGGTTGCGAAACTTTAGGTGCATGCCGAGTTGGTAACAGAACTCGTAAATCCACTGTTGCAACTACTTATAGTTGCCAATGACGAAAACTACGGCCAGGAATTCGCTCTCGCTGCGTAAGCAGCCTTAGCCCTGAGCTTCTGGTACCTTCGGGTCCAGCAATCACTAGGGGATGTCTGTAAACCCGAAGTGATTGTCATATAGAACAGAATCGCCGTGCAGTACGTTGTGGACGAAGCGGCTAAAACTTACACAACTCGCCCAAAGCACCCTGCTCTTCGGGTCGCTGAGGGTTAACTTAATAGAAACGGCTACGCATGTAGTACCGACAGCGGAGTACTGGCGGACGGGGGTTCAAATCCCCCCGGCTCCACCAAATACGAAGCACCAACAAAGCCCGCCCAGTGCGGGCTTTGTTGCATCTGGAGGTTTGTAATCCCGGGGCGTCCCTACCTTTCGAAGAGTCCCTGGACGGCCCGACACATCAGGACCTATGCTTCAGATCCACCTGCAAGGATGCTGTCATGCCCCTAAAAACCCTGATCGTCGCGCTGTTATTTTCGATGGCCTCCGGCTGCGCGCACTACAACGACCGCACGGCCGACACCAGCAAGGGTGGTCGTATCGCTTGTGATGCTACCCCCGCCAATCAGCCCGGATGCTATGTGAAGCAATCGAAGGAGTGGAATTGGGGCGGGCTGAAATTCGGGCTCGGTGCATCCAAGTAACCAGGTGAGCCGTCCTTTAAACTGGCTGTCGACCAAACACTACCCGAACGTGAGTGCGAAAGGTGCTGCCGCTCGTTGAATTGCTCCCACTACATTAGGCGCCTGCTCCCGATACTGGGGGTAGCGCTCTAGCACCCCTTCAACAGCCGTAAGCAGGTGCTGAATTCGCTCCTGAGGTCGCTCGACCTCGCATGTCTGCGCGAACTCCAATAGCCCCTGGCGTGAAGCAAACAGTGATTTGTTACCCGCCAGATCCAGCGCCAGAACATCCTCCGGGATGTAGGCCGTTGTGTTGACGATGTCATAAGCCGGCGCCAGTCGCGCGTCGCGTTGGGTCGGCTCGGAATAGAGCAAGCCATAATTTTTCAAATGCGCATCACCATTTCCGACAATACAACTCAACGCGACGCTATCGAATAGCTGGTCCAATGACGATCTGATGTGCACCGCCGGGCAAAATACTCGGACTGCCTTGGCAATCGCTGCGTAGCTTTTGCTGTACTTTTGATCGGCTGAAAGCCCCATCAGCGCCGCCATGTCCTCGAATCCAATCGGGTTGAGCTGATCGTCACGATCTAATCGACGCATGACAAAGAGCTTGGCGTTTTCCGAAAGGTAAAACGGCGGGACGGGGATGCCCGCCTCCTTGGCCATCGACATACAGAGGAACTCGTTGATTGCCAGCCCGGGAAACTCATCACGGCCACTTTTAATAATCAAGTCAGAGGTTTTGGAGGTGACGCGTGGCAAGTCAACTCCTTGATATTCAGGAACCATGACTTTGGGCTGAACACCTGAAATGCCTGCCCGCAGAATGTAGCGATCCAGCAGGTCGGCAAAAATATCTTCCGTGCCGTCCCACGTCAGAATCTCTTCGAGATTTTCCCCGGCAAATCTCTGCTCCCCCAGCAGCGCATCAACTGCTTTTGAGCGCACGTGAACCCGACCAATGGGTGCACTGCTACCGGAAAGCGCGAGCAACAGAAACGGATCAACATTGGTTGTTTTAGCCAGGCGATTACGCAACTGCTCCAGCACATACCCTTCCGGCAAGTTCATCTGGAAAACAGGATGCAGATCCCGCCGACGGAAATCGTCTAGTCGCACAGGCATCGACAAGCTGATCGCACTTTCGGAGCGCGCATCGTCGTCGTAGCGGAACACAAAATCTGCTGCACTGGCGAAGACCCTCCCGCTATTGCCTTCGGGAGTACTGACGTTCAGCGAGGTCATTTTCATTAGAACATGTCCCCCAGTTCTTCTAGAGTGGGCATGCGGGCTGGAACCACCTCGAACTCACAATCCAGCGCACCCAACACCCGGGCAAACGCGAGCATGCTCACCGACAATGTACCCTTCTCTACAGCAATGACTTTCTGCCGTGTCAAACCGGCGAGTTGAGCGACCTGTGCCTGAGTCAAGCCGCGATTGATGCGCTTTTCGCGTATCTGTTCGCCGAGACGATCTACAAGAAGAGCGTAATCCATGTTCAATATCCGTAACATTTGTCAATAAATGTACCGCATACATAACATTCGCGCGACCTAAAGATTTTATCCTGGGTAACGCCCTATTTCCTGCCCTGACATTCCTGTGACGGGTCAACAGGCGCATGCGACCGACCATTTGCCCGAGCAATCAAACACCGCCCTTGCAGCCACACCCGGCCGATCTATATGATAAGTATTATCATTTGTGATATTTACTCATCCGGCGCTATCAGATCATGTCCTCACCCTCTCAAACCGGCTTTTGCGACGTGGCCGTGCTGTATCGACAACAGCACAGTTGGTTGCAGAACTGGTTACGGCGCCGGCTCAACTGTTCGCAAAGTGCAGCTGACCTGGCACAGGACACCTTCATGCGACTGCTGGCCAAAGAGCAGGTACCGGAGTTGCATGCGCCACGCACGTTTCTGGCGAAGGTGGCACAAAGCGTTTTATCCAATCATTACCGCCGGCAAAAACTTGAACGCGCTTATCTTGAAGCACTGGCAGCCATGCCAGAGCTCACCGCACCCAGTCTTGAAACGCAGGCCATCCTGCTGGAAACCCTGATCGCCCTCGATGCCGCACTGGAATGCCTTGAGCGCCCGGTTCGCGAAGCTTTTCTGTGGTCGCAGGTGGATGGGCTGAGCCATGGCGAAATCGCTGATCGGCTCGCCATTTCCATCACCACCGTCAAGCGCTACATCGTCAAAGCAGGCGCCCTGTGCATCATGTTCGATGACAGCCTGGATTTGCAGTGAAGCCGCCCATCCCCGGCGACGTCGCCGAACAAGCGATGCACTGGCATCTGGAACTGCAGGAACGCGACGTCAGCGAAGACACCCTGGCTGCTTGGATGAACTGGCGCCAGGCACACCCCGTTCACGAGCACGCATGGCAGCGTGCCGAAGCATTCTCTCAACGCATGAGCGATATCCGCTCCCCGAACCAGCGCCCGCTGGCCCACGCCGCCCTTCGCCCGACGATGTCTCGGCGCACGGCGATCAAGCAACTCGGTGTATTGATGGCTGCAGGCGCGGGAGCCTGGAGCATGAAGGACGCCGCGCTCCTGCAGGACTTGACCGCCGACTACCACAGTCGAATCGGCGAGCAACTACGTATCGCGCTCGCGGACAACACACACGTACAGCTCAACACCGACAGTGCGATCAACGTGGTGTTCGAACGAGAAGTACGACGCATCAAGCTGCTGCGCGGGGAGATATTGATCACCCGGGACAAGATTGCCGACGGCCGTCCCCTGTCGATAGAAACTGCCGAAGGTCGTCTCGATGTGGCGCTGGCACGGTTCAGCGTCCGGCAGCGCTCGGGCATTACACAGGTCAGCGTTTATCAGGGCTCGCTGGTCATTAATCCGTCGGCGCAACGCCAACTGGCAATGACTTTACAGGCAGGCGAACAGCTCAGCTTCAACGCCCAGGGCCTGATTACCCGTCAAGCCGTGGCACTCACGCCTCCCGCCTGGAGCCAGGGCATGCTGGTTGCCCAGGGGCAGCCACTCCAAGACTTCCTCGGTGAACTGAGCCGCTACCGGCGCGGGCATCTGGCCTGTGATCCGAGCCTGGCCGACGTACGCGTATCAGGCACATTTCCCCTGGCCAACACCGAGCGGATCATTTTCGCCGTCGCCGACACCCTGCAACTCGACGTTCAGCAGTTCACCCGCTATTGGGTCACGCTGAAACCACGGCTGACCTGACACCACTTTTTTTTTGCGATTGGGTGGTCCGTTTTCGAATCTCGCGAGACTTAAACCCCAGACACTTATATTCAATGGGGAACAACTCGTGGACTTCACCGCTCGCAACGGCCAGCTCTGGCACTTATCCCTCAAGCAAAAACTGGCCGGCGCCGTGGTTCAAGGTATCGCCTGCATGACGGCAACCACATCATTGATGATCGCCCCGAACTGGGCGCAGGCCGCCGAACAAACGTTGCAGTCGTTCGATATTCCAGCCGGGCCATTGGCACCTGCCCTGACGCGCTTTGGTCAAACGGCGCACATCCTGCTGTCCTACTCCACCCCGTTGACCGAAGGCCAGACAACACCAGGGCTCAACGGCCAGTACGACGTGGACCAAGGCCTGGCGATGCTCCTGGCGGGCACTGGCCTGGAAGCCAGCCGTGGCGCCAACGGCAACTATTCGCTGGTGGCCAGTTCCGGCGATGCGTTGCAGCTGAGCGCGGTGTCCATTTCCGGCAAGGCGCCGGGGTCGACCACCGAAGGCACCGGCCTGTACACCACCTACTCGTCCAGCAGTTCGACCCGGCTCAACCTCACCCCGCGTGAAACCCCGCAGTCGTTGACGGTGATGACTCGCCAACGTCTGGATGACCAGAACCTGACAACCCTGACCGACGCCATGGATGCCACCTCAGGCATCACCGTCGTTCGTGACGGCCTCGGTGCGGAGACTGACACCTACTATTCCCGCGGCTTCGTTATCCAGAACTACGAGATCGACGGCGTGCCCACCAACACGCGTCTGGACAACTACACCCAGAGCATGGCGATGTACGACCGCGTCGAGATCATTCGCGGCGCCACCGGCCTGATCAGCGGCATGGGCAACCCCTCGGCGACCATCAATCTGATTCGCAAGCGCCCGACCGCCGAGGCCCGGGCCAGCATCACCGGTGAAGCCGGTAACTGGGATCGCTACGGCAGCGGCTTCGACGTGTCCGGCCCCCTGACCGAAAGCGGCAACGTGCGTGGGCGCCTGGTGGCGGACTACAAGACCCAGGATGCCTGGATCGACCGCTTCAACCTGCAATCGCAACTGCTCTACGGCATCAGCGAATTCGACCTGAGCGAAGACACCCTGCTGACCATGGGCTTCAGCTACCAGCGCACCGACGTCGACTCGCCGCTGCGCACGGGCTTGCCCTCGCGCTTCAGCACCGGCGAACGCACCGACCTCAAGCGCTCGATCAACGGGGCGCCGGACTGGTCCTATAACGATCACGAACAGACCACGTTCTTCACCTCCATCGAGCAGCAATTCGCCAACGGCTGGAGCGGCAAGATCGAGTACACCCACGCGGAAAACAAATTCGATGAAGCCTTCAACTATGTGATGGGCGATCTCAACAAGGACGGCAGCGGCACTTCACAATTGCCCGTGCGGTTCTCCGGTACGCCAAGGCAGGACAACCTCGACCTGTACGTCACCGGCCCGTTCGGACTGTTTGGTCGCGAGCATGAGTTGATCGGCGGGATGACCCTTTCCAAATACAAGGAAAGTGTTCCGGGCTGGGGCGGCTGGCAATACGACTACGCCTCTTCTGCGGGAGGCGCCATCGACAACCTGTTCACCTGGGACGGCAACTCACCCAAGCCCGACTTCATCGAAAGTGGCAAATCGTCCATGGACGAAACCCAATACGCGGCCTACCTGACCTCACGTTTCAGCGTGACCGACGACCTGAGCCTGATCCTCGGCAGCCGACTGATCGACTGGAAACGCGACACCACGGACCGCCCTTATGGCGCACCCGAAACCGAGGTCAATCGTGAAGAGAACGGCGTGTTCATTCCTTACGCCGGCGTGGTTTACGACCTCAACGACACCTGGTCGGTGTACGCCAGCTACACCAGCATTTTCAGCCCGCAAGCCTCGTGGGTCACAAACGAAGACAACAAACCCCTCGACCCGATGGAAGGCAAGGGCTACGAGATCGGCCTGAAAGGCACGCACCTTGACGGCAAGCTGAACTCCAGCGTTGCGCTTTTCAAACTGGAGCAGGACAACCTGGCGATCTGGCAACACGACAACGTGTACAGCTCCGAGCAGGACACCACGTCCAAAGGCATCGAGCTGGAGCTCAACGGTGAACTGGCTGAAGGCTGGCAAGCGTCTGCAGGCTATGCCTACTCGGTGACCACCGACGCGGACGACGCCCGCATCAGCACCATGATGCCCCGCAACAGCGTCAAGACGTTCACCAGCTATCGCCTGCACGGCCCGCTGGACAAGCTGACCCTCGGCGGTGGCGTCAACTGGCAGAGCAAAACCGGCAACGACTTGCACACCTTTACCCAAGGCAGCTACGCGATTACCAACTTGCTGGCGCGCTATGACATCACCCGTAACCTGACGGCGTCGGTGAACGTGAACAACGTGTTTGACCGCGAGTACTACAGCTCCCCAGCCCTGTCGGCCAACTACGGCGCACCGCGCAATATCATGACCAGTTTCAAGTACGACTTCTGATAGCGGCCAACGGGAATGAGCGAGCGCATTGTGCAAACGGTGCGCCGTGCAGATGAATTTTTCTTCACCCCATCGCGCCTCGTCAAACGGTACATTGCCCTCGCTCATTCAAGAAACTACGGTTTGCCCGCCCTCCCGCGGGCTTTTTTTTGCCTGGAGAAAACCAGCTTGTCATTTGAGTTTTACAACCGCTTAGGCAATTCTGGGGCACCCCTCACTTGCGGAGCGCTCCATGTCACTGCTGACCCTCCCCTGCCAACGCCTGACGCTGGCGGTGCTAAGCCCCGACCAGGCAGACCTGGAAAGCGACTTCTACCAACGCAACCAAAAACACCTTGCACCCTGGTCGCCAATTCGTCCGACGGACTATCACTGCGCTGAAAAAACCCGCGGACGGCTTGAAATTCAGGCCAGCGCGTTCAAAGCCGGCCTGGCGGTGCATTTCGCTGTACTGAACAACGACGGCAACCAAATGATCGGGGCCTGCAACTTCAGCAGTATCGTGCGTGGCGCTTTTCAGGCCTGCTACCTGGGTTACCACATCGACGTATCACACGAAGGCCAGGGCCTGATGCGCGAAGCCTTGGTCAGGGCTA
Organism: Pseudomonas sp. MDV22-iso1; assembly: GCF_058145095.1. NCBI lineage: Bacteria > Pseudomonadati > Pseudomonadota > Gammaproteobacteria > Pseudomonadales > Pseudomonadaceae > Pseudomonas > Pseudomonas sp. MDV22-iso1. The sequence goes on from NZ_JBYVMF010000008.1 coordinate 176,563, forward strand.
TCGATTACATGTTTGATGAACAAAACCTGCACCGGATCATGGCCAACTACATCCCCGGCAACGAGCGCAGTGCGCAACTGCTGGAGCGCCTGGGCTTTGAACGAGAGGGATACGCCAAGGCTTTTTTAAGCATCGCCGGGCGTTGGCAAGATCACGTGCTGACCGCGTTGGTCAATCAGCGTTTTGAAACACCGGATCAGCGCTGGACGCGACGTCTCGCCTGAGCATTACCGGCTTGTTCGACGAAGCCTTCTTGCGCAACACATCTCTACCGTGGAAGTGCGCCTGCTTGCGATAACGCATGACCAGCAGAGTGCACGGATGCGTGCTCCACCGGCAGCTCCAAGCGTGCTCTCCCGTAAAACGCCAGCGCCGTCAGCAAACACGCCAGCCACACAAAGATCCCGGCCCAGAATGTGTGGGACATGTAGTGCCAGCCCTGCAGGACACGTGTGGTGCCGTAGACGAAGCCCAGCGCCAGCGAGCCGTACATCAGCGCTTTGGAATAGCGCCAGCGATAGCGACGCGCGACGAAGTACAGCGCCAGCATGGTAAAGCCACCCGAGGCATGTCCGCCCGGCCAGCAGCGCCCGTCACCCGCGACTTTCAGCAAGTCGAAATTCTGATACCACTCCTTGTGCTCGATCTTCCCACCGTACTGCGTCGTTTCAATGGGGCAGTACACGCTGGTGTGACCCTTGAGGTAGTGGATCACGCCGGTACTGATGGAGAACGCGAACACCACATACAGAAAGTCCCGACGGTGTCTGGTGGCAAACCGCAGCACCGGGCCAACGTTGATCTTCTCCAGGAACGCGATGATTTTCGAATGCTTCTCAGCCTTCAGGCGCGGCCATAAAAACGACAGCAAGGCACCGATGATGGCAATTTCGCCGGTCCAGTTCGGAATGATGCGCGCCCACTTGTGGGTGATTTTTTCGAACCAGTGCACATGGTCCAGCGGGAATGTCTGCGTGACCGGGTCATAGAAAAGATCGTTGAAGGCGATGTCGATTCGGGTCAGGTCGAACAGCAGGAACACCACGACGGCGAGCGCCAGCGGAATACCGAAATTGAAGCCATAGAAGCGCATGGATTTGCTCATTGAGTGGACACCGATTGCCAATCCGACGCTTCAACGAAACCGAGCATGCGCGGAGCTTTGAACGCTTCTGCCGTGATGAACAAAGACGCGCCATAACCGAGTGTCGAGGCCGGAAGTTTGAGGTCTTTTTCCAGTTGCGACATGCATTCACTGTGGGTAACCAGAATGAGATTTCGACCCGGCACTTTGTGCTTCAGCGCATCGCGCAGCATGGTGCCCCGGCAATTGATCAGCCAGTCTTCGCCCACGCCCACTTTATTGAACATGTACCCGGCCGTTTGCGCCGTGCGCAGCAACGGGCTGTTGTAGACATCGGCTTTTTCCAGCCCCAACTGCTCGAACCGCGCCCCAACGCTCACTGCGACGCTGCGGGAGCGATCAGTAATGCCGTCGAAACCATTCAGGCACACGGCGCTGGAGTGATCGCAGCGTTCGACGTGGCGCACCAGCACGATCATGTCGCCTTTGGCCCACCCGTCGACCAATGTCCGGGCGCCCGCGACGTTACCGTGGGACAGGTCCGGCGCGGCAGCCGGCGCCAACAGCCATATCGTCAACGGGATGACCAGCAGCGCCGAGGCCAGCACTACGGCGGTGTTTCGATAACGGCTCAGCCAGCCCACATCAATCGAGCGTTTTATCCCGAACAGACTCAGTCTTAATTCCACATCAAGCCGCCCCGTCGGCATGCACCACTTTCATTCGATGCCGCGAGGGTAGAGAGGGCCGCGTCGGCGGGGAGTGAAACGGTTGTGAAAAAAAGCTTAAAGATCGGCTGCGATCTTTTGATCTTCAGTTACCCAACGTGCGGCCGATACACACCTGCTACCCATTTTTGCTGGCTCTCAAAAACAACAATCTTCCAGCCAACCGACGATCAAGACAGACAACGTTCCTGGAGGAATTTGATGAATAGCTGGTTCGGTAACATCAGCGTCAACCTGAAACTGGGCCTGGGTTTTGGCCTGGTCCTGGCGCTGACCTGCGTCCTCGCTCTGACCGGCTGGACCAGCCTTGGCGGGCTGATTGACCGCAGCAACTGGATGAGCGATATCACCCAACTCAACGCCGGCCTGACCAAGCTGCGTGTGGTTCGCCTGCAGTACATGCTGACCAACGGCGACGAAACCGCCGCACAGAATGTACAAACCACGCTTGATGCGTTTTCCGCCCAGCAACAAGCGCTGCTGGCGAAATTCAAGAGCCCGGAAAACCTCAAGTTGCTCAGGGAGCAAGGCGCCGAGATCGATGCCTATAAGACGTCCCTGAACAAAATGCGCAGCGCCTACCGCACCGGCAACAGCGCCCGCGACGCCATGGGCGCCAACGCTGAAACCGCCAACACGCTGATCAACACCCTTTACACCCACGTGCAGCAAACGCCGCTGAGCGATCAGCGCTTCGAACAATTCCTGGCCATCACTGCCGCCAAGGAAGCGTTCCTGCTGGCTCGTTACGAAGTGCGCGGCTACACCGCGACCACCAATGCCGAGACCGAACAAAAAGCCGTCAACCAACTGGACGCGGCGATTGCCAGCCTGAAATCGCTGAATGTGCATTTTGCCGACACCCAACTCGACGCCTTGCGTCAGCTGGAGACCGCGCTGGGCAACTACCGCAGCTCTTTGCTGGCCTATAAAAATGCCAGCAACGATGCCGTGCAGGCGCGCAAGGAAATGACCGACCAGGGCGCCGCCATCGTGTCCCTGAGCGATCAGCTGTATCAGATCCAGCTTGACCGCCGCGACATCGAAAGCGCACAAGCCCGCACCCTGCAACTGATCAGCACCTTGCTGGCGTTGCTGGTGGGCGTCATTGCTGCAGTGCTCATCACCCGCCAGATCACCGGTCCGCTGCGGGACACCCTGGCCGTGGTAGAGCGCATCGCCAGCGGCGACCTCTCCCAGGACGTCAAGGTCACGCGCCGGGACGAACTCGGTGTGTTACAGCAAGGCATCGCACGGATGGGCGTGACCCTGCGCGACTTGATCAGCGGTATCCGCGATGGCGTCACGCAGATCGCCAGCGCCGCTGAAGAATTGTCCGCCGTGACCGAACAAACCAGCGCCGGTGTAAACAGCCAGAAAATCGAGACCGATCAGGTGGCCACGGCCATGCACGAAATGACCGCCACGGTGCAGGAAGTCGCGCGCAATGCTGAACAAGCCTCCCAGGCGGCAGCGGCTGCTGACGGCGAAGCGCGTGAAGGCGACAAGGTGGTCAGTGAAGCCATTGCACAGATCGAACGCCTGGCCACCGAAGTGGCGCGCTCCACTGAAGCGATGAGTGTGCTGCAGCAAGAGAGCGACAAGATCGGCAGTGTCATGGACGTGATCAAGGCCGTCGCCGAACAGACCAACCTGCTGGCCCTCAACGCCGCCATCGAAGCCGCCCGCGCCGGTGAAGCCGGTCGTGGTTTCGCCGTGGTGGCCGACGAAGTGCGGGGCCTGGCCCAACGCACACAGAAATCCACCGAGGAAATCGAAGGCCTGGTCGCCGGTTTGCAGAACGGTACCCAGCAAGTGTCGACGGTGATGCACAACAGCCGCACCCTGACCGACAGCAGCGTCGCACTGACGCGCAAGGCCGGCCTGTCACTGGAGAACATCACCCGTACGGTGTCGAATATCCAGTCGATGAACCAGCAGATCGCCGCGGCTGCCGAACAGCAAAGCGCCGTCGCCGAAGAGATCAGCCGCAGCATCGTCAACGTGCGCGACGTCTCCGAACAGACCGCCGCCGCCAGCGATGAAACGGCAAAGTCGAGCGTTGAACTGGCGCGTTTGGGTGGTCAGTTGCAACAGATGGTGAGCCACTTCCGCGTCTAATTTTCATCAACGTGTGAAATCAGCGGCATGCCCGCAAAATTCAACACGTCATGTAGGAGCTGCCGCAGGCTGCGATCTTTTGATTCTCGCTTTGAACAATCAAAAGCAAGGTCAAAAGATCGCAGCCTGCGGCAGCTCCTACAGGGATCGCGTTCACTCACAAATCACATGTCGAAGCGGCGCTGCGTGTGAGTGCGTTTAAACGGACGGCATTAACCTTCAGGCATCCCACGGATTGATCACTTCGACTCCGGAAAACTCGAAGTCCCGCACATTACGCGTGGCAATCGAAGCGCCATGACTCAGGCAAATGGCGGCAATTTGCGCATCAGCCATGGCCGCCGTTCGACGCTTTGCTTCGGCGCCTGCGGCCAGCGTCGCGTATTCGACGGCAGCATGAGCATCAAACGGCAATATCCTTCCCGCGAAGTCCTCTTCAAACATTGCCATCGCATGAGACTCAAGCTTCTGTTTGCGCTTGCCGGACGGCAGACGCGCAATGCCGTGAAGAATCTCAGCCACCGTGATGGCGCTGATCGCCAGTTCCATCGTCGGTTGCGCATCGACCCAATCCAGAACCTTTGCATCGGGTTCAACGCGCATGAACTCAGATAGAACATTGGTATCGAGCACTATCATTCAGAGAAGTCCACCGCAGCAGCCTTTTCTGATCGCTCTGGCAGCTCGAGGTCCAATCCACCGACAGCGCTGAATCTGTTGCGGATCCGGCTTCCAAGTCCACCGGAGCGATCAACAGTTGCCAAGGCCCGGCCAAGAATCAGGCGAGCCTCTTCTTCCATGGAATGTCCGTTATGCGCCGCCGTGATACGCAATTGCTCCTTGAGCGCCTCATCAAGGTTTCGAATGGTGATGCTGGCCATAACGCCTCCTGCAATCAATGAAATCATTGATTGCAGGCTAGCACACCCTCTCTTGCCAATATCGGACAATCTCCCGAACGGCCAGTCTGCTTTTAGCGAGTCCCGCGCTGGCGCAACGCCGACGGCATGAAATACGCGTCCTCCGGAATCGGCTGGGCGAAATCCACGGTGGCGGGTTCTTCGTTATCCAGGTTCTGCACGTAGTAGCGGCGCGCCTGCAAGTCGTGGAACACGTCCAGTGCACTCCAGGTGGTCGGCAGGTCGTAGAAGTTTTTCAGGTAACCCATCGACACCCGCCACAACTCCCCTCGTCCGTCGTATTGATCCACCAGGGCAGCGCCCCAGCTGTCTTCGTCCAGAAACAACACACGCTTGGAATAAATGTGCCGCGAGCCGGGCTTGAGCGTGCCTTCGACCACCCAGACCCGATGCAGCTCGTAACGGGTGTATTTCGGGTTGAGATGGCCGGGTGTCAGCAATTCCGCGTATTTCACATCAGGACTGCCGACCTTGTAACTGTTGTAGGGAATGTAGATCTCTTGTTTGCCCTTGAGCTTCCAGTCGTAGCGATCCGGCGAGCCGTTGAACAGGTCGGTATCGTCGGCGGTACGCAGGCCGTCGGACGAGGCGATTGGCGTGTCATACGCGAGGTTCGGCGCACGGCGCACCCGGCGTTGGCCGGCGTCGTAGATCCAGGCCTGACGCGGGTCCTTGAGCTGGTCCAGGGTCTCATGGATCAGCGCCGCACCACCGGCAAGACGGGCCGGGCTCTTAACAAAGGCCAGGTAGTAAAAGAGGATGTTTTTCAGGTCCGCAAATTGCCCGCCCGGACGGTAGTAGTTGAACAGCGCTTCCTGCTGCGAGGTCACCAACGCGAAGCTGCCATTGCGCTGCACCGGTGCTTCGGACGCGCGGCGGACCACGTAGATGCCGCGATAGCGGGTGATGTGGTTCCACAGTGCTTCAACCCCATCCTTGGGCACCGGAAACGGCACGCCGCCATAGGCATCGGCAAAACCGGTGCCGCCGTCGAGCAGCTTCGCCGACGTAGCATTCTTGAACGTGTTGTCGTACAGCCACTGCGGCGCCGAGCCCGAACGGCGAGAGGGGTAGATCGGCATCTGGAAGGTGTCGGGGTAACTGTTGAACAGCGCAATCTGGCCAGCGCTGAGATGGGCTTTGTATTGCTCCAGGTTGGCCTTGGTGATGGTGAACAACGGCTTGTCTGTCGCATACGGATCAAGGTGATGCTTGCCAGGCGTATAGCCCTTGGGCGCCTGGGTAATGCCACCGTCCCACGCCGGAATGGTGCCGGCCGCGTTGCCCACGCGTTCGGCGCCCAGCGGGGTCAGCGTGGTTTTCAGTTGCTGCGCTTCCTGGGGCGTAATCGCCGCCAGCGCGCTGCCGGCCGCCAGACTCAGGACCAGTGACAGTGTGGTTTTAATCAGTCGTGACGTAGGAAACATGAACGTTCTCCGAAATGGAAACCTGTGGGAGCGAGCCTTTGTGGTGAGGGGATTTATCGGAATGCCGCACCACCCCGTCGGGTCGCGTAGCGGCCCCAAACTCCGTAATGCATCAGATGTTTGCGACTGCTCCGCAGCCGAACGGGGATAAATCCCCTCGCCACACAAGACCGCTCCCACACTTGTTTTGCGTGCAGCCGTTACAGGAAGTACTTGAGGTTGAAGCCGACGTTGTCTCGGTCGCGAATACCGTTGTTCTGGCCACCGCCGTAGAACTCGGTGTACTGCAGCTCGGCTTCCAGCTTGTTCTGGTAGTTGGCCTTGATCCCGAGGGTGTAAGCCTTGCGCCCCTCGATGGTGTTGCCCGCCTGATAACTGTTGCCCTTGAAGTCGTCCTTGTAGACGACATACGGAGAGACGTTGACCCCGGCGTACACATCGTTCCAGGTGCCGTTGACCATCGCGGTATAGCTGTAGGAATCGCGGTTGACCTGATCGCCACGATCACCGCCGGACACGTAGGAATAGTTACCGGTGCCCGCGTAGTAACGAGTGCTGCCGTCATACGCGGTGTAATGCAGGCTGCTGCCGCGCAGGTGCTCGGACGCCAGTTCGAACACTCCGAACATCGAGTCGAACGACAGGCCCGGGCCGAAGTTGTAGATGGTGCCCAGGGAGGTGTTGAACGCCTCGACCCGCTCCGCGTTGTTGATCTGGCTATCGAGCGTGACCATCTGCCCGCCAATGTTGATGGTCTGCCCACCAGCCGCTGCAGCAGCGCCATTGGCCAGGTCGCCGATCAGGTCATTGGTTGCCGCGACACCGATAGGCAGGTTCGGCCGATAAGCCACTTCACCGAACACCGACGCCTGACCCACCGTGGTGTTGAAGCTGAAGCCATACATGCGAATGTCTTCGGCATAGCGGCGATGCGCCTGAATATTGCCCAGCACATCCGCCGTCGCCAGACCGTTGGCGAGTTGCCCGGCCTGACTGCCGGCGACACCGGACAACAGGTTGGTCAGGGCGGCCATGTCGATCCCCTGATAACCGCCCAGATCGGCGGAGATGGTCGGTTCCTTGGCGTGGTAATTGACCATGTACAGACCGAACTCGGTGCTGTTGAGTGCTTCCGCGATGTAGCGAAAGGCAAAGCCGAACTGGCCGTCGTTGCGGGCGTTGTAGTCCTTGCCCACCGAGGCGACCTTGAGGGTATTGCCGAAGGACGGGGTCACGCCGTTGGCGTACAGGCCAGTCGTGCTCAGGGCCTGGTTAAGCAATGGGTTGTTGCCCAATGCGGTGTACAGATCGATCACATTGCCGAAGCCCGGTACCGGTGTGTCCAGCGCGGTGCCGGTGAAGTTGTTGTAAGCGGTGTTGCCGCCATCGGCGAACAAGTCGGTCTGGGAATAGAACGTGCCGACCGGATCGATGCGTGTCTCCTTCCAGTTGGTCTGGTAAAAACTTTCCACCGTCAGGGAATCGGTCAGGCCGATGTTGAAGCTGAGCGCTTCCACCGGTATCAGCACTTCCTTGACCTCGGCGCCCGGCAAGCGGTACTTGGCGGCGTCCACCGGGTTCGTGGTGTTGATCCCGCCGCGGTAGAAAATGCCCTCGCCCCAGTTGAACACCTGGCGCCCGACCCGCGCCGTGACCGGCATCGACGCTACGTCCCAATTGCCATAAAGGTAGGCGTCGAGCATCTCAATCCGGTTACCGGCGATGTCGCGGGTCTGGTCGGTGAAATGGTTGTCCTGCGGGTAACTCTGGCTCGGCTGCGAAGGGCTGTTGTTGCGGTAATAATCGTTGCGCTTATCCATCAGCTGGGTGTCGTAAAACGCCGTGCCACGCATGAACAACCCGTAGTTCTGGTAGTTGGCCTCCAGCTCCGACGTGATCTTGTACACCTCGGAAACCAGCCCGGTATCGAAGTTGCGATTGCCGTCGTTGGTGTTGACGTCATCATTGGTCTTGTCCCGCCCCTGCACCCGCCACAAGCGCCCGTAAGACAAGGTACTGTCGAACGAGCCGGTGACCTGCTGGTCCAGCACGCTGAACTCCACCGCCTGCACTCCTTCGACCGTGCACAATTGCAGCAGTCCTGCCAGGCCCACGCCGGGTATTGCCGCGCCGGACAGGCGCAGTCGAGTCCTCATCATCTTTCTCCCTTCCCTGATCTTGTTTTTGTTTGCCTGGACAACGACGCCGCAACGACTACGGCACCAGTCCCGCGCTGACGTAAATCCGGCTGTGCGCACCGAAATGCCCGAGTAACCTGAACAGCTGCTGATTGAGAGCCGGATGGTTGTAGTCTTCGCGCTGGACCTGATTGCCGGCGCTGAAATCGGTGGTGACCGGCGCTGTTTCCAGCCACTGCCCAATGGCCTCATCAAACGCAGCGGACTGTTCAGCGGACTGTGCGCTGACCACCTCGCGCAAGTAATCCACCGAGTAAGGCGGGTAACTGGCGTCCTCTGTGAGATTGACGTAGGCCTCCAGCATCGGGTGTGCCTGACCGGCCCGCAGCAAACGACGGAGCCAGGCGGACTGATACTTTTCCACTTCCATATGGCGGGTGGCGACGCGCTCGATGGCCGCGTGTTTGTCGCTGTCAAAACCCGCCAGGGCTTTGCCTTCCATCAACAGCATGCTGGCGAGCTCTACGCCTGGCAGCGGTTTGGCGTGATACGGCTGGGTCAGGTCCTGAATGTGGTGCAGGCCCCAGCCGAGAAAGCGATAACCCCAATACGGATGACCCGTGGCGAACGCCAGGCGCGCCAGGCCCATGTACTGATAGGCACGCCAGTCCGGCCAGCTGCGCTGCAGGAAATCGGCGGCGGCGTACACCACCGGGTTCTCATGGAAAAAGCCCATGTGGAAGGGCGCCTGAGAACTGTATTGAAAACGCGGATCACCGAAAGGCTGTGGGCCGAAGCCATACCGCCCGGCGACCTCACCGGGGTTATCACTGAACAGGTTGATGTCGTGACCGTAATCCGGCTCGTCGGCGGCACTGGCCAGCACCGCCAGGGCCGATACTTTTTCGCCGTGTGCCACGCGGATAAAACGCTGGCGATTCCAGGGCGAGAGGGTCTGCTCGACCATCACCTGCTCGGCTTTCAGGTGTTCGCGTTCTGGCAAATCCTTGCCCGGCATCGGCTGAATGACCATGGCCAGATGAATCTGCGGGTTGATGCGCAGGGCGTTGAGGAATGCCTGTTGCAGATGGTCCCCTGGCACGGCGGGCAGCTTGAGGCTGTCGGGGCGTGGCGGGTATTGAGCGAAGTGCTGACGGGCGAAGCGCTCCTGTTCTTCCAGCAACTCGGCTACCGCGCCGTATTGTTGAGCGAGAAACTGTTCCAGGGTTTCAACGTCCACCTGGGGTGCTTCGCGCAAAGCGGGCAGGTCTTGCAAGGCCAGGTAGCTGCCCACCGTGTGATTGGACCAACCCCAAGCCGCCGGAGCCGTTCCACACAGCAGTAGCAGGAAAAATGTCAGCTTCATCGCTTTTAATTCTTATTGGATGTGCAGTGGGTTGAGCCTAACAACCGCCCCCACCCCTGACACTGTCCAATCTCGCCAAAAAAACTCTCCGATAGCGCCACGCCCTAAGGCGCAAAAAACCACCTTTCCTTCGAAGGCGATGATGCATGGAAACAATCAGATCACCTGTGGAAGCAAGCCCATGTGGCGAGGGAGTTTACTCCCGCTCGGCTGCGGAGCAGACGCGAAGCTTTTGGGGCCGCTTCGCGACCCAGCGGGAGCAAGCTCCCTCGCCACATGGGCTCCCACAGTATTCGGTGATGCGTGCAGGCAGGTACTTCAGGCGGGATAGCCGGTGATTTCCCGGATGCTCTGGTACAGGGGTTTAAGCTGACGGTACATGCGCAAATACACGTCCTTGTACAGGCGTTCGTAGGTCTGATGCGCTTCGGGCTGAGGCATGAAGACCGCGCCGACCCGGGTCATCGCGGCGATCGCCGAAGGGAAATCGGCGTGCAGGCCAAGGCCGACGGCGCAGCAAATCGCGGCGCCAAGACCGGACGCTTCGTAGACATGCGGACGCTCCGCCGGCAGGCCGAAAATGTCTGCCGTGAGTTGCATGGCCGCATCGCTTTGCGAACCGCCACCGGCAATCCGCAAGCACTTGATGGGAGTCTTCGAGCGCTTCTCGATGTTCTCCATGCCCTGACGCAAGGCATACGCCAGGCCTTCGAGGATCGCCCGATAAATGTGCGCGCGGGTATGCACATCGCCGAAGCCGATCATCGCGCCTTTGGCTTCCACACCCGGCTCGCGGATGCCCGGCGACCAGTAGGGTTGCAGCATCAGGCCCATGGAGCCCGGCGGCACGGCGTTGACCAAGGCATCGAACAGTTGCTCCGGCTCCACGCCCTGCTCTTTGGCCTGCTGCATTTCCCGCAGGCCAAATTCGTTCTTGAACCAACTGACCATCCAGTAGCCGCGATAGATCATCACCTCGCAGTTGTATTGATCCGGCACCGCCGCCGGGTAAGGAGGAATCAGCGGGACGATTTCCAGATAGCGCGACCGGGTACTGGTGATTGTGGCTGTGGTGCCGTAGGACAGGCACACCGTGCTGGTGTCGACCACGCCGGCCCCCAACACCTCACACGCCTTGTCGGCACCGGCGGCAATCAAGGGCAGTCCTTCGGGAATGCCGGTGTGACGGCTCGCTTCGGCACTGATGTAGCCCAGGGTCTCACCAGGTTTGAGCAGCGTGGGCAGTTGCTCGGGACGCACGGCCAGCGCCTGCCATTTCCAGTCGGAGGGCGCGGCCCAGCGCAAGCGCTTGAAGTCGAAAGGCAGATAGCCCACGCAGCAGCCCACCGAATCGACAAAGCGTCCGCACAATCGATGGGTGAGAAACCCCGAGAGCAGCAGGAATTTGTCGGTCGCTGCCCACACATCAGGCTGGTGGCGAGCAATCCAGTTAGCCTCGGCCTGGGCGCGAAAATAATCCACAGTGGCTTGGGCGCCGACCAATTTGAACAACCAGCCCCAAGGGCCTTTGATGCCGCCTTCGACCTCGGTCTGACGTTGGTCGAGCCACAGGATGGCCGGGCGCAACGCTTTGCCCTCGGCGTCGACGTTGATCAGCGTGCCGCGCTGGGTGGTCAGGGATACGCCGGCAATCTGTGTGCGATCGATCCCGGTTTGCGCCCACACCTGCTGGCACGCCTCCCCCAATTTCGCCCAATAATAATCCGGGTCCTGTTCAGCCCAGCCGGGTTGCGTGGAGTAATAGGCTTGCAGCTCGACCTTGCCTTTGCCCAGCAGATTGCCCTGAAGATCGAACAGCAACGCGCGCACGCTTTGGGTTCCATTGTCGATGGCCAGCAGGTAACGCTTGTTCGAGTGGTTATCCATGGAGCTCTCTTCAATGGGCATGGGTGACGCACGTTCCTGAAATGCTGGGGTTGCAGTTGAGGGCAGCCGTTGAACCTGTAGCAGCTGAGGAGCGAAGCGAGGCTGCGTTCGAGGACAACGTCCTCGCCATCCAACATTTGACGACTGCTTCGCAGCCGAACGCAGCCTCGCTTCGCTCCTCAGCGGCTACAGGTGTTCGGGAGTGTCAGCGCAACAGATGCAGTGGTCCTATTGGTTCAACAACGGGGTGCCGGGCAAGCCGTGATGGCGTTGCCACAACGTCTGGTAGCGCTGTTCCTCCTGATGCCATCGCTCATCGTCCCAGCCCAACCGGGGCTGGCAGAGGTGGCGAATGGCGGGCATGAAATCTTCGCCGCCTCGGGCCAGCAAAAGGCCCAGGCGGGTACGACGCAACAGCAGGTCATCCAGGTGCAAAATCATCTCTGTGTCACAGGCAAAGGCCAGTTCAGCCCACAAGGTGTCCGTCGCGCCAACGGTGTCATGACCCAACGCTTCGATGAGTCGCGCAAGCCTCGGCAGGTCACGACCATGACGCCCGGCCAGGCGTCGCCACTGGCTGCCACTGAGCCCCGGAATCAACAGGTCAGGGACGGCGGCGAACACCGGTGCGCCGTCATCTTCGAAAGGTCGTTCGAGCATCAACGCGCACGCCTTGAGCACTTCGATGGCCTGCGGGCGAAAGGTCGTCAACTTGCCACCGGCCAGCGTCACGCAACCGGGCTCCTGCCACAGCACATGCTCGCGGGTTTCATTCGAGGGTTTGCCTTGGCGCTCACCTGCGGCGCTGCCCACCACCGGGCGCACGCCCGACCAGGTCGACAGCACATCGGTGGCGATCACTTGGGCCTGTGGAAACTGTTGTGTGCAGGCGGCCAGCAGGTAGTCGAGTTCCTCAGCGCTGATGCTCGCGCTCTGGTCCAGGTCTTCGTGATGGTCCAGGTCCGTGGTGCCCACCACCGTGGCGCCTTCCCAAGGAAAAACAAACACGGGGCGACGGTCGCTGTCGTGCAAAAAGGTAAACGCCTGAGCCACCGGCAAGCGCCAGCCCGGCAGCAACACATGGCTGCCGCGCAACGGACGCAACTGGCGAGGGACGTCGGATGGGCGAAGACGTTCGGCCCAGGCGCCCGTCGCCACAGCCAAGACGCGACAACGCAGCTGCATCGATCCGCCGCCTTCACAATCCTCGACCTGAACCCCGCACACCCGCCCTTCCTCACGTACAACCTGCTGCACCCGCAGGCCGTTAATCACCGTAGCGCCATCGGCCCGGGCCTCGCTCAGGACACGCATCACCAAACGCGCGTCATCGGTGAGGGCATCGACGAAACAGGTGCCGCCCAACAGGCCATCTTCCCTCACACCCGGCGCCAGATAACGCAGCTGTTGCGCATTGTGAAAACGATGGTCACGTCGCCCGGCCAGTGCGTCGTAGACGGTCAACAAACCGCCCATCACCCGTGGCCCGGGAAAGCCGCCACGGTAATGCGGCATCATGAAACTCATGGGCTCCACCAGTCCTGGCGCTTCGTCGAGCAGGCGCTGGCGTTCATGGACCGAGTCACGGGTCAGGCGCCACTGCCCCTTGGCGATATAACGCAAGCCGCCGTGGACCATTTTCGAAGAACGGCTGGAAGTGCCCCAGGCGAAATCGCGCTGTTCCAGCAGCAGGCAACGCCAGCCACGGCGTGCGGCCTCGCGCAGGATGCCGGCGCCGCTGATACCACCGCCGATGACGATCAGGTCCCAGGTTTCATCCCCCAGTGTCGGCAGCACGCGCTGTCGCCACGCGGCATTCCAGTCATGGCTCATGCCGTCACTCCTGCAACAGCGTGCCAGGGTTCAACCGCCCGGCCGGATCGAAGTGCCGACTCAGGGCCTGCAACGTGTCCATCGCCAGAAAACCCTTCTCCCGCAGCAAATACGGCGCGTGGTCCTTGCCCACGCCATGCTGGTGACTGATGGTGCCGTGGTTGTCGACGATCGTCTGGCTGGCCGCCTGTTTGAGCGCCTGCCAACGTGCAAGCGTGGCCGGGTAATCCGCCGCCGGGCGAAACACGTAAGTGGTGTAGATGCTCGAACCTTCGCCGTAGACATGGGACAGGTGAGTGAACACATGCACACGCTCGCCTTCAGCGGCCAGGGCATCGCGCAGGCTGGTTTCGATACGGTTCAGCAGGTTGTCGACATTGCTCCAGTCGGTAGCGGTTTCCAGGGTGTCCACCACATAGCCGGCGTTCCACAGGTTCTCGCGCAGGTACGGGAAACGAAAACGGTTTTGCGCCCACTTCTTGCCCAGCAAGGTGCCCGTGAACACCCCGCCGAAGGCTTTCAGGTGCTGTCGGGCCTGAGTGAGGGACAGCGCATTTTGCCGCCGATTGCCGGTCACGCCGAACGTCAGCAGGCATTTGCCTGCAGCGGCGCCACGCAGGGCCAAATATTTTTCCAGCCAGGCAATTTGCTGAGGGTGACCGGCCAGTGCCAGCTGGGTTTCGGTCTCCACGGCATTGGACAGGCGCAGCATCGACAGTGGAACGCGCGCCTGGGCCAACTGCCGGATCGCCTGCAGCGCCTGCGGCCAGTCGGGCAAAAACACCCCGTAGAAACGCTCATCGGCGGGCAGCGCACTGACCCGCACCTTGACCTCGGAAATGATCCCGAAACGACCCTCACTGCCCAGCACCACTTCGCGCATGTCGGGACCGGCAGCCGAGGCCGGAAACGTGGCGATTTCCAGGGGGCCGGAAAACGTTTCCAGGGTGCCACCGGCGAACAGTTGCTCGATTCGCCCATAGCGCAGCGATTGCTGGCCGCTGGAGCGGCTGGCGACCCAACCGCCTAATGTCGACAGCTCCCACGACTGCGGAAAATGCCCCAGGGTATAACCACGGGCACGAAGCTGGCTTTCCACTTGCGGGCCACTGGCGCCGGGACCGAAGGTGGCCAGCAAGCTCTGCTCATCAAGGTCGGTCAGGCGATTCATGCGGGCCAGGGACACCGTAACCACGGGCCGCGTGGAGTTCGGAGGGTTGATGTGCCCGGCCACCGACGTGCCCCCGCCATAAGGAATCAGGCACAGGTCCCGGGTCTCGGCGAGTGTCAGCAACTGGCGGATCTGTTCGGCACTTTCAGGGAACGCCACGGCGTCGGGATAAATCCCCGGTGCTCCTTCGCGCAACGCCAGCCAGTCCGGCAGGCTCTGGCCTCGGGCATGCAGCAGGCGATCATGCGGTTCGACGCTGTAGAGCCCGTGCGCCGCCAATCGCGAGACCGGCACCCTGGCCAGTGCTGCCTCAAGCGTTGCATCGGGCAATGCACGACCGGCACCCACTCGCTCGGCGAGAAATCCCGCGCCCTGAGCCGGCAGCTCGACCACCGTGGTTGCATCTCCCCAGCCGTTCCAGCGTCGCATGCGTGTGTCCTTTTATCGTTTTTATCAGTGATCTTTCAGGCCCCCATACTAGCCAGCCGCTGGAAAGTGTCACGGTCGTATCCGGCCAGTTCGAGTAGCCAATTGAGTCAAACCCGCGCCGGTTTAAGTCATTTACTTTAGCTGTGGTTTCAAACTACCTTTCAGGGCATTCATCCGCGCAAGCGGGCCTTGATCAAAGGAACACGATCATGCAATCCCTCGGCTTCACTTCAGTTCCCCCGTTGCTCAAGTACCTGCGCTACGCCGAGCAGCTGGGCGTTGCCATTGAGCCTGCGCTGACGGCCGCCGGGTTGCAGTCGCACCAGTTGAGCGACAACAGCCTGCGGTTGCCGGGCGAGGTCCATGAACGGTTGCTCGATTATTTCTGTGAACACTCGAATGACCCGCTGTTCGGCCTCAATGCAGCGCGTTTTGTATTGCCCAACTCCTGGAGCGTACTGGGCTACATCACCATGAATTGCGCGACATTGGGCGACGCCATGAGCCGCATCATGCCGTTCGAGAAACTGGTGGGGGACATGGGCGTCAGCCGCGCCGAAGTGCAAGACCCACACGTGCACCTGATCTGGACGTGCCGCCATCAACGCCCGCGAATCCGCCGGCACCTGGTGGAGAATGTCCTCGGTTCGTGGCTGCAATATGCGCGCTGGATTGCCGATACCCAGCTGTCTCCGGCTGCTGTCTGGCTTGAACATTCACAGCCCCACGACACAACGCTGGCGCAGTACGAGGAATTCTTCGACTGCCCCGTGTTGTTCGAGCAGCCCTATTCGGCGCTGATTGTGCCGTTGCCCTATTTACAGCTGCCATTGCGCCAGGCCGATGCGCAATTGCTGCGTACCCTGGAAGAACATGCGCAGGGGTTGATGGCCACGCTGGAAGACGCGTCGCTGGAGCAACGCGTCAAAAGCATCCTGCGCCAGTTGCTCAAGGAAGGGCTGCCACGCAAAGAACAGGTTGCTGAACAGTTCGCCGTGTCAGTTCGCACGCTGCAACGCCAGCTGCATCAGGCGGGCACGTCGTACCAGCAGATCCTCGATGATTTGCGCCAGGAGCTGGCCGAGCACTACCTGCTCAATAGCGCCCTGCCGATTCAGGACATTGCCCAGTACTTGGGGTTTACCGAACCGCGCTCATTTCATCGCACGTTCAAGAGCCGTCGCGGGATACCGCCGGGGGAATTTCGGCAGACTCATCGGGTGGCGGTTGATGACTGAAACTTTCAAGCAGTGGACGGCAGGAGTTTTCCGTTTGATACGTAGGATGAATCCGGGTGTGGGTCAGCATTATGTGGCTTGCCTGGTTGATTGAGTTGGGTGTTCGGGCCTCATCGCGAGCAGGCTCGCGCTCACAGTTGGGCATGTGTGTTCTGGAGCGCGCGGGGCTTGTTTAATCGGTGTCAGCTTCACGTCTTGAAAGCTACAGTTTCTTGCGTGGATACCTACAGGTACGCCAGAATCCGCCGGCTTGTGCGCCTTGGGGTGGGTCGGTAACTTGGTTCGGGTCACTGATTTTCAGTGATCGGGTTTAGTCGCCCGGATAGTTCCCAACGGTTGCACACGTTCATCAGTCAGGCATCTACCTGCACTTGATGGTGGCTGTGCGCGAGGCGTCTTCGGATGCGCCGGATTTGGGTTCTTTACCGGTCGACTAACTTGCGCACAGCCGCCTCCCTTTCGTTTAGTCGCGAGACGGTTGCGGCCTACTAAAGGAAAGATCCCATGGTCAAAGTTACCCCCAATCCGCCAGACGCAGATCCGGCAGCACCATCAGACGAACCCGTCTCAGATACTCCAAACAACACACCCTCGTTCGCCGACATCAAAGCCACCCCACACAAACTCTGCTCCCTCTTTACGGTCAATCCCGAGGCCGATACCGAAACCCTGCTGGCCTATGCCTGCGAGTCGCTGGCGTCGGCCAATGTCATGGCCACTGATCTGGTGGATCATCTGGAGGGGACGTCGCGTAATGCGCTGTTGGGAATTGCGCAAGTCATCATGCTGGGCGAGCTGGCGGTGAATCGGGTGCTGGATCGCATCGAATCGCCGGCATGACAGTGTAAGTAGAAGATCAAAAGATCGCAGCGTGCCGCAGCTCCTACGGGGATCGTGGACAACCGGCTGGACCCGGTCAATGTAGGAGCTGCGGCACGCTGCGATCTTTTGACTCCACTGCGCTTATTTAAAACCCACCCGCAGGTCTCCTTCCCGCGCCAAGAACCGCCCTTCCCTACGGCCATTCGCCTGGCCGTCGCGATAGCTCAACACACCGTTGACCCACACGCCGTCGATCCCTTGCGCCGCGCGTTGCGGATCAGTGAAATCCGCGACATCGCGAACCGTCAGGGGATCAAACAACACCAGGTCCGCCCAGTGCCCTTCACGGATTTCACCCCGCTCCTTCAAGCCGAATCGTGCGGCGGACAGCCCGGTCATTTTGTGCACGGCGGTGTGCAGTGGGAACAGACCGACGTCGCGACTGAAATGCCCAAGCACCCTTGGAAAAGCGCCCCACAAACGCGGATGCGGAAACGGGTCTTCCGGCAATCCGTCAGAGCCCACCATCGACAGCGGATGCGCGAGGATTCTGCGCACATCGGCCTCGTCCATTCCGTAGTACACCGCACCCGCCGGTTGCAACTTGCGGGCGGCGTCCAGCAGTGGCACACCCCAGTCGGCAGCGATGTCCATCAGGTCGCGACCACCCAGCTCCGGATGCGGCGTCGACCAAGTGATGGTGATGCGATGGGCGTCGGTGACTTGCTTGAGGTCCAGGGTCGAAGAGCTGGCCGCATAGGGATAACAATCGCAGCCCACCGGGTGAGTCTTCGCCGCCTCTTCAAGCGCTGCCAACAGTTGCGGACTGCGTCCCCAGTTGCCGGCGCCAGCGCATTTTAGGTGGGAGATGATCACGGGCGTTTTTGCATGACGGCCGATCTGGAAGGCCTCGTCCATGGCGTCCAGCACCGGTTCGAATTCGCTGCGCAAATGGGTGGTGTAGACGGCGCCGAAGGCGGTCAGTTCTTCGGCCAGTTGCATCACTTCATCGGTGGAGGCCGAGAAGGCGCTGGCGTAGGCCAGACCGGTGGACAAACCCAGGGCACCGGCTTGCAGACTTTCACGCAGCTGTTCGCGCATGGCGCTGATTTCATCCGGCGTGGCGGTGCGGAACAGGTCGTCGAGGTGGTTGCTGCGCAACGCCGTGTGGCCGACCAGCGCGGCGACGTTCAGCGTGGTTTGCGCTGCTTCGACGGCGGCGCGGTAATCGCGAAATGTCGGGTAAACAAACGCTGACGCGGTGCCGAGCAGGTTCATCGGATCGGGCGGATCGCCGCGCAAACTCACTGGCGAGGCGCTGATCCCGCAATTGCCGACGATCACCGTGGTCACGCCCTGGCTGAGTTTTGGCAGCATCTGCGGCTGGCGGATGACCACGGTGTCATCGTGGGTGTGCACGTCGATGAATCCTGGGGCCAACACCCGACCTGCCGCGTCGATTTCTTCGTTGGCCGAGTCGTGTTGCAAGTCACCGATGCGCTCGATGCGCCCGTTCAGAATCGCTACGTCGGCGGTGTAGCCAGGGCTGTTGCTGCCGTCGATGATCAGGGCGTTGCGAATCAGCGTGTCGTACTTCATGTCAGTCTCCCAGCGGCAAATGGTCATCGCCGCCGCGGTAATCGTCCAGGGCGAGTTTGATCCGCCGCAGACGCTCTTGATTGTCTTCAGGATTGGCCAGTGCCACCTCGGTGGCGAGCACGTCGATGGCGAGCAACATGCCGAAGCGCGCTGCGGTGGGTTTGTAGATGAATGAAGTTTCAACGCCTTGCAGCGGTATCACCACATCGGCCAATTGCGCCAGCGGCGAGTCGGCCCGGGTGATGGCAAGAATCCGCGCGCCGTAGTTGCGCGCCAGTTCAATGGCCTCAAGCAATTCGGGGGTGATGCCGGTCAGGGAGCAGGCGATAACCGTGTGTTCCGCACCCAGGCTGGCGGCGGTGACGCGCATCATCACCGGGTCGTGGCACGCCGCGATCGGGTAACCGAAACGCACCAGTCGAACTTGCAACTCGTCACAGCACAAGGTCGAACAGCCGCCCATGCCGAAGGCGTGAATCATCCGCGCCTGGCCGAGCAACTTGACCGCATCGGCGAAGCGCGACTCGTCGAACGCCGACAAGTGCTGGCGCAGCGTCGACTCGATATCGCCGACGATTTGCCCGTAGAACGCCGACTGCTCTGGCGTGCCCGCCGGGTCGAGAAAACGGCTGCCGACACCGCTGGCCTGGGCCAGTTGCAGGCGCAAATCACGCAGGTCGCGACAGCCCACCGTGCGGGCAAAACGAGACAGCGTCGCGGTGCTCACTTCGGCGCGTTGCGCCAGTTCATCGAGGCTGGCGGACGCGGCAAACCCTACGTCATCGAGCATCAGCCGGGCGATGCGTCCTTCGCCAGCGCTGAAGGAATCCTGACGGGCTCGGATGTGGTAGAGGATGTCCATGGCGGGCGGCTCCGGTCAAAGCAGGTAGGAAAGACCCACGGTCAGACCGAAAGCAACCACCGAGATGATGGTCTCGAGTACGGTCCAGGTCTTGAAGGTCTGGGCGACGGTCATGTTGAAGTATTCCTTGATCAACCAGAAGCCGCCGTCGTTCACGTGGGAAAAGATAACCGACCCCGCGCCCGTCGCCAGCACCAACAACTCCGGATGGGGATATCCCAGACCAATGGCCACCGGGGCTACGATGCCGGAAGCGGTGGTCATGGCCACCGTCGCCGACCCCGTGGCAATGCGCATCAGCGCTGCAAACAACCAGCCCATGAGCAGTGGCGACAGATGAAACTCCTGGGCCAGGCCGACGATTTGGTCGGTGACGCCCGCGTCCACCAGAATCCGGTTAAGGCCACCACCGGCGCCGACCAGCAGGGTGATGCTGGCGGTGGGTGCCAGGCATTCGTTGGTGAATTTGAGGATCGATTCGCGGCTGAAGCCCTGAGCGATGCCCAAGGTCCAGAAACTCAATACGGTCGCCAGCAGCAGGGCGATCACCGAGTTGCCGATGAACAGCAGAAACTGGTTCAAGCCGCTGCCTGGCGTTGAAATCAGGTTCGCCCAGCCGCCGATCAGCATCAGGACCACCGGCAACAAAATGGTCGCCATGGTGATGCCGAAACCCGGCAGACGGTCCCGCGGTTCGCGGTCGAGGAACTGGCGCTCCAGCGGATTATCCGCCGGCAGTTGAATGCGCGGCACAATGAATTTGGCGTACAGGGGACCGGCGATAATCGCCGTCGGAATACCGATGAGAATCGCATAGAGCAAGGTCTGCCCCACGGACGCCTGATAAGCCTGTACCGCCAACATGGCGGCCGGGTGCGGCGGCACCAGGGCGTGCACCACGGACAAGCCGGCGACCATCGGCAAGCCGACCATCAGGATCGACACGCCCACACGCCGCGCTACGGTAAAGGCGATCGGCACCAGCAAGACAAAACCGACCTCGAAAAACAGCGGCAGTCCGACCAGGAATGCAATGCAGACCATCGCCCAGTGCGCGTTCTTCTCGCCAAATCGATCAATCAGCGTGCGCGCCATCTGCTCGGCGCCGCCGGACTCGGCCATCATTTTGCCGAGCATGGTGCCCAGCGCGACCACGAGCGCGATGTGCCCCAGGGTTTTACCGACGCCGGCCTCGTAAGCGCCGACCACACCGGAAGGTGGCATCCCGGCCAGCAAGGCCAGGCCGATAGACACCAAGGTGATTACGATGAAGGGATTAAGACGGTAACGGGCGATCAGAACGATCAGCGCGATGATGGCGATGGCGGCGTAAACCAGCAGCCAATAGCCGAAGGACGGTGTCATGCGGTACTCCTCGAAAGGGTCACGTCGAATGGGTTGTGAAACTCTTAAATCATTTCGAGACGTGATTTTCAAACCGCATGAAATTTATTTTCGTTCAGGGATATGGATTGTCGTTTAGAGGCATGCGGCGTCGCAGGTAATGAAAATAGACGCTGCGGA
Organism: Pseudomonas sp. MDV22-iso1; assembly: GCF_058145095.1. Classification (NCBI taxonomy): domain Bacteria; kingdom Pseudomonadati; phylum Pseudomonadota; class Gammaproteobacteria; order Pseudomonadales; family Pseudomonadaceae; genus Pseudomonas; species Pseudomonas sp. MDV22-iso1. The sequence goes on from NZ_JBYVMF010000008.1 coordinate 197,712, forward strand.
TTTTCATCAGTAACAGGGGTCACCGCGTCATCGTTCATCGCGAGCAGGCTCACTCCTACAGTGGATCTTCAGTGGACACAGATTGTGTGTTCGACAGAGATCCATCGTGGGAGTGAGCCTGCTCGCGATGACTGTCTGCTGTAATGTTTGGCGTTCTCGTGTCAGGCGAACTCGGCACCTTCGCGCTTGAGCATTTGCTTGCAGCGTTCCGAGAGGTGAAACACGCGCAGGTGTTTGCCGGCCTTGGCGTAACGTTCCCGCAGGGTTTTCAGTGCGGCGATGGCCGAGTAGTCGACGAATCTCAGGTGACGGCAATCGATCGTCACCACGGCCGGGTCATTGGCGGGATCGAACTGATTGAGAAAGGGCGTGGTCGAGGCGAAGAACAGTGTGCCGTGCAGGTGGTAAAGCTTGCTGCCGTCGGCCTCGATGTGCGCGTCGGCGTACAGTTCGCGGGCCTGCTGCCAGGCGAAGTTGAGTGCTGCGATGACGATGCCGCAGAGCACGGCGGTGGCAAGGTCGGTGAACACCGTAATGACCGTCACGGCGACGATGACCAGCACGTCGTTCAGCGGCACTTTGTTCAGCACCCGCAACGACGCCCAGGCGAACGTTTGCTGCGACACCACAAACATCACGCCCACCAGCGCGGCCAACGGAATGCGCTCGATCAGCGGCGACAAAAACAGGATGAACAACAGAATCAGTACGCCGGCCACCACCCCGGACAACCGCCCACGTCCGCCGGAACTGAGGTTGATCACGGTCTGCCCGATCATCGCGCAACCGCCCATGCCGCCAAACAGCCCTGAGACCATATTGGCCGCCCCCAGCGCCACGCATTCCCGATCCGGGTAGCCACGGCTCTCGGTGATTTCATCGGTGAGATTCAGTGTCAGCAGGGTTTCCAGCAGCCCCACCATGACCATCAATAGGGCGTAAGGGGCGATGATGCGCAGGGTCTCGAGATTCCAGGGAATGTCAGGCAGCGCGAAGGTCGGCAAGCCGCCGGCAATGTGGGCCATGTCGCCGAGGGTGCGGGTCGGCAGGCCCAGCAGATAAACCGCAAGCCCCACGCCGAGAATCGCCACCAGCGCGGGCGGCACGCTGCGGGTCAGACGTGGTAGCAGGTAGACGATCGCCATCGTCGCAGCCACCAGGCCGGTCATCAGGTACAGCGGCGCGCCACTCAGCCAGGCTTCACCGCTCTTGAAATGCTCCAGTTGCGCCAGGGCAATGATGATCGCCAGGCCGTTGACGAAGCCGAGCATCACCGGGTGCGGCACCATGCGCACCAGCTTGCCCAGTTTGAGCAGACCGAAGGCCAGCATGATCAGCCCCCCCAGCAGCACGGTCGCCAGCAAGTACTGCACGCCGTGTTGCACCACCAGCGCGACGATGACCACCGCCATCGATCCGGCGGCTCCGGAGACCATGCCCGGGCGGCCGCCGAACAGTGCGGTCAGGGTGCAGATGATGAACGCGCCATACAGGCCCATCAATGGGTTGAGATGGGCTACCAGCGCGAAGGCGATGCATTCAGGCAGCAAGGCGAACGAGGTCGTGAGTCCGGCCAGGACATCGGCGCGCAGACGTTGTGGTTTCATGGGTTACCCAGACTGTACGGGCCGCAGGACGTGGCCGGAAACGAGGGTGGGGATGTTACGGAATTGGGGGCAATTCGGCCAGTTGCGGGGAGGCTGAAAATGCCATCGCCAGCAGGCTGGCTCCCACATTTGATCTCTGCCGAACACAGATTTTGTGTTCAACAAAGCCCCCTGTGGGAGCTAGCTTGCTAGCGATGAACGATGACGCGGTCTACAGCGAACTCACACCATTTCGTCACGAATCCATTCAACCACCGACGTGCGTTTCGGTACCCAGCCCAGCAATTCGCGCGCATGTTTGCCGCGCACACGGCTGTTGGAGCCCAGGCCATAGTTGGCCATTTCATAGCCCCATTCGGCTTCGGCGTCCTTGAGCGGCCAGTCTTGCGGCGCGCCCAGTTTCAACGCTTCGGCCATCGCCGTGGTCATGTCGATGAACGACGCTTCACCACTTTCGACGAAATAGAACGTACCCGGAACGTTGTTGGTCAGCGCCAGCAAATAAAGGGCCACCACGTCTTCGATGTGTACGTTGGACCAGATGTTCTGGCCGCTGCCGACGTGACGCACCACACCGCTTTTACGCGCCTGTTTCAGCAAGCGCGGCAATTGCACGCTGTCGCGATTGACGCCCAGGCTGTGGCCGTAAATCAGGGTGTTGCAGATCACGGCCGAGTTCACGCCGTCTTTCGCTGCCGCGAGGATCAGGTTGTCGATGGCCACGCGCGCCGCCTTGTCGACGGTAGGCTCCGGCAGGTTGTCTTCGAAGTAAATGACGTCGCTGGATTTGCCGCCCGACGCATCGCCGACGATGCTCGAACCGCTGGTGTGCAGGAACACTTTGTTGGAACCGCGCAGCGCGTCGAGCAAGGCTTGCACTGCGCCGCGATGGTCGCTACTGGCGGCATTGATGACGGCGTCGGCCGCCTGGGCTTGCTCGGTCAGCAGTGCGCTGTCATCAAGCGTCCCGATGACCGGAGTGATCCCCAGCGCCTTCAACTCATTGGCTTGTTCAGTGCTGCGAACCAGCCCCGTGACGGTATGACCAGCCCGGACCAGACCGGTAGCGATAGAACCGCCGATAAAACCTGCAGCGCCGGTAACGAATACGTTCATGGAGAAACTCCCTGCGTGAATAAGTGATGTGTCCAGTATTGAGGACCTGGCCCTCTGGAAACAGACGGTGCAGCCCAAATCACTCTTGCGCAGGGATCACGAATCAGCCGTTGAAATCTGCAAGTGCGTACGCGGCCAGTTTCCCCTGGATGAAGTCGAGGAAGCACTGAATCCGCAGGGCCAGTTGCGAGTTGCGGTAGTACACGGCGTTGATCGGCTGGCGATAGCCGCTGTTGAAATCCGCCAGCAGCACGTGCAGGCGACCGGCGCGAATATCCTCGATGGTCATGAAGTGCGACAGGCAGGCGATGCCCTGACCTTCCAGTGCCAGCTGCCGGATCGTCTCGCCGCTGGAGGCGCTGATCGAGGCCTGGATCGGCCAGCGGTCACCATGCACGTAGCGCAACGGCCATTGGTTCAAACCTTCGTTCTGGGTGAAGCCCAGCAGGTTATGTTCGGTCAGGTCCGCAACCGCCAAGGGCGCGCCGTGCTGTTCCAGATAAGCCGGGCTGGCGACGATGTGCAGCGGGCTGCAACCCAGGGAGCGGGCGTGCAGCGTCGAGTCGGCCAGGGTGCCGATGCGAATGGCGATATCGGTGCTTTGTTCGAGCAGGTCGATGATCAGGTCATTGCTGTTGAGCTCAAGCTGGATGTCCGGGTAGAGGCGGCGGAATTCGTCGATGTACGGTACGATCGCGTGCAGCATGAAGGGCGACGCGGCGTTGATGCGCAGACGCCCGGACGGCGTTTGCTGGCGGGAGGTCAGGCGCTCTTCGAGTTCGTCCATCTGATCGAGAATCCGCTTGGCATGCTCGAAGAAGTACTTGCCCTCCTCCGTCAGGTCCATGCGCCGCGTGGTGCGGTTGATCAAGGTGGTGTCGAGCTTGGCCTCCAGCCGCGACAGTGTGCGGCTGACGGCAGAGGGCGTCTGCCCGACCTGCTCGGCGGCAGCGGAAATCGACCCGCATTCAATCACGCAGACGAAAATCTGCAATTCATCGGATCTGGCTTTCACGTGTGTCCTCTCAGCGTTGCACTTATCGCCAAAATCGCAGCCTGCGGCAGCTCCTGCAGGGAAATGATCACTCTGTAGGAACTGCCGCAGGCTGCGATCTCTTCAATCGTTGCGACCGATAGTAGCCTGAAACACTTAGGCTGACAGGCCAAACACCTCGGCCAGATGCTGTTCATAACGCGCCACATCCGCCTCGATGTTGGGGCGTTTCATCACGTCAACACAGAGGAACGTCGGCAGGCGAGTCATGCCGAGGAACTCGTTGGCTTTATGGAACGGGAAGTACACCGCGTCTACGCCCTTGGCTTCAAAGAAGTCGGTCGGATCGTCGAACGCTTGCTGCGGCGCGTTCCAGGTCAGCGACAACAGGTATTGCTTGCCGTGCACCAGGCCGCCGCTGCCGTATTTCTGCGAGGCATCTGAACGGGTACGACCGTCGCTGGCATACAGGCTGCCATGGCCTTCGGTGAACACTTCGTCGATGTATTTTTTGACGGTCCACGGAGCGCCCATCCACCAGCCGGGCATCTGGTAAATGATCACGTCGGCCCAAAGGAATTTAGCGACCTCTTCGGCGACGTCGTACCCCTCATCGATGTAAGTGGCTTTGACGTCGATGCCGCCGCGGTCCAGCACGCTCAGTGCGGCTTCATGCAGGGTGGTGTTGTAGAGGCCATCGGAGTGAGCAAACTTTTTACCGCCATTGAGCAACAGGACTTTTTTCATGGGGAGTTCTCATAAAGTCTGGAATTCGATGGCGGCAGAATATCGACCGGCCTCGCGCGGAGTAACCGCTGAATTCGCAAAACTCATTTGACCTGAGCGCACGAATCGACCGCGTATTGTTGCTTTAGACTGGCACTCATTCTTAATCGAGGATTTTTTAGTGAGTGAGATTCAAGGCTTCATCCTGCAGGCCAAGACCCGTCCGGAAAAGTCGGACGCGTTCGAGGCACTTTTCAGCGGCTACGTGCAAGCGAGTCGCGCCGAACCGGGTTGCATCGAGTACCACATGCTGCGCGATAAACAGGACCCGACACTGTTTATCTTCTATGAGATCTGGCAGTCCCAGGCTCACCTCGACGTGCACTCGAACCTGCCGCACATGGCGAAGTTTCGGGAGATGCGCATGGAGTATCTGGAGCGGGATTTCGACATCCGCGCCATTGATATGCTCAGCCCGTCATCCGCTAGCCGTTAATCAGCAAATGGCCGCCGAGCACGCCGAGGCCAATGAAGAAAACACGCTTGAACAATACGGCGCTGATGCGCTGGCGTAACCATTGACCCAGCAGCATGCCAGCGACTGCCGGGATCAACGCCAGCAGCGACGCGCTCAACTCGCCTCCACCGAGGGCGCCGCGCCACAGCAGGCCGGCGGCCAGCGCGAGGGTCGAGACGGTGAATGACAGCCCCAGTGCCTGCACCAACTCATCCTTGTTCAACCCCAGCGCTTGCAGATACGGCACGGCTGGGATCACGAACACGCCGGTGGCCGAGGTGATGACGCCCGTCAGTACGCCACAGAGCGGACCCAGCCAGCGCTCGGTGCGCGGGGCGACGTGCAAGGTCGGCAGCAACAAGCCGCTCAACGCATACAGCAGCAACGCCGCGCCCAATCCTCGTACGACCCAATGCCCACCGGCCATGCCGATCCACAGCGTGCCCGCGCCCGTGCCGATGAAAATCGCCAGCAACATCGGCCACAACCGTTTGATCAATCGATGCAGATGACCACCGAATGCCAGTTGCCAGACGTTGGTCAATGTCGCAGGAATGATCAACAGCGCAGCAGCCTGCGAAGGAGCCATAGCCAGACCGAGCAAACCCATGGCGATGGTCGGGAGGCCGAGGCCGATCACGCCTTTGATCGTGCCGGCCAGGAGGAAGGTGGCGATGACCATCAGCGACAGGGCCAGGCCGAGATTCTGGTAGAACGCGACGAGAGTATTCATGGGGTTATCGTGGGGCTGGATGGGGGAGTTGAAAAGCTGGTTTATACTGAGGTTGCCTCTTGATTTGATTGAGGCTTGGATTTCTGCAGGCCTGCCAGCGCGAGCAACCCCGCTCTCTGTAGGAGCTGCCGAGTGAAACGAGGCTGCGATCTTTTGATCTTGATTGTGAAAGGCAAGATCAAAAGATCGCAGCCTCGTTTCACTCGGCAGCTCCTACAGAGGTGTGCGCAACAGACAACTCAAGGGAAAAACCATGCACTTCGACCTCACCGACCTGCGCCTCTACCTGAACGTCCTAGACACCGGCAACATCACCGCCGGTGCCGCGCGCAGTCATTTGTCCCTGGCGGCGGCGAGTGCACGGATCCGCGCCATGGAGGCGTCACTGGGGATTGATTTCCTGCAACGCGGTCGCCGGGGTGTCACGCCGACCGCCGCCGGTAAAGCACTGGCGCATCACGCCCGGCTCCTGCTGCAACAGGCCGAGCGCCTGCAGCAAGACCTGGCGGAGTACGCCAAGGGCGTGAAAGGCCAGGTTCGATTGTTGTGCAACACCACGGCAATCACCGAGTACCTGCCGGAATTGCTCGCGGATTTTCTGTGCACCCACCCCAACCTCGACATTGACCTGCAAGAGCTGCCCAGCGCCCGCATTACCCACGCCTTGCGCCAGGGCGCGGCGGAGCTCGGAATCATCTCCGACGCCGTCGACACTCATGACTTGCAGACCCGCGCGTTTCGTGACGATCCGCTGGTACTGATCATGCCCCTCACCCACCCCTTGGCCGACCTCGAAGCCTTGAGCTTCAGCGACACCTTGCAGCACGATTATGTCGGTCTGAATGCCGGCAGCGCCTTGGCGATTTACCTGGAAGAACAAGCCCTGCACAGCGGTTCACGCTTGCAGATCCGCATCCGTGCCGATGGCTTCGACGGTGTGCTGCGCATGGTGGCTCGCGGCGTCGGGTTGGCGGTCGTGCCTCGTGCCGCCGTCACCCGCTGGACAGGTGAACGCCCCTTCAAAAGCGTCCCGCTGCAAGAACCCTGGGCCCAGCGCAAACTGCTGCTGTGCGCCCGGGATTTTGCGCTGCTGCCCGGATACGCGAAGGCGCTGCTGAACGCCTTGACTCTCCCCTGAGGGGCAGACTTTACCCTTGCGCTTTCCTCTTCAAGGTCGGTGACAATGGGCAAGCGTATTCTGGTGATTCTCGGCCATCCTTCCAGCAACAGCTTTTGCGCGGGACTGGTCGAGCGCTACACCCAATCGGCGTTGAGCGCCGGACATGAAGTGCGCCAGTTGTTTCTGGGTCAACTGGATTTCGATCCGGTACTGCGGGAAGGCTATCAACAGGTCCAACCGCTGGAAGCCGGCTTGCGCCAGGCCCAGGCGGACATCCTGTGGGCGGAACAACTGACGCTGGTTTATCCCATCTGGTGGGGCGGGATTCCGGCTTTGCTCAAGGGTTTTCTCGATCGGGTGTTCCTGCCAGGTTTCGCGTTCAAATACCGCGAAGGCAAAGCATTTCCCGACAAGCTTCTGCGCGGCCGTAGCGCGCACTTGCTGGTGACCATGGACACACCGCCCTGGTACTACCGCTGGTTCTATCGCATGCCCGGCTTGCATCAAATGCGCAAGACCACCCTGGAACTCTGTGGCATCAAACCCACCAAAACCCTCACCTTCGGTCCGATCCTCGGTTCCAAGCCGACGCAGCGCGAGCGGTGGCTCAAGCAAGCCGAGGCTATCGCCTGCGGCTGAGTCTGCCGATAATGCAGCCGACTCGATAAAAGGGATTTTTCATGTACATCGGCCAAGCGGCGCAACGTTCCGGTACCACGATCAAAAGCATCCGTCACTACGAAGCAATCGGCCTGCTGCCTGCTCCCCTGCGTCAGGGGAAATACCGCGTGTATGACCAGCAAAGTATCGATCTGCTGATCTTCATCAAATGCGCTCAGCAACTGGGCTTCAAGTTGAAGGAGTTGCAAGCGGTCTTCAGCGGCCATCAAGGTCAGGAAGTGCCTTGGGCATTGGCGCATCAGGCCATCGCGAGCAAAAAGCTCGAAATCAGCGAACGGATCGAGGTGTTAGGGCGGCAACATGCTCAATTGGTCGCGTTCGAACACAGCATCGAACAGGCCAGAGCCGATTGCCCGCTGGAGAGTCTTTAAGGGTACTGCGCGTTTCTGGACACCCCGATGTCGAGCACAGACAACTGATCGTGCGAGGGGCGCTATAGGGTGCGACTTCGTTCTTGCATCCATTGCCTGGAGTCCACATGACCGCACCTATTACCGTTCTTCGCGACACTCACCCGCTGCCGGTACTCGACGCCTGCAAATGGGAAAAACTCGAAGGCGATCCGCACACCGTCAACCTCAACGCCTACACCAGCGAAGACGGCAGCAAGATCATGGGCACCTGGATCTGCACGCCGGGCAAATGGTATGTGGAATACGTGAAGTGGGAGTATTGCCATTTCCAGGAAGGCTACTGCGTGATTACCCCGGAAGGCATGGCGCCGATCCATCTGCGCGCGGGTGACATTTTCGTGGTCGAGCCGGGCATGAAAGGCACGTGGGAAGTGGTTGAGACCGTGCGCAAGTATTTCGTGTTTGCTTGATGCAAAAAAACCGGGAGATCACTCGACGTGGTCTCCCGGAAAATTGGTTATTTAGGATTGATAGATCACCCTGTGGCGAGGGAGCTTGCTCCCGCTGGGGCGCGAAGCGGACCTGGCATTTGCGAGTGCTGCGCACTCGAGCGGGAGCAAGCTCCCTCGCCACAAAAGCTCCCCTGCCACAACAACCCTGATTAAAACAGCAGCTGCTTTATTGCGGCTTGCGATAGCTATTGATGATCGCCGAGAAGTCCTGGCCACCCTCACCGCGCAAGCTCATCGCCTGATACAACTGCTGGGCCACCGCGCCGAGTACCACCGGCTGGTGCGCCTGACGTGCCGCTTCAGTGGCCAGTCCCAGATCCTTGAGCATCAACTCGGCTCCGAATCCGCCGGTATAGCCGCGCGAGGCTGGTGCAGTTTCGACCACGCCTGGCCACGGGTTGTACATCTCCGAACTCCAGCAACGCCCGGTGGAGCTGTTGATGATGCCGGCCAGCACGCCCGTGTCGATACCCAGCGCATCACCCAGGGCCATGGCTTCGCTGACGCCGACCATGGAGATGCCGAGCAGCAGGTTATTGCAGATCTTGGCGATCTGACCGGTGCCGACTTCGCCGCAATGGACAATGTTGCGGCCCATTTGCGCCAGCACCGGTTGCAAGGTGGCGAACAGCTCAGGTGTGGCACCGACCATGAAGGTCAACGTACCGGCAGCCGCACCACCCGTTCCGCCGGACACCGGCGCATCGGCCATCGCCACGCCTTGCTTGGCGGCGGCGGTGGCCACTTCACGCGCGGTCTGCGGATCGATGGTGCTGCAATCCACCGCAGGCACGCCTTTGGCAATTCCCGCCAACACGCCATCTTCACCCAGCCACACGCTGCGCACATGCACAGCAGCCGGCAGCATGGTGATCACCAGTTCAGCACCTTGCGCGGCTTCACGCGCCGAGGCGCTGATGCTGCCGCCCAGTTGCTCCAGCTCAGCCAGCACGGTTTTGTTCAGGTCGACCAGGTTCAGCGAATGGCCGGCCTTGATCAGGTTGCGCGCCATCGGCGCGCCCATGTTGCCGAGACCGATAAAAGCAATTTTCATGTCCGGCTCCTTAACGCAAGTTGATGGTGGTGTTCACACCGTCGTTGACGCTGTTGTCATCGAACCAGCGGCTGGTGACAGTCTTGGTCTGAGTGTAGAACTGCACCACTTGCTTGCCATACGGACCGAGGTCGCCGAGTTTGGAACCGCGTGAACCGGTGAAGCTGAAGAACGGGACCGGCACTGGAATCGGGATGTTGATACCCACCTGGCCAACATCGATTTCGTTCTGGAATTTACGCGCCGCCGCACCGCTTTGGGTGAACAGGCCCGTGCCGTTGCCGAACGGATTGGCGTTGACCATCGCAATGGCCTGGTCGAGGGTGTCGACTTCCAGCACCACCAGCACCGGGCCGAAGATTTCCTGGGTGTAGATCTGCATGTCGGTGGTCACACCGGAGAACAGGGTCGGGCCGACAAAGTTGCCTTGCTCGTATCCCTTGACGCTGATGTCACGACCGTCCAGTTCCAGCTTGGCGCCTTCCTTGATGCCGCTTTCGATCAGATCAAGAATCCGCGCCTTGGCACGCTTGGAGATAACGGGCCCGACATCAGTGCCTGGCTCGCTGCCGGCATTCACCGTGAGTTTCTGAGCCAGTGCTTTCAGGTCCGGCAGCCATTGCTTGGCCGCGCCCACCAACACCACCACAGAGGTCGCCATGCAACGCTGACCGGCCGCGCCGAAACCGGCACCGACCAAGGCGTTGAGGGTCTGCTCGCGATTGGCGTCCGGCAGTACCACCGCGTGGTTCTTCGCGCCCATCATCGATTGCACGCGCTTGCCGTGTTTGCCGGCAAGGTCGTAAACGTGAGTGCCCACCGCCGTCGAGCCGACGAAGGAGACAGCCTTGATGTCCTGATGGGTGCACAGCGCGTCCACCACGTCCTTGCCGCCATGCACGACATTGAGGACGCCCGCCGGCACACCCGCCTCGAGTGCCAGCTCAACCAGGAGCATGGTCGACAATGGATCTTGCTCGGAAGGTTTCAGGACAAAAGTGTTGCCGCAGGCGATGGCCATCGGGAACATCCACAGCGGAATCATCGCCGGGAAGTTGAACGGGGTGATGCCGGCGCACACGCCGATGGGCTGGCGCAAGGTGTAGGTATCGACGCCGCTGGCAACGTTTTCGGCGAACTCGCCCATTTGCAGGGTGCCAATGGAGCAGGCATGTTCGACCACTTCCAGGCCGCGGAAGATATCGCCTTCAGCGTCGGCGATGGTTTTGCCCTGTTCGTTGCTCAACACCACCGCGATGCGCTTGGAGTGTTCGCGGATCAAGGCCTGTAGCTTGAGCATGATGCGCATGCGTGCGCCGATCGGCGTCAGCTTCCAGGTCTGGAAGGCGCTATGGGCGGCAGCAATGGCGGCGTCGACTTCGGAGGCGGTGGCAAACGGAACCCTGGCCAGCACTTGCTGGGTCGCCGGGTTGACGATGTCGTGCCATTCGGTGGTCTGGGATTCGACCCACTCGCCGTTGATCAACAGTTTGACCTTTTGCACGGTGGTTTCGTTAGGCGTGAGCGATGCGTTCATGTTGGGTCTCCTGGACTTGTTGTTATCAGGGAGCCAAGGCGAGAAAGTCGCCTTGAGATGAGGCGTGTGTCGCGAATTGGTGATCGGACGGTTTTTGGAGTATAGATGTGCAAACTTCTAATAAGAACGCACATAAAAGCCGGTCCATCATGCAAAAAAACATCACGTCTCTAGGTTCGTTGAACTGGGATGACCTCAAGTTTTTCCTCGAAGTCGCCCGCACCCGCAAGGCCAGCACCGCCGCCAAGCGTCTGGCGGTGGACTACACCACCGTCTCGCGGCGCATCAGTTCGCTGGAATCGGCATTGGGCACGTTGCTGTTCGAAAAGTCCCGGACCAGCGGTTTCGTCCTGACCGCAGAAGGCCAACGCCTGCTGGGTTACGCCGAATCGATTGAAAGCACCCTGCACATGGCGTGCGAGCAGGTGTCGGGGTCGGGCGTGGCGTTGTCGGGTCACGTGCGCATGGGTTGCACCGAAGGGTTCGGCAGCTTTTTCATTACCCCGCAGCTCAGCCACTTCGTCGATGCCTACCCGGCGATCTCGGTGGACATCCTGCCGCTGCCGCACTTCATCAGCTTGTCCAAGCGCGAAGCAGACATCGTCATCGCCCTGGAACGACCGGAGCACGGTCCTTATGTGTGCTGCAAACTCTGCGACTATCGATTGCAGCTTTACGCGACCCAGGACTATCTCGACAAACACCCACCGATACGCCGCCCGGCAGACCTGGGCAAGCATGCCTTCATCAGTTATGTGGATGATCTGGCGTTCAGTTCAGAGCTGTTGTATCTGGCGAACGCACTGCCCGGCGCCAGCGCCAACCTGCGCAGCACCAGCGTGATCGCGCAGTTCGTGGCAGCGCAGCAAGGACGGTCACTGGCGATTCTGCCGTGCTTCCTAGCAGCCCAGGACCCACGGTTACTGCCGGTGTTGCCGGAAGAAATCAACATCACCCGGCAGTTCTGGATGTACTGCCGCGAAGACCTGCGCAAGCTCAAGCGGATCACCCTGTTGTGGGATTACATCCGCGCGGTGACTGAGCAGAATCAGGGCTTGTTGATGGGCGAGAGTCGGGAAACGCTGTTCGCCGATTAGTCGGCGGACACGACGATTGCTACGCGGCGGTTCTCGGTTCGGCCAGCGGTGGTGGTGTTGGTGGCGACCGGGACGCTGCTGCCCAGGCCGCGTAATTGAATGTTTTCTTCCTTCATGCCGACGGTGCTCAGGACCTTGGCGACGCTTGTGGCGCGACGCACGGAAAGCTGTTCGTTATAGGCCTCTTTGCCCGACGCGTCGGTGTGGCCGTCAACCCGAACCCGATTGATTCCGACGCCTAGAAGCGCCTTGCCGATGCGCTCAACGATGTCGGTGCTGGCGCTATTCAAACTGTCGTCGTCACTGCCAAACAGCACTTTGCCGGACAGACCAAAGGCCCAACCCTCGTCGGTCAATTCGAACCCTTGTTGTTTCAGTACCGCAATCTGCGCAGGTGTCAGGCCTTTCTGGGGTGCCGTCTGGCAACCGGTCAACGCCAATACCGCCATGAACAGCGTAACGGTGAAAAAATGAAGGGATCGTTGGGTCATTGAGAACACGGGGGTTAGCTCCTGGTTTGAACTGCGACGGCAGAGTGCTCCGACTCTGCGGTGTGTTGCGCGCCTCGGGAAAGGCGCTTGGCTTGATACATGGCGGCGTCGGCGGCATGCAGTAGCGCACCCGGCGAGACGCCATGATCGGGGAAAACGGCGACGCCAATACTGAGGGACGTAAATACGTGGGCATCGCCCGGAATCAGGATCGGCTCTTCCATGCTGGCGAGGATATTGTCGGCGATCCGTTCGGCGTCTGCGGTTTTGTGCAGCGGCGTCAACAGGACAGCAAACTCGTCACCGCCCAGGCGCGCGACCAGATCGTCTTCGCGCAGCTGTGCACGCACCCGGTTGGCGACGGCCACCAGCACCGCATCGCCCGCGGCGTGGCCGAAGTTGTCGTTGATTTCCTTGAACCGGTCACTGTCGAGGAACAGTACGGCGACGCGCTCGTTGAGCTTGCTGGCGTTGCGCAGTGCGCGCATCAAGCGACCTTCGAAAAAGGCCCGGTTGGGTAATCCGGTGAGGCTGTCATGACTGGCCTGGTGGGCGAGGGTTTCGTTCTCGCTTTGCAAATGGGTTTGCCAGGATTCGAGTTCATCGAGCAAGGCATTGAAGTCGTTGCCCAGGTCGTCGAGTTCGGCAATGTCGGCCGGGGGGACGCGCTGGTCGAAGGCGCGTTCGCTGCGAGCCGCGTGCGCCACAGACGCCAGGCTGCGCAATGGACCGGTGATCCCGCGCAGTTGCCGGCGGGCAAGATAGAGCGCCACCCACGCACTGACGGCGGTGCACAACATGATGCCCATCAGGCCACTGAGCAGGAACCGCAACAAGCTGCCGCCATGACCGGTGAGTTCGATGCTGCCGACCTCCCGGCCTTGATGGACGATCGGCATGCTGATCGGTTTTTCCAGGAAGGTCTTGGCAATCTGGACTTCCAGCTCGGAAAACAGACCTGTTTCAGGTCGCTGCCAACGCGCCAGCAACCGACCGTGACTATCCAGCACCTGAGCATCGGCGACTTCTTCGGTGGAGGCTATCAACGCCAGGGCTTCGGTGGCTGCGGCCTTGTCGTTGAACACCACGGCCGCCTCCACGGTGTAATTGATGGAGCGTGCGATCAGGTGCAGGTTGTGGTCGGCATAGACCCGCAAGGCCAATACGCCGAGCAGGGTCAGCGAGACGCTGGCCATGGCCAGGGCCACCAGCGCGACAACCAAATGACCGCGGCCAATGACCGAGCGCAACGTGGGACGGGTGTCAGCTTTAAACAGGTTCATGGCGCCGCCGGTTTGCGGCGCGACAGTTGCAGCACGCTCGGGTGAATGCGTACACCGCTTCGGGCGACGGAGTCGAGGTTGACCTCGAAAGACACCTGATCATCGCTGACCCGCAGACAGAACAGACTGCCAACGGTGCATGGATCGTCGGCTTCGCTGATGCTCAACACCGCAAGCCCGGCCAGCGAAGCAAACAGTCGACTGCGTTCGTCGCTGGTCAGTTTGCCGATGTAGACGGCATTGCATTCAGTAGCGATGGACGGATTGGCGGCGAGTAACCGGCGCACGGCAACGGGACGGCCTGTGGCTTGAGTGGTGCCCTTGACCAGGTCGTCGGTGTACTCGGTGGGGCCTACGATGCACAGGCGCAGTTGCGCAGGTTCAACCGGCCAGCGGGCATAGCTGAGGATGCCCAGCACGACTTGAGTAACGGCGCTGGCCCGTTGGTCTGCCATGCTTACCGGTGCTTGCGGCTGTGCGAAAGCGAGATTGGTCAAGAAACAGAGAACCCCGGCGAGCAACAGATGCTTGCAGACAGCGACGCGTCCTGTCGTCCAGACAGCCAGCTTCATGATGCGGGGATTCTCGTGATGTAGCGAAATGATGCCGCAACGATAGCACAGTGCCCTGTTGCCAGCGAGGGCAAGCGCTGCGCCACATCGGACAGATTCCGTTACGGGTCAATCGTTTGGGTTGGCCCCTCTTCCAGCTCCAGCATCAAACCGCTCAAGCGCTTGACCTTGCGCCGAACCGCTTCTTCGAACACGCCTGTACGGGGCTCGATCAACGTGAACCAGTTTTTGGCTCGGGTGATCCCGGTGTAGATGAGCTCTTTGGTGAGCACGGGATTGAGGGCGTCCGGCAAGATCAACGCGGTGTGAGCAAACTCCGAGCCCTGGGATTTGTGCACGGTCATGGCGTACACGGTTTCGACATCATTGAGCCGGCTCGGCAGTACGAATCGCACACCGCCCTGACCGTCATTTCGCGGGAACGCCACGCGCAGCACCAGTGCTCCCGCCTCGGGTCCGTCACGTTCCGGCAGCTTGAGGGCGATGCCGATGTCGCCGTTCATCAACCCTAAACCGTAGTCGTTGCGCGTCATCAGCACGGGGCGGCCTTCGTACCATTGGTGATCACTGTCGATCAGTCGAGCCTTGAGCAGCGCTGACGTCACTCGCTGATTCAAACCCTCCACGCCCCAAGGACCTTTACGTACAGCACACAGCAACTGAAATGCGTCGAAGGCTTCCAGGACCTGGCGAGCCCATTCGGTCCAGCACGGATCATCAAGTGGCCGGCCAAGTGCCGGGCGCTGGGTGCGCAGAAGACTCAGGTAATGCCGATAACCTAATGGACCATCGCCATGACCTTCGAGTAGCAGGCGTTCCAGTGCACGGTCCTGCTCGCCCTTGAGCGACAGCGAGAACACGTCGTCATGGCTACGCGCGGTCAACAGCTTGCGCGCCTCATCAGGCTGTTGCTGATTGACCCAGCGCGCCAATTGACCGATGCCGCTGCCCTCGCCGAACCGTCGGGAGTGGCGCAGCATCACCACCTGCTGGGCCAGTGGGTGAGTGCCGTGGGCGTCTTCGTGCAAACCGCTGCCCGCCAGGCTTTCACCACTGACCGCTTCCAGCCACTGGCGAGTCTGCGGGCTGTACCAGCCGGCCTCCGCATCGCGACACAAATCGCCGAGCACGGCGCCGGCCTCTACCGACGCCAGCTGATCCTTGTCGCCGAGCAGCACCAGGCGTGCGTGGGCTGGCATGGCATCGAGCAGATTGGCCATCATTTCCAGGTCGATCATCGACGCTTCATCCACCACCAGCACATCCAAAGGCAAGCGGTTGCCAGCGTGGTGACGGAAGTGCCGGGTACCGGGACGGCTACCGAGCAGTCGGTGCACGGTGGTGACGTCCGAGGGGATTTTCTCCCTGACGGCTTCGCTGACTTTGAGTGTTCGAACTTGCTGGCTGATGGACTCGGTCAACCGTGCAGCGGCTTTGCCCGTGGGTGCGGCGAGACGGATGCGCAGCGGTTTTCCCGCCTCGACCGCGGGCGCCTGCAACAATGCCAACAACCGCACGACCGTGGTGGTCTTGCCGGTTCCGGGACCGCCGGTGACGATGCTGAACGCGCTGCGAGTAGCCAGCGCACAGGCGAGCTTCTGCCAGTCAATGACGTCATCCGGTTTGGCGGGACCGAACAGCCCCGTGAGACGCTCGGACAAATCACTCGGCGTTGTTTCGTGCTCGGCCAGACGCTGGCGCAACGACTGGTCGATGCGTCTTTCATAAGCCCAGTAACGGCGCAGGTACAAGCGTTTGCCCGACAGCACCAGAGGTCTTTGCTGCGCCGTTTTACTACCATCGGCCGCCAGTGCGACCAGCTGACTGGCAGCCAGCACCTTGCACCAATGCGCACCGTCCAGCGCCTCGAGCAACTGCGAGGGCAAGACCATCGCACCGCCTTGCAGATCACCTTCCGGCGGCAGCGACAGGGCAAAATCCGGCTCTTTCAAGGTTTCGAACAAATCAAGGCACACATGACCATGGCCCAACTGGTGGCTGGTCAACGCGGCAGCCAGTAGCACCAAGGGATCGTCATCGGGCGCCAGTTCATGCAGAAAGGCCACAAACGCTTTGTCGAGTGCGCGCAACCAGCCGCGCTCGACCCAGCGCGTGAGCAACAGGAGCAAGTCATCGGCCCGACGGAGCGGATCAAGTTCCGCGAGACTGTCTGCTGCCAGTGAGGTGGGCAGCAGATCGGCGAAGGTGCGGCTCATAGCAATACTCCCTGTTCCCAAGCTGGCTCGGCCTTGGGCTCTGGTTTGCCCTGGAACAGACGATCCAGTCGTTCAATCAGCTCACGGGGCGGTCGTGCGAAAAATACACCTTGGCTGGACGCACGCGTGCCGCGCAGGAACAGGTACAACGCACCACCGACATGTCGGTCGTAATCGTAATCGGCAAGCCGCGCCTTGAGTTGGCGATGCAGGGCCAGCAGATACAGCACGTACTGCAGGTCATATCGGTTGTCGAGAATCGATTGCTCCATGGCCTGATCGGTGTAGGCCGTGTCATCGACACCGAGCCAGTTGGACTTGTAATCGGCGACGTAATAGCGACCCTCGTGTTCGAACGTCAGGTCGATGAAGCCTTTGAACATCCCGTTAAGCATCACCGGTTCGGCCGCCACCCGCGCCACACCGTTGTGGGTGTATTGGCGCACCAGTTCATCGAGTTTAAGCACGTCGACTTTATGGCTGGCGAACCAGAATTCCATCTCGACGCGATACTGCGTCAACTGCTCGAACACCACCGGCGATTGCCCGGCGCCAAGGTGCAGCGGCGATTTGAGCAGGTGTTGCAGCCAGTCGCTCAGCGTGATGATCCAGCCTTCCCAGCCTCGTCGATTGCAGCGACGCCCGATCGCATCCTCGACCGCTTGCGGGCTGACAGAAAAACCTTCATCACCGGCCCACTCCAGCAAACCATGGAGAAAGGTGCCGGGGCCTGGACCACGGGGGAATCGATGGATGTCCGCGCCACCGGCCGCCACTTCTCGTGGTGCGTTCGGATCCAGGCGTTCGTCGTCGAAAAGTTTTTGCGCTTGCGGGTTTTCGGGCGCTTCGTCGCTGCCGATGCTCAGGCTGTCGCCAATGCGCAAAGCACTGTAAGAGGCAATCCACCAGTTTTCACTGGCCTTACGCTTGGGAATCAGCGGAGCGAGCAAGCGTGCATCGTTGCGCGGCGGATGATAATGCTCGGCAGTGGCCTCGGGCATCTCTGCATAGCGGAGTGCCGGGCAATCTTGCTGAAGGTCTTCCAGCCAGCGTTTCAAGCCGGCGGATTCGGCCAGTACAGCACCGCCACCCAGCAGATAGCCCAGTGCCGACAAGTGCAGCACCGAGCTGTTGTTATTGCCGCGTTTGAGATCGGTCACGCCAAGCCAGCAGGCATGTTGCGCCCTGGTGAGCGCCACGTAGAGCAACCGCAAGTCTTCGGCCAGACGCTCATCATCCGCCAGCGCAATCAATTCGGCGGTTGGCTTCAACGTCACCTGTGCCTTGCCGTTGGCGTCGTGGTAGTGCAACGGCAGACGACTGCCGTCCACCGGTTTGGCCGAGCAAATGAACGGGAGGAACACCAGGGGATATTCAAGGCCCTTGGACTTGTGGATGGTCACGACCTTGACCAACTGTTCATCGCTCTCCAGGCGCAGGATCTGTTCCTCTCCCGCTTGGCCGGACAATGCCAGATGCTCGGATAAATGACGGATCAGCGCCTGCTCGCCATCGAGCTCTGCGGCGGCTTGTTGCAACAGTTCCGACAGGTGCAGCAGATTGGTCAACACCCGCTCGCCGTCGCTGCGGGCGATCAATGCCTGAGGCAATTTGAAGTCGTGCAGCAATCGACGCAGCATCGGCAGCACGCCTTGCTTGCGCCACAGCTCGCGATAACCGCGGAACTGCATGACCCGCGCTTCCCAGGCCAACTCGTCCTGATTCAATCGCTCGAGTTCTGCCAGGGACAAGTTCAGGGTGATGCAGGCCAGTGCGGCACGCAGTGGGCGCTCGACATCCGGTTCGGCACAGGCCTTCAGCCAGGCCAACACGTCGTGCGCTTCCTGGGCGGCGAACACCGAGTCCTTGTCCGACAGGTAAACGCTGCGCACGCCACGCACCGAGAGTTCAGCGCGCACGGCCTGGGCTTCTTTGCCGTCGCGCACCAGGATTGCGATGTCGGCGGGCAGCAGACCTCTGAAGTCTTTACCTTCCTGGACAAATCCCGCCTGTCCTTGTTGCCCGCCGTTGAGCAACGCGGTGATCTGACTCGCGCATGCCGAGGCCAGATGTTGCCGGTAAACCGCACCGGACAGTGGTTGTTCGGCAGGAAGGTGCCAAATGTTCAAAGCGGGAACGCCTTCGCCATCGACGAACAGGGTCTCTTTACGTCCCTGGGATTCCACCGGCAGGAAGGGCACCGGATTCGTGCCATCTTTTTCACGGAACAGGAACGCGCCGCGCCCGGTCACGCGCGACTCCGCACGCTCGAACACGTGATTCACCGCGCCGACCATGCCATGGCTGGAGCGGAAGTTGGTACCCAGGGTATGCAGCCGGCCAGTCGTGGCCTGGCGGGCGCGCAGATAGGTGTGGATGTCGGCGCCGCGGAAAGCATAAATCGCCTGCTTCGGGTCACCGATCAGGAACAGGCCGCACTCAGGGTTGTTGTCTTCGATGCGATAAATGGTTTCGAATATTCGATACTGCACCGGATCGGTATCTTGAAACTCGTCGATCAAGGCCACCGGAAACTGTTCGCGGATCAACGTGGCAAGACGCTCGCCGCCTTCAGCTTGCAAGGCTGCATCCAGACGCAGCAGCATGTCGTCGAAACCCATTTCTGCCCGGCGACGCTTTTCTTCCTCGAACCGTGCACCGACCCAATGGGCGGCGTGTTGCAGCACAGCTGCGTCAGGTGTCGGCAATCCATCGAGGCTGGCCTTCAAGCCAGGCATGGCGTCCAGCCCCGGATGACGGGGGGCTTCGCCCTTCCACGCTTCGGCCATGCCGTCGGGCGTCAGCCGCGTGAAGCCGGTGCCAATGTCCAGCTGTTCAGCCAGTTCGTCCTCGGCCCACGTTTTGATTTTTTCAAACCAGGGCTCGAAGTAACGAGCCTGCATCTTGCGCCCATCGACGCTCTTGCTTGCAACGCCTTGGTGACAGATCGCGAGCAACTCGTCCGCCCATTGTTGCCATGGCATCTTGAGCTCGAGCAGCGCAGCGCGACGTTCCTGCAAACACTCGATGATCAGCTCGGCAGGCTCCTTGCCTTCAGCGCTTTCACGCTCGCTGGCGAACAAACCTCTTAATCGAGGCAGAAGTGCGGCCGGGCCTCCCCAATTGCCGCGCACCCAACTCAATGCATCGCCCTGCATCGGATAGCAAAACAGCCGCCAGTAATCGCGCAAGACTTCGCCGAGCAAATCGCTGTGATCCGTTTCCAGGGTCTGGGTAAACAGGCTGCCACTGTCGAAGGCATGCTCGCGCAACATCCGCTGGCACCAACTGTGGATGGTCGAGACGGCCGCTTCGTCCATCCATTGTGCGGCGATGTCCAGACGATTTGCACAACCAGCCCACTGCTGTTCCGAGTACTCATCGCGAAGGTCGGCAATGAGCGTATCGGGAGCGGTTATTTCGTCACGGAAAAACCTTGCCGCTTCCGCCAGACGCGTACGTATACGTTCGCGCAGCTCCTTGGTAGCCGCGTCGGTGAAGGTCACCACGAGTATTTGCGGCGGCAGCAACTCGCGGCCGAAACCGCTGGCTTCGCCACCGTGACCAAGGACCAGGCGCAGATAAAGGGCAGAAATAGTAAAGGTCTTTCCGGTCCCGGCGCTGGCCTCGATCAGTTGGCTGCCGCGCAACGGGAACGCCAGGGCGAGGGGTGGTTTTGTGCTCATGAACGAGCCTCCTCGCTGGTCAATGATCGCCATGGAGCTTGCAGCAGTGGTCGGTATAACGCTTCGCACCATCCAGGGAATGATTCGTCGCCGATCAGGGCGTCGTAGTCGGCAAACTGACGAGCCAACGCCGGGCTCTCACGACGTTCGCCATCAGTCGTCAGGCCATCACCTTCATAGGCTTTGCGAGCGGCAGCATCCGCTTTGACGGGATCGGTTTGCCCGAGCCAGGCGAAGGCTGTTTTCACGGCAATCGGCAGAGGTTGGCGCATACCGTTTTTCCAGGCGAGCAGCAGGTCTTCGAGCAATCGCACTGCTTGCGTCTCCTCCAGAGGGGCGAGCAGCAGGCTGTCATCACTGGCCACCAGAGCGGTGGTCATCGGCAGGCCACTGGCGCAAGCGACCAGATGATTTACCCAAGGCCGTATGAGGCGATGCCATTTGCGCGACTTGATCGCGCCGATGCTGTTGGGAATTGTGGTGACTGAAAGCAGCCCACCGTCTGCGCGCTGATGAAGACCGCTGAGCCAACCTTCCAGTCGCATACCTTGCAACTCCAGATTAACCGGCAGCGCACTGGTGAGCGGGGTTGGCCACAACGTCAGAAGTTGCTGATAGCGCAGCAGCAGATCCGGCAGGGGTTCGATCAGCTCTCGTTGCAAGTATTCACCAAAGCCTGCCATTGGCAGCAGCCCACTGTTTTGCAGGCGAATAGCGTGCGACGCCAGTGTCTGATCAGACTGATCGGGCTGGCTGAGCGCGGCATCGAGCAAACTGCTGCTCAGGCTGTAGCGCTGCAAAGCGTCGAGCACGAACGGCTCTTCATCAGCCAAGGGCACTTCGGCGGCTTCGAAGAAGACCTTCAGGCGCTGGCTGAAGAAATGTCGCACGGGGTTTCGCAGGAAATCCTGCAGCTGGCCAAGGCTAAGCGGTTCGTCCAATGTGTAGGCTTCAAGCACTTCGACATCGGAGACTTGTTCACGGGCTTGATGGAGCGCCTGCCATTCGTTGGCGTAGCTGTATAGCTCATCGCCTTCCAGGAAGTAACGGGCGCTGAAGGGTTGCAGTGGGTGTTCCTGAGTCAAGGCTTCGAGCAGGTTTTCCCGGTCATCTTTCAGTCGCCACCCACTGGCAAGATGATCACGGAGTTGGCCAATCAGCACCGAAGCCGGACGTTCGCTGTTATCGCGAATGCTGCGGCCGACCCAGCTGATATAGAGCTGATCACGCGCCGACAGCAGCGCCTCTAGAAGAAGATAGCGATCGTCTTCGCGCCGGGAACGATCGCCAGGGCGGTAATCACTGCCCATGAGATCGAAGTCCAGGGGTGGTTGGGCGCGCGGGTAATCCCCGTCATTCATTCCAAGCAGACAGACCAGTTTGAACGGGATCGCACGCATGGGCATCAGCGTGCAGAAGTTGACCGCGCCCGCCAAAAACCGCTGGGATAAACGGCCTTGATCAAGACCGGCCAGCCAGGCTTCACGAACGACGGTCAGCGGCAACTCGTCATGCAGGCCGACGGACTCACACGTCTCCAGCCAGGTTTCACGCAACTCTTCAAGCTGGCCCAGCAGGTAGTCGTCATGCTCGTTGCTGGCCTGGAAAAACAGTTGCAGCAGCGCTTGCAAACGAACAGCCCATTGCTGAGGTGCGACGGGTTGGGTGAGTTCATGATGAGCGATTTCAAGCGCATCCAGCAGTGCGACCAGCGGGCCAATGAGCGCGGCGTCCAGACCGCCGATTTCGTCATAGGGCTCGATGGTTTCATAGGCACTGGCGCTTCCCACGGCATAACCGAGCAACATCCGTCGCAGGCCGAAACGCCAGCTGTTCTGTTCCAGTTCCGTGGGCAGACCGAGGCCTGCTCTCTGTTCGGCATTCATGCCCCAGCGGATTCCGGCGCCTTCGATCCAGCGATGCAGGGTCGGCAAGTCGCGCTCTTCAACGCCGAATCTCGCACGCAGCGCGGGAACGTCGAGCAGATCAAGAATTTCGCTGACGGGGAAACGGCTGTCGGGGAGTTTAAGCAGATGCTCGACAGCGATCAGCAGCGGATCACGGCCGCGTTGCCCCTGGTCTGCGAGCGTGAACGGGATGAAGCGCTGGTCTTTATGTTCAAGTTGAGCAAACACGGCGCGGATATGCGGCGCGTAGCTGTCGATGTCCGGCACCATCACGATGACGTCCCGCGGTCTCAAATCGGGATCAGCACTGAAGCGTGCGAGCAATTGGTCGTGGAGGATTTCCACCTCACGCTGGGCGCTATGAGCAATGTGAAAACGGATCGACTTGTCATCATCAAGATCGACAGCTGGCCAACGCTCGCGTGTTTCGTTCAAAGGGCGTAATTCGAGAATATCGTCCTGCAACTGATTGAGCATGTTCAGGGGGTGAATGTCACTGAACAGGTCAATCCGGCCCTCTCGGAAAGCAGATCGATAACTGCTGGGATCGTCGTAGCTGTCGAGGAGGTTGATGTAGTCACGCCCCTGCTTGCCCCATGCAGCCAGCAGCGGATGAGCGTGTTGATGGAGTGTCTGCGGATCGAGCACAACCGGCATGCCACTCTTACGAGCCTGACGCTTGTATTGGTGCCGCAAGAGGTCTTTATCGGCGACGATGTCAGCCCAATGGTGACGACATGGGTTATGGACACACAGCAGAACCTGGCTGAAACGGGCCAGTCCGGCGAGTGCTTCCAGGGCTTGGGCCGGAAGCGAGGAAATCCCGAAAACGATCACCCGTGAAGGCAATCCGGGGGGCGCTGCTTCGAGGCTGTTGATGCGTTCAATGAACCGTTGGTGGACGCCTGCCCGGCTCTGCGCCATGCCTTGCTCACCCACATCGAGCAACAGTGCACGCCACAACTCCGCTTGCCAACAGTTGGCAGGGGCCAGCGGCGCTCCTTCGCCTCTGACATTTCGCAGCTGATGACGGCCCTCTGCCCAATCTTCAAGCCAATCGGCCCGGTAGACCTGGTATTGGTCGAACAGGTCCGCCAGACGCTCAGCCAGTTGATAGCGTTTGCGCAAGTCGGTGTCATGGGTAAGGAAGCGCTGAAGGGGCTCAAAATGTGGCTGATTGATCACCTGTGGAAGCAGGCGCATCAACCGCCAAGTCAGTGGGGCTTTATCAAGCAAGGACTTGGCGGGAATTTCATCGCGCCCAAGAACCATGCGATAGAGCTGCCACATAAAGCTGCCGGGGAGCTGCACGTCAATCGCAGCGGCGATTCCGCAGCCACCCATATCATCTTCTTCAGGGTCTTCAGCCAACGCCAGCTTCAGCCATTGGGCGATGCCGTTGCTTTGTACCAGGGCTATTTCGTTTTCCAAGGGAGCCAACGGGTAACGTCGCATCCAGCTCACAACCAAGCTGCGCAACTCGTCGAGGCGGTTCCCATGAACCACCATAAAACCAGCATTGAGGGACGTCGCGTCCGGCATAAAGGCTTCCTTGGAAAAATACAAATGCTAGGGGCAGACCTTAGCATTGTCGGCAGGCGGTGACAGCTTGAAGGCTATAAGGTGATGCTGCGGCCACTTTCCTGCGGACAAAACAAAACCCCTGTTCGCGTTAGCAAACAGGGGTTTCG